>JBFWTJ010000001.1:0-43411 GCA_050247895.1 Acidimicrobiia bacterium
TCGACGTGCTCATCGGAAAGGGCGAAGTCCATCCCCACGCTCCCTGTCGTCCGGTCCTGCGTCCGGTCCCCTGTCGCCGGCCTCACGGCCGTCCCCAAGACTTGCAGGTTGACGTCAGATGTCAAGTCCGTAGCATCGTCGGTGGAGAAGGGGGGAACCATGGCCGCCGGCCCGAACCCGCGCACCGAGCACCGCAGCTTCTGCCGCTTCTGCATCGCCCTGTGCGGCATCGTCGTGACGACCGAGGGGGACCAGGTCGTGCGGATCCGCGGCGACGAGGAGCACCCCCTGTCCCGGGGCTACACCTGCCCCAAGGGCCGGGCGCTGGGCCGCGCCCACCACGACCCGCGCCGCCTGGACCGGCCGCTGCTGCGCCGGGACGGCGAGCTGGTCGAGGTGAGCTGGGACGAGTGCCTCGACGACGTCGCCGCCCGGCTGCGGTCGATCCTCGACGCCGGCGACCCCGACGCCGTGGGCACCTACCTGGCCACGGCGTCCTCGTTCGACGCCAGCGGCCGCCGGCTGGCCGAGAAGTTCGTGCGGGCCCTCGGCTCGCGCTCCAAGTACACGGCGACCACCGTCGACACGCCGTGCAAGCCGCTGGTGGCCCAGCTCATGGCCGGCCACCCCGGCCTGGTCGCCGCGCTCGACCACCGCGACGCCCGGCTGGTCCTGCTCATCGGCCTCAACCCGGTGGTGTCCCACGGGCACATGAACTCGTTCCCCGACCCGGTGGTCCGCCTGCGCGGCCTGGCCGCGCAGGGCGAGCTGTGGGTCCTGGACCCGCGGCGGACCGAGACGGCCCGGCTGGCCACCCGCCACCTGCAACCCCGGGCCGGCACCGACCACGTGGTCCTGGCCCACCTGGTCCGCGAGCTGCTACGCGACGGGGCCGACGAGGACTACCTGCGCGACCACGCCACCGGCGTCGAGCGGCTCCGGGCCGCGGTCGAGCCCTTCGACCGGGACGGCGCGGCGGAGCGGACCGGGCTGGACCCGAGCGACCTCGACGACCTGGTCGCCACGGTGCGCCGGCACGGCCGGGTCGCGGCCCAGACCGGCACCGGCACGACCATGTCGCCGGCGGCCAACGTGACCGAGTGGCTCACCTGGGCCCTGCACGTGGTGACCGGATCGTGGGAGCGCCCGGGCGGCATGTGGTTGCACCCCGGCTTCCTCAAGCAGCTCGACCGGCGGTCGCTGTCGCCGCTGCCGGCCACGCCGGCCCCCGGGCCCCGGGCCCGCCCCGAGCTGCCCGGCCGGTTCGGCGAGCTCCCCTGCGCCGGCCTGGCCGACGAGATCGCGGCCGGGAACCTGCGGGGGCTGTTCGTCGGGGGCGCCAACCCGGTGACCTCGCTGCCCGACGCCGGGCGCCTGGTCCCGCTGCTGTCGGGCCTGGAGCTGCTCGTGGTGTCCGACGTGGTCATGTCCGAGACCGCCGAGCTGGCCACCCACGTGCTGCCGGCCCTGGGCCAGCTCGAACGGCCCGACGTCCCCCACTACATCGACCAGTTCCAGTTCGAGGTGGCCAGCCAGTACACCGACCGGGTCGTGGCGCCGGTGGCCGAGCGACGGTCGATGTGGTGGCACTACGCGTCGATCGCCCACCGGCTGGGGCTGGACCTGCTCGACGGCCGGCACCCCGACGAGGTGACCGACGAGGAGCTGCTGGCACCGCTGGCCGAGCGGTCCCGGGCCGACTTCGCCACCCTGCGCGAGGCCCCCACCGCGGTGGTGGCCGAGCGGGCCGCCATGGGCTGGGTCGAGCGCGACCTGCTGCCCGACGGCCGCTGGGAGGCGGCACCGCCCGAGCTGGTGGCCCAGCTGGCCGCGCTGTCGGACCCCGCCCCGCTCGTGCTCACCCCCCGCCGCCAGCTCCGCCACCTGAACTCGCAGATGGCGGCCGATGCCATGGGATCGTCGGCGGACCGGCCCGAGGCGCTGGTGAACCCGGCCGACGCGGCCGACGCCGGCATCGCCGACGGCCAGGAGGTCCTGGTCCGCTCGGCCAGCGGCAGCCTGGTCGTGCGGGCCAAGGTCGTCGACGACATCCGCCGTGGGGCGGTGTCGATCCCCCACGGCTTCGGCACGGCCAACGTCAGCGTCCTCACGTCGGGGACCCACGACGTCGACCCGCTCACCGGCATGGTCACCCAGTCCGGCGTCCCCATCACCCTCGCCCCGGCGTGACCGGCCCAACAGGGTTGACGGCCGACGCACCTCAAGTGTTCAACGTGATCTTGCTGGGCGACTACGGCAAGCCCAAGGTGTCTGGGCGATCGAGGTCATTCGCGAGCGACAGCGACTTCCAGGGCGGCACAGACCTGGCGCATGCGATCGTCGCCGAGCCGGCCCAACCGCTCGACCAGGACACCGAGTGACACGCACTCCACTGAATCCAGGTTCACGGCGCAACGACGGGGAACCGGATCCTCGACGGGTTCCAGCTCGACCTCGCTGGCAAGCCCCCTCACGGTCGTCGTACACGGTGCCACCAGGCTCCGGCGGAGCCGGGGGATCGCTGCGTCCCGGGACAGGATGACGACCGGGCGACGCCCGACGTGCGGCATCTCGCACCACCAGACCTCACCCCGCGATGGCAGGCCGATCATGACCGTCCCGCCGCGTCCCGGAACGAGGCCAGGTCGCCCCACTCGTCGGGCTCGTCGAGCGGCACCTCGTCGTAGGCCGCATAGGCGGCATCCACCTCGGCCGCCCGGTGCGACCGCAGGAGCGCGGCGAGCGCCTCGTCCAGCAACGTGGCGTCGTTGACGCCCTCGCGCAATCGCCGGGCCGCAGCCAGGAGCTCCTCGTCCACCGTCGTGCTCACCCGCGTTCGAGCCATTGGCACGATCATGCCACGATCATGCCACCAGCCTGTGACAGCTCCACCGGGCGCCGGTCGAAGGACCACCGAGGCCGGCGCCTACGACGACGACACGGGTCAGCGGAGGTCGAAGCGGTCGAGGCGCATGACCTTGTCCCAGGCGGCCACGAAGTCGCGGACGAACTTCTCGCCGGCGTCGTCGGAGGCGTACACCTCGGACAGAGCACGAAGCTGGGAGTGGGAGCCGAAGACCAGGTCGACCGCCGTCGCCGTCCAGCGGGCCTCGCCCGTGGCGCGGTCACGGCCCTCGTAGACGTTCTCGGCCGAGGCGGACACCGACCACTCGGTCGACCCGTCGACCAGGTTGGCGAAGAAGTCGTTGGTCAGCACCCCGGGCCGGTCGGTGAGCACGCCGTGGGTGGCCTGGCCCGTGTTGGCGCCCAGCACCCGCAGGCCACCGACCAGCACGGTCATCTCCGGCGCGGTCAGCGTCAGGAAGTTGGCCCGCTCCAGCAGCAGCGTCTCGGGCGAGAGCTTCTCGCCCGGCCGCAGGAAGTTCCGGAACCCGTCCGCGGTCGGCTCGAGCACCGCGAACGACTCGACGTCGGTCTGGTCCTGGGAGGCGTCGGTGCGGCCCGGCGCGAACGGGACCGTCACGTCGAAGCCGGCCTGGCGCGCCGCCTGCTCCACCGCGGCGCAGCCGCCCAGCACGATCAGGTCGGCCAGCGACACCTGCTTCCCACCCGTCGCGCTCCCGTTGAACTCGTCACGGACCGCCTCGAGCTGGGGCAGGACCTCGGCCAGCACAGCCGGGTCGTTGACCTCCCAGTCCCTCTGGGGCGCGAGGCGCAACCGGGCCCCGTTGGCCCCGCCCCGCTTGTCGGTCCCCCGGAACGACGCCGCCGCGGCCCAGGCCGTGGCCACGAGCTGGGACACCGACACGCCGGCGTCGAGCAGCCGGGCCTTGAGCGCGGCCACGTCGTCGTCGCCGACCAGCTCGTGGTCGACCGCGGGGACCGGGTCCTGCCACAGCTGGGGCTCGGCCACCCAGGGCCCCAGGTAGCGGGAGATCGGGCCCATGTCGCGGTGCAGCAGCTTGTACCAGGCCTTGGCGAAGGCCTCGGCGAGCTGGTCCGGGTTCTCGTGGAACCGCTTGGCGATCGGGCCGTAGATCGGGTCGACCCGCAGGGCGAGGTCGGTGGTCAGCATCATCGGCGCGTGGCGCTTGGACGGGTCGTGCGCGTCGGGCACCGTGCCCTGGGCCGCGGGGTCGGTCGGGGTCCACTGCTTGGCGCCGGCCGGGCTGGTGGTCAGCTCGTACTCGTAGGCGAAGAGGTTGTCGAGGTAGCCGTTGTCCCAGGTGGTCGGGGCGTTGGTCCACGCCCCCTCGAGCCCGCTGGTCAGCGTGTCGGGCCCCTTGCCGGTGCCGTAGCTGACGTGCCAGCCCAGGCCCTGCGCCTCGACCGGGCAGCCCTCGGGCTCGGGGCCGACGTACTCGGGACCGACGGCGCCGTGGCACTTGCCCACCGTGTGGCCGCCGACGATGAGCGCCAGCGTCTCCTCGTCGTCCATGGCCATCCGGGCGAACGTCTCGCGGATGTCGCGCGCCGCCGCGAGCGGGTCCGGTTCACCGTTCGGCCCCTCGGGGTTCACGTAGATGAGGCCCATCTGGACGGCGCCCAGCGGGTTCTCCAGGTCTCGCTCGCCGCTGTAGCGCTCGTCGCCCAGCCAGGTGTCCTCGGGTCCCCAGAAGACCTCCTGGGGCTCCCACGCGTCCTCCCGCCCGAACCCGAAGCCGAAGGTGGTGAACCCCATGGACTCGTAGGCCACGTTGCCGGCCAGGATGATCAGGTCGGCCCAGGAGATCTTGCGCCCGTACTTCTTCTTGATCGGCCACAGCAGGCGGCGGGCCTTGTCCAGGTTGGCGTTGTCGGGCCAGCTGTTGAGCGGCGCGAACCGCTGCATGCCGGCGCCGCCGCCACCCCGCCCGTCGGCGATCCGGTAGGTGCCCGCCGCGTGCCAGCTCATCCGGATGAACAGCGGGCCGTAGTGGCCGTAGTCGGCCGGCCACCAGTCCTGCGACGTGGTCATCACCTCGACCAGGTCGCGCTTGAGCGCGTCGAGGTCCAGGGTGGCGAGCTCCGCCGCGTAGTCGTAGTCCTCGCCCATCGGGTCGAGCCGCCGGGCGTGCTGGTCCAGGACCGACAGGTCGAGCTGGTTCGGCCACCAGTCGGCGTTCGTCCTCGGCCGGCTCACCGCAGGCGTCGGGGAGGGGATGGCCGGGTTCTCGCTCTCGCTGACGCTCTGGGTCTCGTCCTCGTTGTCCGACACGCCGGACCCCCTGTTCGGTGCTCGTTCGTGATGGCTGCCCGCCACTCACCTCGGCTCGCCGAGCCGTCTCCCGGCAACGTAAACCCGATCCCCGGACCGGTCCAGGGATCGACCCGGCTCCGCCTCCCGCCGTGGCACCCGCGGATCGACCGGGGCCGTCAGACCGCTCGGGCCGCGGCGAAGACCACCAGGGCCGCGAGGGCGGCGGTGCCGGTGGCGGCCAGCGCGGTGGCGGGCCGGCGGCTGCGGGCGACGACGATCGCCACGACCACCACGCCGATCGAGGTCTCGGCGGCCCAGTAGCGCCAGTCGGTGGTGTCGGCCACCGTGGACCAGCCGTAGGCGCCCTCGCCGACCAGCACCCCGCCGATCGCGGCGAGGCCGACCGGACCGAGCAGGCCGCCGCGGGTCGACCAGGCCGCGGCGACGCCGAGGGGCGGGCCGGCCAGCACCGCGGCGGTCAGCCAGAACACGACGGTCGAGGTGGCGTTGGCGCCGCCGCGGACCTCGGTCGCGACCACGTAGCCGACCTCGCAGCAGGCCAGGGTCGCCGTGGCCGCGACCACCGCGGGCAGGACCTGGCGGCTCCGGCGGGCGACGACGAACGCGGCCAGGGACCACGGCCCGGCCGAGTTGGCCAGCGACGACGTCGAGTCCCCCAGCCACCCCTGGCCGTAGGCGGTCAGCGCGCCGACGCCGAACCCGACGGCCACCGCCACCAGCAGGGCCGAGCCCACCGACGGACCACCGGGGTGGCGTCCCTCCACCGGGCTCGTCGCCGTCCGCATCCACGCCACCCTAGGGAGGCGCGATCACCGCGAGGCGAGGGCGAGCCCGCCCGGCCACGCCGGGCGACCCGGGCCCTCAGGCGAGGAGGTGGCGGCGGAGGACCTCGGCGCCCGAGCGCGCCACGTCGCGGGTGGCGGTGAGCAGGACGACCGGGCCCCGGCCGGCCAGGGCCCGCAGGTGCTCGACCACCGCGGTGGCGGGCGGTTCGGCCAGCTCGGCCCGGTAGCGGCGGGCGAACTCGTCGAACCGGGCCGGCTCGTGGCCGTACCAGCGGCGCAACCCGCCGCTGGGGGCCACGTCCTTGGCCCACTCGTCCAGGGCCAGGTCGCCACGGGCCACGCCCCGAGGCCAGAGCCGGTCGACCAGGACCCGGTGGCCGCCCGCCCGGTCGTCGGGGCCGTAGACCCGACGGACCTCCACCACGCCCGGGCCGACCTCAGCCGTCACGGTAGGTCCAGTCGGACCGCTCGAGCCGGTGGCGCTCGTCGCAGCGGGCCACGCCACCGGACAGGTCGACCAGCTTGGGCAGCGGGCGGTCACCCGGCAGGGGGCAGCGGTGGCCCGCGAGGTGGGCGGCCGGCAGCAGGAAGGTGGTCACGGATCGCTCCTCTCGGTCCGGGCCCTGGCCCGAGCCCCGCTCCGGTCCGCTCGGCCGGCAGGATCGGCCGTACCCGGTCCGGGTCGCCGCGCACCTGGCCACCCCGCCGGGCGGCCGGGCCGGGTCACAGGGCGCGGAGGAACTCCTCGGCCAAGGCCCCCAGGGTGGCCGGCCGGGCGTCGGACAGGTCCAGGTCGCCCAGCGAGCGCTCGCCCAGCTCCTCGGCGACGAGGTCCCACAGGCGCAGCAGGGCCAGGTCGTCGTCGAGGTCCAGCGCGGCCAGCGTGGCGCTCCCGGCGCCTTCGGGCTCGATGCCCACGAGCGCGGCCAGCAGCTCGACGACGGCGTCGACGCCCAGGTCGTCGCGCTGCTGGTGGGTCTCGGCCGGCACCTCAGCCCCGCAGGAAGGTGACCCGCCAGTCGCCGGACTCGAGCGGGTCGGCGACGTAGCGGAACCCCTGCGCGCCCAGCACGCCCTCGAGGGGGACGGGCTCGAAGGGCGCGTAGACGACCAGCACCTCGCCCTCCCCGACCCGGGCCGCGGCCTCCATGATCTCGGCGAAGGGCTCGCCGCCCTCGGCCAGGGTGGGCCGGGCGTCGACCACGTGGGCCCGGCTGGTGATCTCGACGGCCCACTCCTCGGGGCCCCGCTCGACGTACTCCCAGGCGAACTGGCCGGGCCGCGTGGCGTCGAGCTGGTGGCGCAGCGGCGACGGGTCGTGGTCGTTGAGCAACCGGAGCACCTCCCCGGCGGCCAGGCCGTCGAGCTCCTCGAAGATGGCCTCGTGCCGGCCCCTCGGCGGCATCGGCCTCACGTCCAGCGTCCGCATCGTCGGTCCTCCCGCGGTCGGTTGCCGGTGATGTTATTCTGCTACTAACTAGAAAAACCAACGGAGGTCGCCCGTGCCCGGAACCAGCGCCCCACCCGGTCCCGGACCCGGGCCCGCCGCGGCACCGGTCGCCCCGTTCGTCCCCGGCGGGGCGACGGTGCCGCCGGCATCGGTGCCCCTCGCCTTCCTGGCCGCCTCCGGGGTCGGCCTGGCCGGCTTCGGCCTGGCCGCGTCCCTCGCCGCCGGGCGCGTGGTGTCGGCACCCACCGCGCCGGGCGCCCTGGCCGCCACCCACGTGGGGATGCTGGCCTTCCTCACCACCGCCGTGCTCGGCGCCGCGCACCAGTTCACCCCGGTCGTGTCCCGCCGACCGCTGCGCTCGGTCGCGCTGGCCCGCCTGACCGCCGTCGGCATGGTGGCGACGGCCTGGCTGCTGCCCACCGGCTTCGCCCACGGCCCCGAGGACCTGGTCGTGGTGGGCGGCCTGCTCGGCGCGGCGACGGTGGCCTCGGCGGCCTGGAACCTGTCGGGACCGCTGGCCGCCCGGGGCGGCGGCGTGCCCCTGGCCGGGCTCCGGCTCTCCGTCGCCTACCTGGTCGTCACGGTGGCCTTCGGCGTCGTCTACGCCTTCGACCGGCAGGCCGGCTGGTTCCCGCTGCTCCCCCACCGCGTCCTGGCCCACGCCCACCTGGGCCTGCTGGGCTGGCTCGGCCTGACCTACGTGTCGGTGGCCGAGAAGCTGTGGCCCATGTTCCTGCTGGCCCACCGGCCCCGGGCCCGGGCCGGCGCCTGGGCCGTCGGGCTGCTGGGAGCAGGCTCCCCGGTGCTGGCCGCCGGCCTCCTGTTCGGCGTGCCGGCGCTCGCCTGGCCCGGCGGGCTCGCCGCGGCCGGCGGGCTGGGGGCCCACCTGGTCTCGCTGGCCGGTGCCGTCCGCCACCGCCGGCGCCCGCTCGAGCTCCTGCACGCCTTCCTGTTCGCCTCGGCCGCCTTCCTCGTCGCCGCCGTCGTGCTGGCCGCGACGGCGGCGCTGGCCCCGCTCGACACCGCGGACCGGGTCCGCCTGGTGACCGCCGAGATCGCCGCGCTGGTCGCCTGGCTCGGCCTGGCCGTGGTCGGCCACGCCCACAAGATCGTGCCCTTCATCGCCTACACGGTGCTGCGCCGCCGCGGCGTGGCCGCGGCCCCGTCGGGACGGCCGCTGCTGTTCGGCGACCTGTTCCACCACGGCACGGCGCGGGCCACCTGCGTGGTGGCCACCGCGGGCTTCGCCGGCGTGCTGGTGGGGATCCTGGCCGCCTCTCCGGGTGCCGTGGCCGCCGGGGCGCTGGGCGTGTCGGTCGCGGGGGTCCTGGCCACGGCCACCCTCGCCACCGGCCCGCGGCGGGCCGTCCGGGCCACCCGCCGCGCCGGGCCGGCGCCGGCCCGTGGCGCGACATCCGGCCCGGCGATCCCGGGGAGGCCCTCGTGACCCAGCCACCGACCGCAGACCCCCGCACCCCGGGGGCGACCGCCCCGACCCCTCGCCGTGCCGACCCGGAGGGGCACCCGCCTCCCGGTGCGGACCTCGACGCCGCGGGCCCGTCCCCGAGCGGCGACGGCTCGTCCCCGGCTGTCGGGGGCCGGCTGGCCGACCTCGTGCACGACGCGGCGAGCGGGCTCGCGCCGGCGGCCGACCCCGGCGCCGAGGAGCGCCGTGCCGCGGTGCTCACGGCCCTGGGCGACGTGTGGGACCCCGAGCTGGGCCTCGACGTGGTCGCCCTCGGCCTCGTCTACGACGTGCGGGTCGACGGGGACCGGGTCGAGGTGGACATGACCTTGACCACGCCCGGCTGCCCGGTCTCCGAGCAGCTCCCGAGCGAGGCCGAGGCCGCGGTGCGAGCCGCCCTGCCCGGTGCCGAGGTCGTCCTGCGGGTGGTGTGGGAACCGCCGTGGACGCCCGAGCTGCTCTCGCCCTCGGCCCTCGAGCGGCTGGGCCTGGCCCGCGGCTGACCGTCCGAATCCCGACTTGCACGGTCGAGAATGGGTCCGTAGTTTTCCTATCAACAGCTAGAAGAACTACGGAGGAACCATGACGCTCCAGCTCGGCGACCCCGCCCCGGACTTCACCGCCGACACCACCCAGGGCCGGCTCGGACTGCACGAGTACCTGGGCGAGGGATGGGGGATCCTCTTCTCCCACCCGGCCGACTTCACCCCGGTGTGCACCACCGAGCTGGGCGCCTTCGCCAACCGCCGGGACGAGTTCGCGCAGCGGGACACCAAGCTCATCGGGGTCAGCGTCGACCCCGTCGAGGACCACCGGCGCTGGTCGGACGACATCGCGGAGACCCAGGGCACCGGGCTCAACTTCCCCCTCGTCGGCGACGAGGGCCGTGAGGTCGCCTCGCTCTACGGGATGATCCACCCCAACGCCCTGGCCACGGCCACGGTGCGCACGGTGTTCGTGATCAGCCCGGACAAGAAGGTCGCGCTCACCCTGACCTACCCCGCCGCCATCGGCCGCAACGTCGACGAGATCCTGCGCGTCCTCGACGCCCTGCAGCTCAGCGCCCGGCACAGCGTGTCCACCCCGGTGAACTGGACCGACGGCGACGACGTGATCATCTCCCCCGCCATCGACGACGCCACCGCGGCCGAGCGGTTCCCCAAGGGCTTCCGCACCCTCAAGCCCTACCTCCGCTACACGCCCCAGCCCGACTGACGCCGCGGCGCCTCCCCGCCGACGTGCACGCCCACGCCGCTCCCGCGACCCCCGGGCCGGGCGCCTCGATGTCCGACGAGGTGCCCGGCTCGAAGGTCGAGCAGGCCAAGGCCCGCAGCCGCCAGCTCCGCTCGACCATCGCCCGGGAGCTCCACGACGGCGCGGCCACCTTCTCGCCCGAGGCCGCCCTGACGCTCAAGTTCCACGGCACCTACTCGCAGGACGACCGCGACACCCGGTCCCTCCGGCGGCGGGAGGGCCTGGCCCCCGACGCCTTCCACATGGTCCGCACCGGCATCCCCGGCGGAGAGCTCACGGCCGAGCAGTACCTGGTCCTGGACCGGCTGGCCGACACGGTCGGCAACGGCACGCTGCGGGTCACCACCCGCCAGGACGTCCAGTTCCACCGGGTCGACAAGTCCGACCTCCACGAGCTGATCGCCACCCTCGACGCCGCACTGGTCACGACCCTGGCCGCCTGCGGGGACGTGGTGCGCAACACCACCGCCTGCCCCGCGCCCCTGCCCGGCGGTGCCCGCGCCGAGCTGCGGGCCTGGGCCCGGCTCGTGTCCCGCCACCTCAAGCCCCGCACCCGCGCCTACTACGACGTCTGGGTCGACGGCGAGCACGTGGCCGCCGCGGGCCCGGCCGGCACGCCCGACGAGGAACCGCTCTACGGGCGGGTCTACCTGCCCCGGAAGTTCAAGATCGGGTTCAGCGCGCCCGGCGACAACTGCACCGACGTGCTCATCAACGACCTCGCCGTCGTGCCGGTGGTCCACGACGACGCGATCGAGGCCTTCACGCTCCTGGTCGGCGGGGGCCAGGGCAAGAACCACAACAAGCCCGGGACCTACCCCCGCCTGGCCACGCCCCTGACCACCGTGGCTCCCGACGACCTGCTCGCCGCCTGCGAGGCGGTCGTGGCGCTGCACCGGGACCACGGCGACCGGGTCGACCGGGACCACGCCCGGCTGAAGTACGTCGTGGACGACCTCGGCGAGCGGCGGGTCCGCGCCATCGTGGCCGCCAACCTCGGCCGGGCGCGGCTGGCCGACGCCGAGCCCGTCGACCTCCACCGGGCCGAGGACCACCTGGGCTGGCACGACCAGGGCGACGGCCGCTGCTTCCTCGGCGTCAAGGTCCTCAACGGTCGCATCGCCGACGTCGGCGCGGAGCGGGTCCGCTCCGGCCTGCGGGACGTCGTCGAGCGCTTCGGCGCCTCGGTGCGCTTCACCCCCCGCGAGGACGTGCTGCTCTGCGACCTCCCCGCCGACGCCCGCCCCGCCGTCGACGCGGTCCTGGCCGGCCACGGCGTCCGGCCGGTCGGCGCCTGGACGCCGGTGGCCCGGAGCTCGTTCGCGTGCCCGGCCCTGCCCACCTGCGGCCTGGCCCTGGCCGAGTCGGAGCGGGCCCTGCCCGCGCTCCTCGACGAGCTCCACCTGGCGCTGGCCGACCTGGGCCTGGCCGACCTCGACCTGCACGTGCGGATGACCGGCTGCCCCAACGGCTGCGCCCGGCCCTACACGACCGAGGTGGCCTTCGTCGGCCGGGGCAAGCACCGCTACGACGTCCACCTCGGCGGCGAGCAGGTCGGCATCCGGCTCAACGAGGTGTTCTGCGAGAACGTCCCCCGCGACGCCCTGGTCGAGGTCCTGGTCCCGGTCCTGGCGCGCTACGCCGCCGAGCGGGAGCCCTGCCAGGGCTTCGGCGACTGGTGCCACCGGGTCGGCGTCGCCGCCCTGCGGGCCGAGCTGGGCACCCAGCGGTGGGCCCGGCGCCCCCGCGACGCCGGGCCCACCGGGGCCGTTGCCGGGCCCGGAGCCGCCGTGGAGGTCACCGCGGGGGCAGGTCCTCCCAGAGGGCGTCGAAGTCGGCCCTGAGCCGCGACAGCTCCTCGAGGTGGGCGCCGCCCAACGCCTCGATCCGGGCTGTCCCGTCGGGGGTGAGCCGCACGCGGACGACCCGGTTGTCGTCGGCGTCGTGGATGCGCTCGACCAGGCCGGCGGTGGCGGCCCGGTCGACCAGCTCGACCGCGCTGTGGTGCCGGAGGAGGAGGTGCTCGGCGACCTCGCCGATCGAGGGCGGGCCACCGTGGCCCCGGACGGCCAGGAGCAGCTGGTGCTGCGACGCGGTGAGGCCGACCGAGCGGGCCTGCTCCTCGCTCCAGTGCAGGAACCGGCGCAGCCCGTCGCGGAAGGAGAGGAGCCGGGCGAAGTCCTGGTCGCGCAGGCGGGACGCATTCATATCGTTCTACGATACTATCGTGCCACGATGATCATGGACACCCCGATCCGGCGCCTGCTCCTGCTGGTCGCCCTCGCCGCGGTCCTGGGCTTCGCCGGAGGCGGCGCGGCCTGGGTGCTGCTGCACCTCATCGACCTCATCACCAACGTGGCCCTCTTCCACGTGCTCGACACCCGGCACCGCTCCCCGGCCACCCTCGACGTCGACGCCACCCTGCTCCTGGCCGCCACGGGTGGGGCGCTGACCATCAGCCTCCTGGCCCGGTGGGCGCCGGTCATCCGGGGCCACGGCATCCCCGAGGCGATGGAGGCGGTCCTCACGCGCCAGAGCCGGGTCGCCCCCCGCACGGCGCTGGCCAAGCCGATCTCGGCCGCGCTGGCCATCGGCACCGGTGCGCCCTTCGGGGCCGAGGGACCGATCATCGTCACCGGCGGGTCGATCGGCTCGCTGATCGGCCAGGTCCTCCCGGTCACGCCGTCCGAGCGCAAGATCCTGCTCGCCACCGGTGCCGCCGCGGGCATGTCGGCCACCTTCGGCGCGCCCCTGGCCGCCGTGGTCCTGGCCCTCGAGCTGCTGCTGTTCGAGTTCTCGGCCCGCGCCCTGATCCCGCTCGTCGTCGCCACCTCCGTCGCCGGGGCCGTGCACTCGGCCCTGTTCGGCTCGGGCCCGCTCTTCTCGGTGCCTCACCACGACCTGTCCGGCCTCGACGTCCTGCCCGCCTTCGCCCTGCTCGGCCTGGCCTGCGGCGCCCTGGCCGTCGTGATCAGCCGGGGGCTCTTCCTCGTCGAGCACCTCTTCCGCCGCCTGCCCCTCGACGACCTCTGGCACCCGGTCCTCGGCGCCCTGGGCTTCGCCGTCGTCGGCCTCGTCCTGCCCCGCACCCTCGGCGTCGGCTACGACGCCATCGCCGACGTGCTCGACGCCCGCCTGGCGGTCGGCACGGTCGCCGCCCTCGCCGCCGGGAAGCTCGTGGCGTGGTGGCTGGCCCTGGGCTCGGGGACCTCCGGCGGCACGCTGGCACCGATCCTGCTGATCAGCGCGGGCTTCGGCACCGTCGTCGGCGACGGCCTCAACCAGGTCCTGCCGGGGCCCGACGTCGCCCTGGGGGCCTTCGCCGTGGTGGCCATGGCGGCCACCTTCGGCGCGGCGACCCGGGCCACCTTCACCGCCATCGTCTTCGTGTTCGAGCTGACCCGGGCCTACGACGTGGTCCTCCCGCTGATGCTGGCCAGCGTGGTCGCCGACCTCGTCTGCTCCGCGGTCAACCGCGACAGCCTGATGACCGAGAAGCTCCGGCGACGGGGCCTGGTCGTGGGCCGGCACTACGGCGTCGATCCCTTCGCCCACGTGCGGGTGGCCGAGATCATGAGCACCGAGGTCGCCACCCTGGGCGCGGACGTCACCGTCGGCGACGCCCGCCGCCGCCTGGCCGTCGGCGACCACAGCGCGCTCCCCCTCGTGCGGGCCGGGCGGGTGGTCGGCATCGTGACGCGGGGCGACGTGCTGCGCGACGACCGGGACGACGGGTCGGCCCTGCTCGACGACGGGGACGCGCAGGTCCTCGCCGTGGCGCCCGACGACACCGCGCAGGCCGCCCTGCGCCTGATGGTCGGCGAAGGCGTCGAGCACGTCCCGGTGGTCGACGCGGATCGGCTCGTGGGGATCTGCACCCGCACCGACCTGCTGAAGGTGCACCGCCGCCAGCTCGACGACGAGCGGCCCCAGGACGGGCTGGCGGCACGGCGGGTGCTCGGCCGGCGCAACCGGCTCGACCCGGCCCGCCCCCCGGGCTGAGCCGCCGACCCCGGCTTCAGCCGCCGGCGGGGAAGGGCGGCGCGAAGACGCCGAGCAGGACGAGGTCGGCCGGGCCGGTGTTGGCCACCCGCAGCGCCTCGTCGCCGTGGAGGTGGACGAGCGTGCCCGGGGCGATCTCGGCCCCCTCGGCGAGGTCGATCCGGCCCGTCCCCTCGACGACGTGGAGCACCACGTCGGACGCGCCGTGGGTGTGGGCGGGCAGGGCGTGGCCCGGCCCGATCCGGATGACCCGGACGTTGCAGCCCGCGGCCCGCAGGACGACGTCCACCGCCACCCCGCCGGGACCGGGCACCGAGCCCTCCGCAACGCTGGTCAGCTGCACGGCACCCGTCCTCCTGTCCCGCGCTGTCGGCGCGGTCCGCGATGTTGTTCTATCTGTTGCTAGTCAAACCTCCAGGAGGGTGCCATGGCCAGTTTCCCGGACGAGGGCGGTGATCCCGCCTGCTGGGCCCACCTCTTCGACGACGACCCTGGACATTTAAATAGGACTCCTATATATATGGCGACAGCCAACGACCAGGAGCCGACCGTGACCACCATCGCCGGGTACACCTACGACGACCCCTCCCTGTCCCCCTCGCCCGTCACCCCGGAGGACCTCGCCGCCCTCCAGGCCTCGGTGCTGTGGACCGACGCCGACCGCGCCGCCCTGCGCCGGGCCGGCGAGATCCTCGTCCCCCGCACCGAGGAGATCCTCGACGTCTGGTACGGGTTCGTGGGCGGGACATCCCACCTCGTGTCGACCTTCGTCGGCCCCCACGGCCAGCCCGACGGGGACTACCTCGCCGCGGTGCGGGGTCGGTTCGGGCGCTGGATCGCCGACCTCTGCGGGCGGGACCACGACGAGCGCTGGCTCGCCTACCAGGACGAGATCGCCCTCCGGCACCACACCGCGGCCAAGAACCGGACCGACGGGGTCGACTCGCCCTCGACCCACGTCCCGCTCCGCCACCTCATCGCCCTCGTGGTGCCCATCACCGTGACCGTGCGCGACTTCCTCGCCGCCGGCGAGGCCGACCCCGACGCGGTCGACGCGATGTACCACGCCTGGCTCAAGGCCGTGACCCTCTCGGTGGCCCTCTGGGCCCGCCCCTACAGTCCCACCACGTGGTGAGCCCCTCGCCGTCCCACCCGTGAGCGCCGACCGGCCCGCCGACCTGGCCGGCAAGGTGGCCGCCGCGCTCGACCGGCTGGCCCACGCCCGGCGAGCGGAGCGCCAGGCCGTGGCCACCCGCCACGGGCTGACCCCCCTCCAGGCCGACCTCCTCGCCGTGCTGCGCGGCGGCCCGCCGCCCGAGCCGCTGGTCGGCGCGCTGGCCGCCGAGGTCGGCGTGACCCAGCCGACGGTGACCGACTCGCTCCGGGCGCTGGAGGGCAAGGGCCTGGTGCGGCGGCGGCCCGACCCCCGCGACGGCCGCCGGGCGACGGTCGAGCTCACCGTGGCCGGGACGCACCTGGCCGCCGAGCTGGCCGACACGCCCGACGCCGTCGTCGAGGCCGTGCGGGGCCTCGACCGCGCGCAGCAGGAGGCGGCGCTGGAGGCGCTGCTGGCCCTGATCGCCCGGCTCGTCGACGTCGGCGCCATCACCGTGGCCCGCACCTGCGCCACCTGCCGCTTCCACCGCTTCGAGCGGGGCGTGCACCGCTGCACGCTGCTCGACGTCGAGCTGCCACCCGCCGAGCTGCGGGTGGACTGCCCCGAGCACCAGCCGGCCTGACCCACCCCCGCCGCCGCGGCCGCCGATGGGGCGCGCCGTCGCGGCCCGGCATATATTTCTAGTTGTGAATAGAGAAACAAGGCGGCACCTGGTCGGGGCCGCACCGCTCGTCGCCCTCGCCCTGGTCCTGTCGAGCTGCGGCGACGACGGGTCCGACGACGGGTCCGTCGGCGGGCGCGACGGCGGAGCCGACCCCGCACCGGCGACCGACGGACCCGTGGACCTCGACGTCGTGGCCCAGGACATCCACTTCGACCGGGACGACTACGCGACCCGACCCGGGACCGTCCGCGTCCGCTACACGAACGAGGGCAGCATCCGCCACACGCTGGTGGTCGAGGACGTCGACGGGTTCTCGCTCGACGTCACCGGCCACGGCGACGTCGAGCGGGGCACCCTCGAGCTCGAGCCGGGCCGGTACGTCCTGTACTGCGACGTGGCCGGGCACCGGGCCGCCGGCATGGAAGCCCGCCTGGAGGTGGCGTGACGACGCTCGACCATCCCGATCCCGCGACGCCCTCCGCCGCCGCCCGCTCCCCGCTGATCGAGCCCGGCTCACCCGCGGGTCGGTGGGCCTCGATCGGCGCGCTCATCGGCTTCGCCGTCCTGTTCGGCATGGTCGCCGCCCTCGGCCTGGGCCTGGGCATGGACGCCAAGGGCGCCATCGGCCTGGGCGTGTTCGTGGGCGTCTGGGGCGGGCTCGGCTACGGGTTCATGATGGGCGGGTGCGTCGCCCTGTCGATCTCCCACGTCCACACCCACGCCGCCGACCCAGCCGGCCGGCCCGACCCTCCCGCCACGCCGTGAGCCGGCTGGCCGCGGTGCCCTCCCGGCGGGGCCGGGACCTCGACGACCCCACCGAGATCGCCGAGATGGTCCGCCGCTTCTACGCCGACGTGGCCCAGGACGACCTGCTCGGGCCGCTCTTCAACGACGTCGCCCGGGTCGACTGGTCCGAGCACCTGCCCAAGCTCACCGCCTTCTGGTGCCGGGTGCTGCTGTCGATGCCCGGCTACGAGGGCAACCCCTTCCGGGCCCACCTGCTGGTCCACGCCCGGCAACCCTTCACCACGGCCCACTTCGAGCGCTGGCTCGACCTGTTCCACGAGACGGTGGACCTGGGCTGGGACGGTCCCGGCGCCGAGCAGGCCAAGGCCTTCGCCCGCAAGGTGGCCATGGTCCACTCCAAGCAGCTCGTCGGCCACCCCGTCACCTACGCCGACCCCGGGGCCGGTCGATGAGGGTCGACGGCTGGAGCCTGGTCCGCTTCCTCCACGTCACCGCGGCCATGGGCTGGGTCGGCGGCCAGCTCCTGCTCAGCGGCGTGGTCCTGCCCGTGCTGCGGGCCAACCTGGAGCCGGCCGCCCGCACCCCGCTCGTCCACGCCACGGCCCGGCGCTTCGCCCTGGTCGCCAACGCCGGGCTGCTGCCCGTCCTGCTCGCCACCGGCATCGCGCTGGCCTGGCACCGGGGCGTCACCCTGGGCAGCTTCGACGACCCGGGCTACGGCCGCCTGCTCGGGATCAAGCTCACCCTCGTGGTCGTCTCGATCGTGCTGGCCGCCGGGCACGGCGTGCTGGCCACCCGCAACCCCCGCAGCGCCCGGCCCGTCGCCATGGCCGGCCTGGCCGCCTCCCTCGGCGTGGTCGTCTTCGCCACCGCCCTGGTCCCCTGAGGACCCGACCTCCGATTACCAAGCCGACTTATACAAATCTTGTTTAGTATTATTCCGTGCAGCGGCCCGACGACGTGTTCGACCGCGAGTCGGAATGGGACGACCTCGCCACGTTCGCCACGCAGGGCGGATCGGGCACCCGGCTCGCCCTGGTGAGGGGACGACGACGCCAGGGGAAGTCCTACCTCCTGCGCCGGCTGGCCCGAGCCACCGGCGGCTTTTACCACCAGGCCGTCGAGGAAGAGCGGAGCCAGGCACTCGCGGGGTTCGGTCGTGCGCTGGGTGCCCACCTCGGAGTGCCCGGAGGGCGACTCGCGCTCGACCATTGGGACGACGCGCTCCTCGCCCTCCGCGAGCTGCCGACCGCCGGCGGTCCGACCGTCGTCGTCCTCGACGAGCTGCCCTACCTCCTCGGCAACTCGCCGGAGCTCCCTTCGGTCATCCAGAGGTTCATCGACGACACGGACGATCGGCCGGGTTCCCTGCGGCTCGTCCTGTGCGGCTCGGCGCTGTCGGTCATGGCCCACCTGCTCGAGGGGACCCAGGCGCTGCGCGGTCGTGCTTCGGTCGACGTGCTGGTGCGCGCCTTCGACTACCGGACGGCAGCTGCGTTCTGGGACATCGCCGACCCCATGACCGCCTTCCTCGTCCACGCCGTCGTCGGTGGGACCCCCGGATACCGCGACCTCCTCCCTTCGTCCCCCCCACGACGACCCTCTGACCTCGGACGATGGCTCGGTGCCGGCCCGCTGAACCCGGCGAGCGCCCTGTTCCGCGAGGACGACTACCTGCTGACAGAGGACCGCTCGCTGTCCGACCGGCAGCTCTACCACTCCGTCGTCGCCGCGATCGCCGGGGGGAGCACGAGCCAGGGTGCCATCGCCCAGGTGCTGGGACGTGAGCAGCGCGCCGTCCAGCACCCCCTCAGATCCCTGGAGGAGGCGGGCTTCGTCACCGCCACCGACGACGCGCTCAGGTCGAGGCGGCCCATCTACCGGATCGCCGACCCGATCGTCCGGTTCCACCACGTCGTCACCCGCCGTGACCTCGCACGGTTCGAGGATCGGCGGACCGCCGAGGCGTGGGAGGACGCCAGGCCCCGCTTTCGAACCCACGTGCTCGGCCCTCACTTCGAGGACCTCGCGCGAGCCTTCACCTTCGCCTACGCATCACCGGCCACGGTCGGCGGCAGCGTGGCCTCGGTCGGACCAGCCGTCGTCAACGATCCGACCACACGTCGCCAGCACGAGATCGACGTCGTGGCCCTCGGGCGCGAACCCGACGGCTCCTCGCGGGTGTTGGCCATCGGTGAAGCGAAGTTCACGACCTCCAAGCGGACCACCGCCGACCTGGATCGGCTGGAGGACGTGCGTCGCCTCGTGGCGCGCAAGTCGCCGGCGGCCGAGACCGCCCGGTTGCTGCTGTTCGCAGCCAACGGGGTCGACGTGAACCTCGCCCGCGTCGCGAAGGGCCGACCCGATGTGGAGCTGGTCGACATCCAGCGCCTCTACTTCGGGGAGTAGCGGGCCTCGTCCCGAGTGCGCGGGCGGTCAGGCCGGGGTGGCGACCTTGATCCGGCAGCCGGCCCGGCGGGGCGGGCGGACGACCAGGTCGGTGATGGTCGCCTCGCCGCCGGTCTGCTCGGCGATGCCCTCGGCGATGCCCCGGTGCAGGTCGCAGACGATCTCGGGCGACGACGCGGCCGGGCCCACGAACGGGCAGCGGTCCAGGACCACCTCGACCCCGGCCCGGGCCGGCGCCACCCGGGGCTCGAAGCCGAGCCGGCGGGCCACCGCGTCGAGCACCTCCACGGCGTCCGCGCCGCGGCCGTGGTCCGCGGCCAGCCGGCGACCGGCCCGGCGGCCGACCTCCCGGGGGGTCCCCTCACCGCGGAGGAGCTCGAGCAGCATCATCGACAGGGCCTCGAACGGGCTCGGGCCGCCCCAGCGCTCGGCCGCGCCCGGCATCGGCCGGTAGCGCAGCCGGGGCCGCCCGGGGCCCGAGGGGGCGTCCTGCTCCTCGACGACCAACCCGGCCTGGCGCAGCTTGGCCAGGTGCTGGCGGATGGCGTTGTGGTTGAGCCCGAAGTGGTCGGTCAGCTCGGCCACGCCCACCGGGCCCGGCGCGCCACGGACGTAGGCGAACACGGCGTTGCGGGTGGGGTCCCCCAGGGCCCGGCTCTGCACCAGGATGTCCTGGTCGATGAGGTCGTCGCCTCGGGGCATGCGCCGCTCCTGACCGTCGGGCCCGCGACCGCGGAGGCGCTCCGGGCCGGCAGGTAATTCTATCGGCTGCTCGATCAAACAGCCGGGAAGCCTGCGGCGGGAACGGCCGCCACGGTCCGCGTCGGGCCGACCGCGCGATCGGCAGATCTGCCCCTTCGGCTGCACTATGTTGCCGAGCCGTGCGGACGGGCGGGGCCCAGGATGTGGGTTCGTGGGCGACCGACCGCGAGCGCACGTCCGGTCGGGCAGGTCCTGAGGGCTGACGGTGGCCTACGCCCCGCTCTCCGGCCGGCTGTCGAGCCTGCCCCTCGTCCTCTGCGGGCCTCTGCTCCGCCGCGTGACCACCGACGCGGTCACCGTCTTCGTGGCGCTGCGCAAGCCGGCCAGCGTCACCCTCACCGTCTCGGCGGTCACCTCGGCCGGCGGCGCCGGCGCGACCCGTTGCACCGGCACGGCGCCGACCGTCGGGATCGGCGCCAACCTGCACGTGGTCGCCGTCACCGCCACCGCGCCCGGCGCCATCGTGCCCGGGGCCACCTACGTCTACGACCTCGCACTGACCCCGCAGGGCGAGTCGACCCGCTCCCTGCTCGACGCCGGCGTGGTGGCCGACACCGGGGCCGCGGCCCGCCAGGCCCTGACCTACGAGGTGCCCGGCGCCCCGGCCCTGCCCTCGTTCACCGCCCCGCCGCCCGACCCCCGCGGCCTGCGGATCCTGCACGTCTCGTGCCGCAAGCCCCACGGCCACGGCACCGACGCCCTGCCCACCGTCGACCGCATGATCCGCGACTCGTTCACCGCGACCGGGCCCGACGCCGCGCCCCGGCCCCACCTGCTCGTCCACACCGGCGACCAGATCTACGCCGACGACGTGGCCGATCACCTGCTGTACGTGCTGATCGACGCGGCCGACGCCCTGCTCGGCTGGACCCCCGGCGAGCAGCTCCCCCTGCCCGGCGGGGCCGCCGCGCCCCGCACCCTGCGCCCCGGGCTGCGGATCCGGACCGCGCTCGAGGGCGGGCTGACCAGCGGGGCGCCCTTCGGCCGCAAGCCCCCCGACCAGGTCGACGACGACGTCGTGGCCAAGTGGGGCCAGGAGCCCCGCAGCCACCTGCTCGGCTTCGGCGAATTCTGCGCCATGTACCTGCACGCGTGGAGCCCGACCCTGTGGCCCCCGGCCATGCCGACCGAGGCCGAGCTCTACCCGGGCGCCACGCCCGAGCAGCTCGAGGCCCACCGCAAGGCCGTCTCCGACCAGCGCACCCGGGTCGGCTGGGGCTACGGCCCGTTCGTGGCCGACGTCCGCCGGCTGCTGGCCAACGTGCCCTCGCTGATGCAGTTCGACGACCACGAGGTGACCGACGACTGGTTCCTCAACCTCGCCTGGCTCAAGCGCGCCCAGGACCCGGCCACCCCCAAGGGCCGGCTGGGCCGGTCCATCGTGCGCAACGGGATGGCCGCGTTCGCCGTGTTCCAGGGGTGGGGCAACGTCCCCGAGCGGTTCGTCGCCGCCCCCGGCCCGGTCCCGGTGGCCGGCGCCGAGATCCTCCGGCTGCTCAACACCTGGCACGGCGACGGCGGCCGCAGCGACAGCGCCACCGGCAGCAACACCCTCGAGCTGCTCGAGAAGCTGCTCGGGCTGCCCACCGGCTTCGGCATCGACCGGGCCACGCGCGACGCCAACGCCATCGACTGGCACTTCCACCACACCTGGCCCGGCCACCAGCTCGTGGTGCTCGACACCCGCACGGTCCGCTCGACCCCGGGCGCCGAGGGCGAGCCACCCGCGCTCATCTCCGCCGAGGACCTCGTCGACCAGTTCGCCCAGGTCCCCGTGCCCGGGGCCGACGACCTCGTCCTGGTGGTGTCCCCCGCGCCGGTGTTCGGGGCCGAGGCCCACGAGAAGCTGGGCAAGACCCGCCAGCACATGGTCGACCCCGAGCACTGGTCGCTCCAGGAGGCGGCCTGGGAGCGCCTGCTGGCCCGCGTCGTGACCCGGCGGCCGGCCGACGCGACCGGCGTGCGCCGGTCGCGGACCGTCATCCTGTCCGGCGACGTCCACTACGCCTCGACGCTGGCCGTGCACTACAAGGGCCGGCCCTACGAGGCCGACGCCACGACCCGGGTCGAGGCGGCCATCGCCCAGCTCACGTCGAGCGCGTCGAAGAACCAGGACTCCAAGACCATCGGGATCGCCTACGGAGCCAGCGCGGCCATGCCCGCCGCCCACCGCTACGGCTGGACCAACCCGGGCGGCGGGCCGTTCCCGGTGACCACCGCGACCGGCACCGAGACCCGCAACGGCTCGCCCGTGGTGGTCGACGTGCCCAACGGCCCCGGGCCGCTCGCCGAGTGGGACGTCGACATCCTCCCCCAGCGCGACGTGCGCCTCGGCATCTCGCACCTGCTCAGCCTGCCCCCGGCCGGCGGCGGGCTCGCCGGGGCCGTCGAGGCCGGCAAGTGGGCCGCCGGCGTGGTCGCGACCGAGCTCAGCGGGCGCCGCATCGTGGGGCGCAACAACGTGGGCGACATCCGCTTCCGGTGGGAGGCGGGCGACGACAAGAAGGTCATGCACCACCTCTGGTACCGGGCCAAGGACGCCGACCCGCTCGCCGCACCGCACACCCTGCACGTGGTGGACCTCGCCGTCGGCCTGCCCGCGGCGTCGACGGACCCGACCCTGCGCCGGGGCGACCACGACCGCGACGCCGGCGGCATCGCCCGCTACGACGGGGCCGACCGGGTCGAGCCGGCCCCGGGCAGCGGGCTCGTCGCCCGGCGCCAGGCCCAGCTGGCCCAGCTCGGCTTCTCGCTCGTCGGCCCGGCCGACGGCCTGTTCGACGCCGAGATGGAGGAGGCCGTCCGCGAGTTCCAGATCGCGGCCGGCAGCTCCCGGGCCGCCCGCTCGACCAGCGGCGCGCCGAGCGACCCGACGACCCACGAACCGGTGGTCATCGGCACGGCCGAGCGCTACGCCGGCGCGATCGACGGCCGGATCGACCAGGCCCTGGCCGGGGTGATCGACGGCTGGGTCGCCCGGGGCTGGGCCAACCCGGTGTGGGCCCGGGCCCAGCAGGGCGCCACGGTGACCGCCACCACGGTCTGGCGCTTCGACGACCCCGTCCCGGCGGGCAGCGAGGTGTCGATCCGGGACCTGTCCGACCTGTGGCCCCTGCCCGGCGGCCGGGCCGCGGCCGACTACCACCCGGCGGGGCGCTTCCTGGCCACGGCGGGCGGGCCCGTGGCCGTGGCCCCGGACCACACCTGGGCCCAGGCCGAGCTGCTGCCCGCCGTGCTCACCGGCACCACGCCGACGGTGGTCCAGCGCTCGACGTTCAAGGTCGTCCGGGCGGTGAGCGAGCGGGAGTGCGGCGGCTTCCTCGACAGCGTGGCCACCTCGTCCAACGCGCTGCTGGAGGCCGGCACCTTCCACTGGACCTTCGGCCTGCCCAACGGCGCCCTGCGCGCCCCCGGCGAGCTGGCCGGCTTCGCCGCCTACCTGCGCCACGCCGACCCGCTGATCTTCGACGCCGTGTTCACCCGGTTCGGGCTCGTCCCGTCCAAGGCCTGGCGCCAGGTCGACCAGTCCCCCACCGGCCGGGCCCTGCTCACCCCCGAGCGCACCTACCGGGCCTGGTGGAGCCGGCCCCACGACCCCCTCCAGGAGATCGAGGACGGCGCGGTCGAGTCGGACCGGTTCCGGTCCTGGCACTGGGTCCACCGCATGCAGATGGCGGCCCGCACCTTCGGCGACTGGCGCCGGGCCGCCTACGACTTCGGCCGCATCCGGGTGCGCGACCTGCTCTCCACGCCCTGGGGCAAGAAGACCGGCGCCGACGGGGTCCCCGACATCGCCCTGACCGGCGGCGGGACCCGCGTCGCGACGATCGGCGACGTGGTCACCTCCGAGCGGGGCGTGGCCCTGCTGGTGCGCTGGCACGTCTTCCGCCCGGCCGACCTCGTGAGCGCCAACGCCGCCGCGTCCTTGCTGCGCCAGACCCTGGCCACCGTGGGCAGGCCGGCCGGCGCCCCTTCGAGCTGGCCCGACAGCTTCGAGGACCAGTTCGTCGCCGCCCTGGCCGCGGCACCGCCGACGGGCATCAACTCGTTCGACGACGTGCTGCGCTGGCCCCGTTGGCAGGCGAACAACCCGTCCGGGTTCGCCCTGGACCTCGACGCCCTGCTCGCGGCGGCGCCCGGCGCGCCGACCGGCTACGTCGCGCCGACCGACATCTCGCGCACCGCCGGCCTGCTGTCGGCCCGGCGGGGCTCGTTCCTGCTCGACGCCGCGGGCCTGCCCCCGGCCCCCGACTACGCCCAGGCAGGCCAGCCGTGAGTGACGCCGCGACCAACGTCCTCAAGGCCCTGATCGGCGAGCTGGAGGCCTTCTTCGAACCGCTGACCACGGCCATGCAGAGCCGCCACGGCCGGGCCCGCATGTTCGCCACCATGGGCTGGGACGGCGGAGTGCTCGTCGACGGGGCCGTCGAGGACGCGGTCGAGGCCCTGCAGCAGATCCTCGAGACGGTCATGGACCTGGCCGACGGCGAGCTGTCGGACCTCGGGGTCCTGCTCGACGCCATCGAGGCGATCGGCGACCTGATCACCGCCATCGACACGCTGGGCCGGGCCGCGGCGAACGGCACGCTGGCCGCCCTGCTCGACCCGACCGTGCTGGGCGAGCTGGCCGAGGACCTGCTGGCCTACCTGGCCTGCACCTACCTGGCCCGCCGCTACCCGGTGGCCTACATCGGCGCGGTCCTGCTGACCCTGGTCGACCCGGCCGCCCCCGAGCGCAGCCGCCTGGCGCTGCCCTCGGGCCAGGTGGTCCGCCGCCCGGTCAAGCGCCAGGCCCTGCGCTTCGACCACATCCCCAAGCTCTTCGAGGACCCGGTCGGCCACCTCAAGGCGTTCCACTTCAACGGGGCGGTCGACGCCGCCGGCGTCACCTACTTCAGCGACCGGGTGCTCGACGAGATCGCCCAGGTCCTGATGGACCACGGGATCGAGGCCTCCTACGGGTTCCCGACCGAGCTGGCCACGGCCCTGGGCGTCGACCCCGGCACTCCCTTCGTGGAGCGGCTGCTGAGCCTGCTCTTCCGCTTCCCCGCCACCGACGTGGGCGCCGGGGTCGAGGTCGGCGGCGAGCTGGCCATCTCGTCGGGGCTGCTGGGCTCCGACGAGGGCGGCCCGGCGCTGGTGCTGCTGCCCTCGGGCGAGATCGAGGTGTCCCGGACCTTCGCCGACTGGGTCGTCGAGCTGGTCCTGGGCGGCACGACCGGCGGGGTGGCGTTCGGTCCCGGCGGCGTCACCTTCGGGAGCGGCTCGACCCCCTCGGGGCGCATCGAGCTGGGCGTGTCCAAGGGCGGGGGGAGCACCGCCCCGGCCTTCGTCATCGGGCCCTCGGACGGCTCCCGGGTCGAGCTGGGCACGGTGCGGGCCCGGGCCGGGGTGGACCTGGCCGCGTCGGGTGCTGCGTTCGACCTCGAGGTCGGCGTCATGTCGGCCCAGATCGTGGTGGCCGCGGGCGACGGCGACGGCTTCCTCCAGAAGGTCCTGCCCCCCGACGGGTTCCGGGTCCCCTTCGAGCTCGGCGTCGGGTTCAAGTCGCCCGACCGCCTCTACTTCTTCGGCGGGGCCGGCCTGGAGATCGAGCTGCCGGTCGACATCGACCTGTTCGGCGTCATCAAGATCCCCGTGATCGGCCTGCGTGCGGTGGTGACCCTGCCCGCCGGCCAGCCGCCGCGGGTGGAGACCGCGGTGACCGCCGACGTCGAGGTGGCCATCGGGCCCTTCTACGCCACCGTCGAGGGCATGGGGATCTCGGCCGACCTGTCGTTCCCGCCCGGCGGGGGCAACCTGGGCCCGGTCCAGCTCGACTTCGGCTTCGAGCCGCCCCGGGGCATCGGCATGTCCATCAAGGCCGGACCGGTCGACGGCGGGGGGTACCTGTTCCTGGACTTCGACGCCGGGGAGTACGCCGGCGTCCTGCAGGTGAAGGTGGGGCCGGTCGGCGTCACCGCCATCGGGCTGCTCAACACGAAGCTGCCCGACGGCAGCGACGGCTTCTCGCTGATGCTGATCATCTGCGCCGACTTCCCGACCATCCAGCTCGGCTACGGGTTCACCCTCAACGGCGCCGGCGGGGTGCTCGGCATCAACCGGACCGTCAACGTCCCCGCCCTCCAGGACGGCGTGCGCCGGGGTGCGCTCGACTCGATCCTGTTCCCCAAGGACGCGGTCCAGAACGCCCGGCGGATCATCTCCGACGTCGGGACGATCTACCCGCCGATGGTGGGCCAGTTCGTGGTCGGCCCGATGGTCAAGATCGGCTGGGGCGTGTTCGTGACCGCCTCCATCGGCGTGATCATCGAGTTCCCCCGGTTCACGATCTCGCTGCTGGGGCTCATCCAGATCGGCCTGCCCGCGCTCGACGCCCCGGTCGTGCTGCTGCGCCTGGCCGTGGCCGGGATCGTGGACCCGGGCCGGGGCGAGCTGTCCATCGACGCCACCCTGCACGGCTCGTTCGTCACCGTGTTCACCATCAGCGGCGACGTGGCCATGCGCCTGCGGTGGAAGGACGACCCGATGTTCGCCCTGGCCGCGGGTGGCTTCCACCCCCGGTTCGACCCGCCGGCGAGCTTCCCCCAGCTCGAGCGCCTGACGATCGCGCTGGCCGACAGCGACAACCCGCGGATCCGCCTCGAGTCGTACATGGCGGTGACGCCGGCCACCGTGCAGTTCGGGGCCCGCCTGGAGGCCTACGCCGCGCTGGACCTGGGCGTGATCGGGTTCTTCGAGGTCGAGGCGGGCATGGGCTTCGACACGCTGATCCGGTTCTCGCCGTTCTCGTTCGAGGTCGACATCTACGGCTACGCGCACCTCAAGCGCAACCGCGAGGTGCTCTTCGGCGTGGACGTGGCGCTGCGCCTGTCGGGCCCGTCGCCGTGGCGGGCCAAGGGCGTGGCGACGGTCCACTTCTTCGGCGAGCACAAGGTCGAGTTCGAGGTCACCAGCGGCCAACCGGCCCACGAGCCTCCCCCGCCGGCGATCGACGTGGCCGGGCTGGTGCGCGCCGCGCTGGGCGACCCGCAGGCCTGGGCGTCCCTGCCGCCCACCGACGCGCCGGTCCGCCTGCGCGAGGTGCCCGTCGACCCGGGCGCGCCGGCGCCGGCCCGGCTCATGGTCCACCCCGCCGCCACGCTCACCGCCCGCCAGTCGGCCGCCCCGCTCGACCGGGACCTCCACAAGGTCGGCGAGGCGCCCATCAGCGGGCCGAAGCGGATCACCCTCGACCACGTCCTGGTCGGCCCGGACAACGCTGCGGCGACCCTGGCCGTGGGCGACAAGGTGACCGACCACTTCGCCCCCAGCCAGTTCTTCCGCCTGTCCGACGACCAGCGCCTGACCGGCCCGTCGTTCGAGCCGTTGCCCTCGGGGGCCCAGGTCGGCGGGACGGCCGCGGCGTGGGGCCCGTCGGCGACCCTGGCCGACGAGGTCGAGGACATCGTGGTCGACGCCGACGAGCGGCGGGTCTCGGTGGTGGCCATGCTCCCGGTGTTCGCGCTGGTCGCGTCGAGCGCGCTGGACCGGCACCGCAAGCTGGCCTCCAAGGGCCGGGGCGTGCTGGGCGTGTCGCTGACCAGCGCGCAGTACGCCGTGGCCGGCGAGCAGGCCGCCGGGGGCGCGCTCGTCGCCGAGGGCCCGGTCTTCGCCACCTGGATCGACGCCACCCTGGCCGGGGGCGTGCACGCCCTGGTCGTCCCCGCCGCGGAGGCCGCACCGTGAGCACCACGTTCTCGTCCTGGGTCCGCACCGGGATCGCCGGCACCTCGGGCGGGGCCACCCCGCTGCTAGCTCCGGCCACCGACGCGGCCCGGTTGACCACCCGCCTGCGGGCCTCGGTCAACGGCACCCCGGCCGCCGCGGTCGACGTGGCCGTGTTCGGGCCCGGGGACGTGGCCGGCATCGACCCGGGCCAGATCGTCCGCTCCGACCCCCACCCGGGTGCCGAGGGCTTCGAGACGACCCGCTTCGCCCTGGTCGAGCTGGCCCGGGCCGACCTGCCCTGGCAGTTCACCCCCCAGGTGGCCAACCCCCGGCTGCGCCCGTGGATCGCGCTGGTCGTGGTCCCCGCGGCGGAGTGCGAGCTGACCCCCCAGCGGGACCGGTTGCCGGTCCTGACCGTCGACCAGCGCCAGCTCCCGCCCCTCGCGTCGAGCTGGGCCTGGGCCCACGTGCAGGCCCCTTCGACGTCGGGCGCGCCCGGCCCCGGGGCCCGCAGCCGCCTGGTCTGCCCCCGCCAGCTCCGACCCTTCACCCGCTACCTGGCCGCGGTCGTGCCGACCTTCGAGGCCGGCCGGCGGACGGGGATGGGCCTGGATCCGGGGGCCGAGCTGGGCGACGCGTGGGGCACCGGCGCGGGCGACGTGGACCTGCCCGTGTACCACCACTGGTTCTTCGCCACCGGCGAGGCGGGCGACTTCGAGTCCCTGGCCCGGGGGCTGACCGCGCTGCCCCAGGCCCCGGCCGGCCTGGGCGCGGGGACCCTCGACGTCGGCGCGCCGGGCCCGGCCGGGCTGGCCGCGCCGGGCCGGACCACCCCGCTGCTGGGCCCGGTCGCCGCGCCCGGTGCCGGCTTGGCACCGTGGGGGCCGGCCGACCGGACCGCGCTGGCCGCCGAGCTGGTCCCGCCGACCGCGGCCCGGGTCCTGGGCCCGCCGGTCTACGGCGCGCTGGCCTCGGCGACCGACGTGGCGGCCGCCATCCCCACCACGGGGACGCGGCGCTGGGTGGGCCAGCTCAACCTGCACCCGGCCCAGCGGGCCGCGGCGGGCCTGGGCGCCACGGTGGTCCGCCGCCGCCAGCACGACTTCGTCCAGGAGGCCTGGGAGCAGGCCGGGCAGGTCCTGGAGGCCAACCGGCTGCTCAACCAGGGCCGGCTGGGCCGCCGGGTGAGCCTGGGCCTGGAGCGCCGGCACGTGGCGCCGCGGATCCCCGTCGACCTGCTCCAGCTCGCCTCACCGCTGCTGCGCCGGGTCCCCCACCGCACCCTGCCGGTGACCCTGGCCGCCGACCTGCGCCGGACCATGCTCCCGCCCAACCTGCTCGGCCCGGCGTTCCGCCGCCTGGCCCGGCCGACCGGCCCGATCGCCCGGCGCGGGCTCGACGCGGTCCGGCGCGAGCGGCTGGTGACCGAGGTCAACGCCGGGACCCTGGTCCCCGACCGGTCCCTCGTGTCCCGGCCCGGCGGACTGCTCACCATCGGCGGGCTCGTCGACGTGCTGGAGGCGGCCCGGCAGAGCTGGCGCCTGGACCAGCCCGTCGTCTTCACGCCCCGCTCGCTGGTCGCGCCCGCCCCGGCCCCGGCGGCGCCGCTGACCCGGGGCGGCCGGGCGGTCCGGGCCACCGGCGGGGGCGACGCCGGTGGCGAGGTGAAGGTCTCGGCCTACGCGATCCGCGAGGGGACCAGCATCCGGGTGACCGACCGGAACCTGGTCGTGGCCGGCTCGCTGACCATCCACCTCGACGACACGATGCAGGTGCCGCCCAAGGCCATCCTCCAGCTGCTCGATCCCGAGAAGCTCACCGCGGCCCACCTGTCCAAGATGCAGGGGATGGTCCACCTGCCCTTCGACGGCAAGGTCCTGGAGATCACCGAGTCCGTGCGCGCCGGCCTGCTCGGGCTGATCGGCGCGGCCCCCACGGTGCCGCCCAAGCCGGCCGCCGCCCTCCAGGAGCTGGCCGACACCGTGCGGCTGGCCGTCTCCCCCGCCGTCGCGGTGCGCGACGTGGTGCTGTCCACCGTGAACCGGCCCCTCGCGGCGGTCGACCCGTTGGAGCCGGTCATGGTCGCCCCGTCGATCGACGAGGCGCTGTGGGACGACCTGGTCGAGGTGTCGGGCGACCTGTTCCTTCCCGGGGCCGACCTCCTCGAGCGCGAGCACGCCACGATCCTGGCCACCAACCCCGGCTTCGTGGCCGCCTTCATGGCCGGGGCCAACGAGGAGATGATGCGCGAGCTGCGCTGGCGGGGCTACCCGACCGACGGGCGGGGCACGGTCTTCCGGCGGTTCTGGGACCGCTACGACGCCCAGGGCGCACCGCTGCCCGACCTGCGGGCCGACGTCCACGCCTGGCGCAACGCCCTGGGCGACGACCTGGCCGAGCCGTCGGGCGAGCTGGTCCTGGTCGTGCGCAGCGAGCTGTTCCGCCGCTACCCGGGGACCCTGGTCACCGCGGTGCGGGCCCTGCCCGGCACGCCCCGCCGGCCCGACCACGCCAGCGCCCGACCCCCCTCGTTCCACGGCAACCTGCCCCGCGGCGCCGCCTTCTTCGGCTTCCCCATCCCCCTCGAGGAAGCGGTGGGCGAGCCCGGCAACGCGGCGAAGCCGGGATGGTTCATCGTGTTCCACCAGCCGCCGACCGACCTGGGCTTCGGCCTCGACGACCCCACGCCCGAGGCCCCGGGCGAGCCGCCGACCTGGCTCGACCCGACCGCCCTGGGGGCCGACGCCGCCGCGGTGGCCGTGGCCACGTCCCAGCTCCCGATCCGCCTGGCCGTCCACGCCAGCGACCTCGCCGGCCTGGCGGTGCCGTGATGGCCCGCGACCTCACCACCCTGCGCGTCGCCGCCGAGGCCCACCTCCGCAAGGTCGAGGCGGCCCGGACCGTGCTGGTCGCCCGCAACGAGGAGCTCGCCGCGGCGGAGACGCCGGCCGAGGTCCGCAAGGCGGCCGCCGCGGTCTCCGGGGCGGCCAAGACGCTGGTCCAGGTGGTCGACCCGAAGGTCTGGGACGCGGTCATCGCCCTGATGAACCCGGTGGCGGCCCTGTCGGGCATCGAGGACACCGTCCCCATCGCGTTCCTGCCCGTGCGGTTGGAGACCCGGTTCCGGCGGCGGGGCACCCAGTGGGACCTGCTGGTGCGGATCTACCCGGACGCGGTCCACCAGGACCAGCACCGTCCCGAGCTCACGCCGTCCGAGCGCGAGGACGGCGAGGCCTACTGGGCCACGTCCGCGGCCGCCGCGGCGGCCCCGGACGAGCCGGCGGCCTGGGCCACCCTGGTCCGCGGCCACGGGCCGACCCGTGCGGCCTGGATCCGCCGGGCCACCGAGCCCGGCGCGCCCGACCCGGGATCGGTGGCGGCCAACACGTTCACCCGCCCGTCCCAGACGATCCTGCTGCCCGACGTGTTCTTCGCCGTGGGCTACCGGCACGGCGTGGAGATCGCCCGGGTCCAGGGGTCGAGCGTGCGCCAGCCGTTGTTCACCGCGCCCGACCCGGCGGTCCCGGCCGACGACGACGGCCTCGACCCCTCGACCCGCTGGCTGGTCGACTTCGACGTCGCCGCGGCAGCCGGGATGGCCCTGACCATCCCCCTGGGCCCGGGCGGTGGGACGGGCCTCGACCGGCTGGTGGTCTACGGCGTGAAGGCCTCCTCGGCGCCGGCCCGGTCCGCCGTGCTCCTGGCCGCCACGCTCGACGCCCACCACTACACCGACGGCCTGGGCCTGGTGCCGGTGGGCACGCCGACCAACAACGCCGAGGGGCGCCGGTCGGGCTACCTCGGGGGCGACGACGCCCTGGCCGAGCGCAGCCACCGGGTCGAGGTCGAGCCGAGCCCGGTGGACGGGGGGACGAGCCCGTCGGGGCTGCTGCTGTCCGACGCGGCCCGGGCCATGATGGCCGACGGCTCCCGGGTGGCCGCGGCCCTGGGGATCGCCCGCTCGCACCTGGCCCACGTGGAGAGCACGGCGGCGACCAGCGACCGGGACGCCCAGGCGATGATCGTCGGGCTGTGGCCCTCGGTGGGCGCCTACGCCATCCGCCAGTTCCTGGCCGACTCGATCGACACCGACCTGGAGGAGGCGATCCGGACCCACGCGGTGCGCTGGGTCCGGGCCCGGGGACCGTTCCCCGCGCTGCGGGTCGGCCGCCAGCCCTACGGCCTGCTGCCGATCACCTCGTTGAGCCGCCACGTGCCCGCCTCGGGCGACCCCCACGCGGCGACGATCCTGGCCGGGCTGCGGGACCTGGCCCAGGTGTGGACCACGGCGACCGACCAGGTGCCCCGGGTCGGGGCCTCGTCGGACCCGGCCGAGGCGCTGGCCCAGATCCTGGCCCTGTCCCCGGTGTCGGTGGGCTACCGGCTCCGGCGGGAGGCCGACTCGCAGATCCTGGAGGTCCTGGGCCAGCTCGCCGACGCGACCCCCGAGGCCCGGGCGACGGTGCAGTCGGCCCACCAGCAGCTGGCGCTCAACGGCCTGGGCTGGTCGAAGGGCGCGGCGGGCAACGGCCTGCTCCGCCTGATCGGCTTCGACACGCCCGCCCCGCTGGAGCGCCCGCTGGTCCAGCACGGCGGCGTGTCCGAGACCGACCCGCTCGTCGACAACTACATCGCCTTCATCCGCACCGCGACCGGCGGCGACCTGATGAGCGCGGCGACCCGGAACCGGCCGCCGCTCCTCTACATCCTGCTGCGGGGCTCGATGCTGTCCCAGATGCTCGACGACGGGCTCAAGCTGGCCGACCTGCCGCCGCGGCCCGACCTGGCGCTGGACCGGTTCATCCACATGCAGCTGGAGGGCGTGGGGCCGATCGGGACGCTGGCCGAGCTGTTGAAGCGGCCGACGCCGGGCACGGGCGGCTTCACCCCGCCGGTCGGCCCGGTGGGCGGGATCGGCCGGGGCGACCTGGCCGTGGGCGACCTGCTGGACCTCGTCCGGGACCGGCTCGGCCGGGACCCGCTGATCATCAAGGACGGCCCGCTGGCCGGGCCGGGCACGGTGCTGGGCGTCGGGGGGATCGTGGCCTGGCCGCCGCGGGCGGTGGACGGCGGCGGGACGCTCCCCGGCTTCGCCGACGTGACCGGGCCGGCCGGCGAGCCGGTCTTCGACCTGGACCAGACCCCGGTCGACCCGGGCACGGCCGATGGGGGGCCCTCGACCACGCCGGCCGGCGTCGTCGAGGGGGTGCCCGACCTCGACGAGCTCGCCGGCATGGGTGGGCTGGCCGGCGTGCTGGAGCTGGGCGAGCTGGCCGCGGGCGGCCCCGGCGGGCTCGGGGGCCTGGGTGGGCTCGGGGGACCTGGTGGTCCCGGTGGCCCGGGCGGACCGTTCCGGTCGCTGAGCATGCCGGCACGCCCGCTGTCGGCGTCCACCGCGGCCCCGGCCGGCGAGGCCGTGCGCCTGGCCTCGATCAGCCTGCCCCCCGGCGCCTGGAACGAGGTCTCCGACGTCCTGGTGAACAAGCTCCTGGGCGTGATCGACATCGGCGCCGCGCTGGCCCACCTGGAGAAGCTCCCCACCGCCACGCTCGACCGGCTGCTGCGCGAGACCCTCGACCTGGCCGGCCACCGCCTGGACGCCTGGATCACCTCGCTGGCCACCGAGCGGCTGGCCGAGATGCGCGCCTCGTCGCCCGCCGGGGTCCACCTGGGCGCCTACGGGCTCGTCCACGACCTGCGCCCGGCCGGGGCCGGTTCCACCGGGGGCTACGTGCACGCGCCGTCGGTGGGCCAGGCGGCCACGGCCGCGATCCTGCGCAGCGGCCACCTGGCCCGCGGGGGCGGCGGCGAGCTGGCCGTCGACCTGAGCTCGGCCCGGGTGCGCCGGGCCCTGCGGGTCCTCGACGCGGTGCGGGCCGGCCAGTCCGAGGGGGCGCTGCTCGGCGTCCTCTACGAGGAGCACCTGCTGGCCAACGGCGCCCCGGCCGCGATCGGCCCGTCCCGCCAGGCCGCACCGCTGGCGGGCACGATCGGCGCCGGGACGGTGCCGGGGGGCTGCGACGGGGACCTGCTGCTCCAGGCCGTCGACGACGGCACGACCAGCGCGGCGGCGATCGCGGCGGCCTCCGGCGTGCCGGCGAACCAGCGACCGGCGTTGCAGGCCGCGGTGGCCGGGGGCCTGGCCCTGCTGGCCGACACGGCCGACGCCATCGGCGACCTGCTGCTGGCCGAGTCGGTCCACCAGCTCGCGGCCCGCAACACGGCCCGGGCGACGGCGGCGATGGCCGCGGCGAGCGGCGGGGCGCCACCGGACTCCTACGACGTGCTGCGGGTCGCCCCGACGGGCGTGGGCCTGAACCAGCGGGTCGGCGTGCTGCACCGCGGGGCACTGCCCCGCTCGCCGGCGAACACGGTCCGGGCCCTGGTCGACCCGTTCGTCGACGCCTGGATCGGCGGCCTGCTGACACCCCCGGGCCGGATCGTGCTGACCCTGCACCTGGTCGACCGCACCCGGGTGTCGGTGAGCGCGGCCGACCTCGGGCTGGGCCCGTCCGACGTGGTGGCCCTGTCCGGCGCGGCGCCGACCGCGGCGGGCGAGGTCGACGTGCCGCTGCGCCGGCTCCTGGAGGGCGCGGCCCGGGCCCTGGCCGGGACCCGGGAGGTGGACCGGGTGGACGCGGGCCCGGTGGACGTGGCGGCGCGCCTGGGCCGTGCGGTGGCCGACGCGCTGACCGGGGCCAGGCCGTTCGACCCGGGCGACGTGCCGACCGCGACAGGCGCGGACCCGGCCACCACGGACCGACGGGAGGTCGAGGACCGCCTGGGCGTGGCCGTCCGGGCCGCCGAGCGGCTCCTGGCCGGGGCGAGCAGGCCCGGCCCGCTGCCCGTGCGGCGGACCCCGGCCCAGCTGCGCCAGGCGCTGCTCGGGCTGGTCCGGGCCGGGATGGTCACCGCGGTGCCCGAGGCCGCGCCGGGGTCCGACGGCGAGGTGGCCGCGCTGTCCGACCAGCTGGCCCGGGCCGTGGGCGTGGTCGAGGGCCGGGTCCGTGCCGCGGCGGCCGCGCTGGCCGAGGTGCGGGCCGCGCCGGACGGGCCGGACCTGCTGTCCCGCCTGCGGTCGGTGGCCGAGAGCCTGGTCGGCGACCGGGTCCTGGTCACCGTGCCGGTGGGCTCGGACGTGCTGGACCAGGCGTTGGACCTGCCCCCGTCGATCGACGGGGTGACCACGGCCGGAGAGCGGCGGCGCCAGGCCCGCCGGCTGTTGAACGAGGTGGCCGCGGTGCGCACGCCGGTGGCCCACGTGCGCCGGTTGCGCCAGCTCGTCCAGGCGTCCCGCCGGACCGCGCCGCCGGTGGACCTGGTGCAGCTCTCGGTGGCCCCGGTGGCGGGCGACCCGTGGGCCGGGGTGGGCTCGTCGGCCCGCCAGGCCGCCGGGGATCCGGCGATCGCCGGCGGCCGCGTGTCGGTCCTGGCCCTGGACGCCGGGTTGGGGGACGTCCCGGGCGGACCGGTCCGGGGCCTGGTGCTCGACGAGTGGAGCGAGACGGTGCCGAACCCGACGTTGACCACCGCGCTGGCCGTGCACGCCAACCGGCCGAGCAACGAGGCGCCCCAGACGATCCTGCTCGCCGTCCCGCCCGACCCGACGGCAGGTTGGAGCCAAGCCGAGATCGAGGCGGTGCTGGGCGAGGCGCTGGACCTGGCCGCGCTGCGCAGCGTGGACCTGCCCGCCCTGGGATCGCTGGGCCAGCTCGTGCCGATGGTCCGGGTCCCCCTGGAGGGCCACTCGTTCAACCGCGACCTGCGCTGGGAGCACCTTGTGGCCAAGGACGACGAGTGATCCAGCTCACCTTCACGACGTGGGCCCGGCTCGAGCCGAACGCCAGCGACCCGGACATGAGCCCGGGCCTGGTGGCCGAGGTGGCCGACCCGCTGTGGTTCCTGGCCCGCCAGTGGCAGCTGGGCGAGCTCCAGGGGGAGGACGCGGCGACCCCGGCCACGGTCCACGTGTCGGCCGAGGTCGGGGTGCCGAACCGGGCCCGGTTCGGGGGCGGGGGCCCGGTGGCGGCCTACGACCCGACGACGACGCCGCTGGACCTGCTGGCCGAGCGGGAGCCGGCCCCGGCCGGGGTGCCGGTGGTGCTGGCCGCGGAGGCGTCGCTGATGCTGGCCGAGGAGCTGGGGACGGGGGCGGCGGCGACGGCGGTGCTCGACGCCCTGCGGGTCGCGTTCCCGCTGCCGGTCCTGACCCCGGCCGAGACGGCCGAGCTGGCCCCCTCCAGCGCCGAGCTGCTCGTCGCGCTGGACGGGACGGCCTTCGACGGGGTGGCGGTGGTGCGGGCCCAGCCGGCCGACGTCCCGGCCGCCGCGGCCGGCCCGGCGCTGGACGCGGCGATCGCCGCGGTGGGCCCGTGGGTGGACCTGCACCTGGCCCCGACCAGCGCCTGGGTGCCCGACCAGCTCGGGGCCACGGTGGAGCTGGGGATCCCGGCCACGGGCGGCCAGGTGGCGCTGCGGGCCGAACGGCCGGCCGGCGAGCAGCTCGGCTGGTGGAGCTTCGACCGGACGAACGCGGCGCTGGGCGCGGGGACGACGGTCACCGCGCTGGCGACCCATCCGCTGCCGGCGACGACGGTGCCGATGGCGGGGGCTCCGGCGGCCCGCTACTGGGAGATGGAGGACGCCGCGGTCGACCTGGGCGCGGTGGGGGTGGCGCCGAGCGAGCTGGCCCGGCTGGTGGTGCTGGAGTACCTGCTCGTCTACGGCAACGACATGGTGGTGGTGCCCCTGGAGGTGCCCTACGGCTGCCGGGTGGCGGTGACCAAGGTCGAGGTGGTGGACAACTTCGGCGGCCGGACGGTGGTCCCGACGGCCGCGTCGCTGACCGGCGGGCAGTTCCGCATGTGGAGCGTGACGGGGGACGACGGGGCGCTGCTGGTCCCCCCGCTGGCGCTGACGACGCTGAACGGCCCGGCGCTGGAGGAGGTGCTGGTGGCCCGGGACGAGCAGGCCAACGTGGCCTGGCTGATCGAGTCGCTGGGCACCGACCCGGCCGGCTCGCCCGTGGACCTGCGGGGCCTGCCCGCGCCGGCACCGCCGCCCCCGTCGATCCCCGATGCCTACGGGACGCCGCGCCCGCCGTGGCGCTGGAAGCTGACCGACGCGGTCCCGCCGACCTGGCACCCGCTGCTGCCGACGGCCGCGACCGACGGCCGGACCCGGCTGGTGGCCGGCACGGTGGCCGGGGTCCCCGCGGCGCCGCCCCGGTCGCGCCTGCTGGCCGAGCTGCCGGCCCAGGGCCTGCCGCTGGCCATCGTCCCGGCCGAGGGCCTGCGCCTGCGCCGCCGGGCCGAGGCCACCCGCTGGATCGACGGCAGCCGCCACGCCTGGATCGCCCGCGACCGCCGCGCCGGCACCGGCGACGCCGGCAGCGGCATGGTCTTCGACACCCTCACCAAGCCCGACGACTGAACCGGGCGAGGGCCTTCAGCTGTCTCCGCCACCTCTTGCGCCAGAACGCGGTAGGCGTCCTGTTCGCCAGCCTTGCCAACCTCGACGAGGTGTTGGCACAGTCCGGCGCCGGGAACCCCCCTCCCGACGGAGCCTCGCCTGGAGGTTCTCCCACCACACCCACCTGGCTACTCCCATCGGCTGCCCGGCAGGCGACTGGAGGGCCCACCGCTGTCCTCGAAGCTCGGACCGCCGATGCCCGTGCCGCTGAACAAGCGCGCGTACTGACCATCGCGAACGGCGAGGTCGGCCGGGCGGCCGACCTCGACGATCCGACCGCCCGATAGCACCACCACCCGATCACATCGCGCGGCGGTCGCCAGCCGGTGGGCGATCACCAACACGACCCGGTCGGCGCCGGCGCGCTCGACGGCGACCGCCACGGCCGCCTCCGTGGCAGGGTCCAGGATGCTGGTGGCCTCGTCGAGCACGAGCACGGCCGGGTCGCCGACGACCGCACGGAGGAGCGCGACGAGCTGACGCTCGCCGAGTGAGAGCTGTGATCCGTTGGGTCCGACCGGGGTATCAACCCCCTCCGGCAACCCGGCGATCCATGCGCCGAGGCCCAACCGGTCGGCGGCGGCACGCACCTCGTCGTCGGTCAGGATCGGACGGGCGAGGCGGACGTTGTCCAAGATCGTCCCTTCGACGAGGAACGTCTCCTGCGTGACGAGGGTCAGCCGCCGGGCCCGCTCGATCGCCCCCGCCGTGCCGACATCCGACCCGCCGAGGTGCACGGTGCCGGTGGAGGGCACCGCGAGGCCAACCGCCAGCCGGGCCAGCGTCGACTTGCCCGACCCGGTGGCCCCGACGACGGCGACTCGCTCGCCGGGCGCCACGGTGAGGTCGATCCCGGCCAGAGCCGGGGTGCCCGGGAGGTACGCGTAGCCGGCATCGTCGAACACCAGCTCGCCACGGCGGGGCAAGCCCGGCGCGCCGGCTGGCGCCGAGTCGGCGAGAGCGGCCAACTCACCGACCCGGACAAGTGCGGTGCGCGCCCTGAGCATGTCGTCGAAGCCGGCCAGGAACCAGCTCACCGGACCGAACACACCCGCCAGGACCAGCACGGCAGCGGTGCCGGTACCGATCGTGATCGAGCCCCGATCGACGAGCAGGCCGGCCCCCACGACGACCGATGCGGTGGCGACGGCTTGGAGTGCGAGCAGCGTCGAATAGAACCAGTTGTGCATCGCTGCGGCTCGCATGGCGGCCCCGATCGCCGAGGTCGAGATGGCCCGCAGGCCCGCCAACCGACGCGGCCCGGCACCGAACGAGGCGATCGTGGTGGACCCCTCGGTCAGCTCGACCACCGCGCCCACCGCGGCTGCGTTCGCCCGGAACATGGCCGGATAGACCTCGCGGCCACGCCGCAGGAGCCACCACCCGGCGAGCGTCGCGGGTGGCACGAACACGAGCGCGACGAGTGCCAGCGGGAGCGACAGGAGCGCGACCGCGGCGAACCCGCCGACGATCGCGATGAGATGCTCGAGCAGGTTGGGGGCGAGCCCCTCGGCGGCACCACCCAGGCTGTCGGCGTCTGAGGTCACACGGGCCTGTAGGTCTCCTCGATCAGCCGCCTCGTACTGGGCCAGCTCAAGCCCGAGCACCCCGCCCACGGCGTCGCTCCGAAGGTGGTGCACGAGGTGCTGGCCCACGGTCGCCGCCGAGACCGTGCGGATCGCGTCGACGATCCCGCCGAGCACACCGATCGCCAGGTACGCGGCGCCGGCCCAGGCGAGTGTGCGCTGGTCGCCGGCGCGCACACCGTCGTCGATCGCGATCCGCAGTGCCGTCGGGCCTATCGCCACGGTTGCCGCGCTGAGTACGACTGCGGTGAGGCCGAGGACGAGCGCGCCGAGCCGTCCGCGGGCGTGGCGCCACACCAGGCGAGCCAGTTGGCCTCGCGAGACGGCCGGGGGTGCCCAGGCTGCACTCACCTGTGCGCACCCGCGTGCCAGCCAGGAGCGGCCAGGGTCACAGTCGCCCTGACCAGGCGCCGGGCGCCGGGGTTGGGTGTGACGAGCAACACGATCGAACCCGGGCAGTGGGCCACCACCGATGCCAGCACGACCAGCTCGCGGTCAGGTTCGAGACCACCCAGCGCGCCGTCGAGCACGAGCACCGGGGGCTTCGCCAGGAGCGCCCGGGCGAGCGCCAAGCGTTGGCGTTGTCCGCCCGACAGCGACGCACCCCGGTCAGCGAGCACGGTCGCGGCCCCCTCGGGGAGTCGGTCGACGAACTCGGTGGCACCGACCGCCAGCAGGGCGGCGGCGACCGCTGCGTCGTCGACATCGGGTGCTCCGAGGCAGACGTTGGTGGCGATCGACGTCGCGAGCAGGAACGGTTCGGGTCCGAGCCGCAGCACGGCCGCGCGCCGTGCGTCGCGGTCGAGCCCCGTCACATCACGCCCGCCCAGCGAGACGGTCCCGCCGACCGGCACCCGGTCGCCGGCGACGAGCGCGGCGAGGGTCGACTTGCCCGAGCCCACGGGGCCCTCGAGCAGAACGACGTCACCCGGCCCAGCCCGGAACGAGACGGGGCCGAGCGAGAACCGGCCATCGCCGGGATAGCGGTACGTGACGCCGTCGACGACCAGTTCGCCGACGGGCCGGTCCGGCGGAGTGGGTCTGGCCATCTCTTCGGGTGCACCCCGCGCCAGCTCGGACGCCATCGGATGGACCAGGGCGACGATACGCCTGGCCGAGGCGAGCGTCGACCGAAGCAGCAACACCAGATCGCCGGCCGCGCCGATGGGCGCCCGGAGGAAGAGCGCCAAGCCGATCGCCGTCACCACCGAACCGATCTCGGCGTGCCCGCCGATCGCCCGCCATCCTCCGACCCAGATCACGGCCACCGTGCTCAGTCCGCTGAGCGCCGTGAGCACCGGACCGTACCGAAGCGACCACCGAGCGGTCGCCACCGCCCGGTCGCGCGCCAGCGCCGAACGTGCGGCGTACGCCTCGTGGATCGCTGCCTGAGCACCGATCCCGGCGACGACCTTGAAGCCTTCCAACGCCGCCTGGGCGGCGGCGATCGTGTCGCCCGCGGCGGCCTGGCTGGCCGCGGTCCGGTGCTCCCACAGCGCCGACACCCGCCACGACACGACGACGCTGAGTAGCACCGAGGCGACCACGGCAAAGGCGATCACCACATCGACACGCAGCAACAGGACGATCACCACAGGGATCGCCAGGAGATAGGCGATTGTGTAGCCGAACGACTCGACGGCCCCCGCGACGCCGTCCGCGTCGCTCGTGGCCCTCGCCGTGGCCTGGCCCGCTGGCCACGCATCACGGGACGGCTCGTCGAGGTCGAGCGCGGCTGCGGCTGCCGCGTGGCGCAAGCGCGCCCGGGTGCGCTCCTGGCAGCCGACCTCGAGCCAGTGGCGGATCGCGTCGCACGCCGACTCCCCGACGCCGACGAGGACGACCAGCAACGCCCCGACCCAGATGGCGCGGCGGTCAGACTCGACGACACCGTGCTGGACAGTCCAGCCGAGCACGACCGGAACGGCCATACCGAAGCCGAGCCAGGCGACCGCGGCCAGCGTGCTTCCCGTCAGTGCCCACCGCTCGACCAGCGCCAGCCGGCGCAACAACACCCAGGAGAGCCGCCGGTCAACCGCGTCCATCGACGTCTCTTGCCGCCGGCGCAGCGATCCGCCGGACGCGCGGGATCACCAGGGGCGCGCCCGACTCGGGATCGGCGATCACACGACAAGGGAGACCGAAGACGTCCTCGACGATCCCTTCGGCGACGACCTCGGCCGGCCGGCCGGCGGCCACGATCGTCCCGTCCTTCATCGCCACGATCCGGGTGGCGTAGCGGGCCGCATGATTGAGGTCGTGGAGCACGACGACGAGCGTGCGGCCCTGCTCGCGGTGCAGCTCGGCGCACAAGTCGAGCAGTTCGATCTGGTGGGCGATGTCGAGGAACGTGGTCGGCTCGTCGAGCAGCATCAGGGGCGTTTGCTGGGCGAGGACCATCGCCACCCACACCCGCTGGCGTTGACCACCGGAGAGCTCGTCGACACGGCGCTGGGCGAGATCGGTGATGCGGGTAGCGGCGAGCGCCTCGACGACGGCCGCCTCGTCGGCTGCCGACCACTGCCGCAAGAAGCCTTGGTGAGGGTGCCGGCCGCGGGCGACCAGGTCGCCGACGGTGATCCCGTCGGGGGCGATCGACGTCTGCGGCAACAAGCCGAGACGACGGGCGACCTCCTTGGTCGGGTACTCAGAGATTGCCTTGCCGTCGAGTACCACCTGGCCAGTGGTCGGTGCCAGCAGCCGGGCCAACGCCCGCAGCAGGGTCGACTTGCCGCACGCGTTCGGCCCGACCACCATCGTGAACGACCCCTCCTCGACGCCGAGCGACAGGCCTTCGGCGATCACCCGCTGGTCGTACGCCAAGGTCACGCCGTCAGCACGCAGGGGCACGCTTCGTTCGCTCATCGCCTCGTCTCCTGGAACAGCAGCCACACGAAGTAGACGCCGCCGACCGCGACGGTGATCGCCCCCACCGGCAACTCCACCCAGAACAGGCGCTGGGCCATCAGGTCGCTCACCCCCAGCAGGCCGGCGCCCATCGCCATCGCCGCCGGAACGGCCACCCCGGCGCTGCGCGTCAGGCGCCGGCCAAGCTGTGGTGCGGCCAACGCCACGAAGCCGATCGGCCCGCACACCGACGTGACGGTGGCGGTCAGCCCGACACCGACGAGCACAATCGCGACCCGTGTCGGGTTGAGACGGATGCCCAAGGCCGTGGCAGCATCGTCACCCATCTCGATCCACCGCAACGGCCGGGACACGACCAAGGCCGCCGGCAGCAGCACCGCCAGCAGCAGGCCAGCCGCGCGAAGGTTGCCCCAAGTGATGCCGTTGAGCGTTCCGACCGCCCAGTAGCGCACCTGCTGGAGGCTGACGATCTCGCCGGAGCGGAGGGCCTTGACCAACAGGTACTGGTTGACCGCGGCGAGCATCGCCGACACGGCGATGCCCACGAGGATCAGCCGGAACCCTTGCACCCCGCGCCGGTAGGCGAGCACGTAGACAGCGATCGCCGTGGCGATGCCGCCGATCAGCGCTCCCGCCGCTACCGACCCGGGCCCAGCCCGCAGCACGAGCAGCACCACCAGCGCCCCTGTCATCGCCCCGCTGTCGAAGCCGACCACGTCGGGACTGGCCAGCGGGTTGGCGGCGAGCGACTGGAACAGGGCCCCCGATGCGCCGAGCGCGGCTCCGAACAGCAACGTGGCCAGCACGCGCGGCAAGCGCCAGTTGACCACGATCGAGTCCGCCAGCCCGTCCCGGTCTCCGAGCAATGCGCCGATCGCGTCGGTCAGCGGGATCGGGTACCCCCCGGTGATGAGCGCGATCGCCCCACACGAGATGGTCAAGCCCAGCAGGCCGAGCGTCACCAACGCGGCCCGGCGCTGGAACTTGACCGATCGTCGACCCGTCCGCCGTGAGACGACGATGGTGTCGGAAGGCAGGACTGAGCTGCGCTGGCTCACAACTGCACCGTCCGGCGGCGACGCACGACGTAGATCAGCAGTGGGGCACCGACGAACGCCGTCACCACACCGACCGGCAGCTCGTCGGGCCGCACGATCGTGCGGCCGACGATGTCTGCCACCAACACAACGACGGGCGACAGCACGATCGTGTAGGCGAACACCCAACGCTGGTCGGGCCCGCAGATCCTCCGGGCGACGTGCGGCACGACGAACCCGACGAAGGCCACCGGGCCGCCTGCCGACGTGCCCCCGCCCGCCAGCAGGGTGACCGCCACCACCCCGGCGAGGCGGACTCGCCCGATGTCGGCGCCCAGCGCGCGGGCCAGGTCGTCACCTAGGGCGACCGCGTTGAGCGGCCGCGCCACCGCAAGCGCGATCACAGCGCCCACCAGCACGAACGGCATGATGATCGTGAACACCGTCGGGTGCGGGTTGGCGATGCTGCCCACGGTCCACCGCGTCAGTTCGCGGAACGAGTCGGGGCGGAGGAACGTGAGGACCGTCGTCGAGCCACCGACGGCCGCGCCGAAGGCGATCCCGGCGACGGCCAGGCGCTCCGGCGTCGCCCCACCACGCCCGACCGAGCCGAGCGCATACACCAGCACCATCGCTCCGAGCGCCCCCGCGAATGAGAACCACACGAACGCGGCGGCGCTCGTCAGACCAACGAACACGACCGCGACCACCAGCATGAAACTCGCTCCGGCGTTGATCCCGAGAACCCCCGGGTCGGCGAGCGGGTTGCGCGTCATCGCCTGGATCAACGCGCCGGCGAGCCCCATCGCGGCGCCCACCAGGACGCCAGCAAACGTACGCGGCAGACGGACCTCGCGAATCGCACGGTGATCCATCGAACCGTCGGGGATGAACAGGGCCCGGAATGCGCTCCCGAACGGCAC
>JBFWTJ010000002.1:0-37773 GCA_050247895.1 Acidimicrobiia bacterium
TCGGCGACGCCGGCTCGGCCCAGCTGCTGATCGACCCGGGCCGGGCCGGCCGCAACCAGATCCACCTCTACACCTACGACGCCACCGGCCGGCCGGCCGCGCTGGGCGAGTCGGTGCGCCTCGAGCTGAGCCAGCCCGAGGCCGGGATCGGACCCCTGACCCGGGAGCCGCTGCGGGCCGGTCCCTCCCACTTCACCCTGCCCGACGCCGACCTCGTGCCCGCCGGGCGCTGGACGGTCGAGGTCCACGTGCGGATCGACCGCTTCACCGAGGCCGAGGGCACCGCCAGCCTGGAGATCCGCTGAGCGCGCCGACGGGCGGCAGGATGTCCGCCGTGCCCCGTGCCGCCGGCCTGCCGCTCACCGACCCGGGGTGCGGGCCCGGCCACCCGCCCGCCCGGGTGCCCCGGGCCCGGGCGTCGCTCGCCGGGGCCGTGCGGGTCGGGTCGGCCGCGACGGCCCTGGTCGTGGCCACCGCCGCCCTGGTCGTGGCCACCGCGTCGCCGGCCGCCGCCGACCCGGCCGGGCCGTCCGACTTCCGGTCCGAGGTCACCACGGTGGTCCCCGAGGGGGCCGGGGTGCAGGCCGAGGTGCGCGGCGGCGACAGCTTCCTCGAGCTGACCGTGGCCCCGGGCACCACGGTGGTGGTGTTCGGCTACACCGACGGCGCCGACGGCGACGGGCGGGGGAACGACCCCTACCTGCGCTTCAACCCGGACGGCACCGTCGAGCGGAACCGGATGAGCTCGGCCACCTACCTGAACGAGGACCGCCGGGGGAACGTGGACGTCCCCCCCGAGGCGAACGACCCCACGGCGACGCCGGACTGGGAGCAGGTCGCCACCGGCGGGCGCTACGCCTGGCACGACCACCGCATCCACTGGATGCTCGACGGCCCACCCGAGGGCGTGGGCCGGGGCGAGTCGGTGGGCGGCGACTACGACCCGTGGGTCGTGCCCCTGTCGATCGACGGGCAGGCCGCCCGGGTCGAGGGCACCCTGACCTACGAGGAGGCGACGACCCCGCTGCCCTGGATCGTGGGTGGGTTGGTCGGGCTCGGCCTGCTGGCCTGGGCCGGCCGGCGGTCCCCGGTCCCGGTCGCCTGCGCCGCGCTGACCCTGGCCGGCGCGCTGGCCGTGGTCGCCGGGCGGGCCGAGCTGGCCGAGTCGCCCGCGGGCGTCGGCGCCAACCCGCTCCTGTGGGTCCTGCCCGCGCTGGCCGCCGTCGCCGCTGCGGTCGGCTCGTTCCTGGCCCGCCGGGTCACCGGTGTGGTCCTGGCCCTCGCCGCGGTCGCGGGCCTGGCCGGCTGGGGGCTCCTGCGCTTCACGACCCTGCTCCGGCCGGTCCTGCCCACCGACCTCCCTCCCGCGCTGGACCGGCTCTCTGTCACCGCCGCGCTGGCCGCGGCGGCCGGCGGGGCCGTGCTGGTGGTGGGCAGCGGCGCGCTGCGCCTCCCCGACCTGCCCGACGACGACGAGGCCTCCTGACCGGCCGCCGACCCCCACCGGCCCCCGGCTGCCGGCCCGTCAGAGCCAGCCGTCGCGGCGGAACCTGCGGTAGAGGACCACGCAGACGACCAGGATGACCGCCAGGGAGAGCGGGTAGCCGAAGGACCAGCGCAGCTCGGGCATGTGGTCGAAGTTCATCCCGTAGACGGCGCCGACGACCGTGGGGACCGCGGCCACCGCGACCAGCGCCGAGATCCGCCGCATGTCGTCGTTCTGGCGCACCGACGCCTGGGCCAGGTTGGCGGTCAGCGCATCGGTGAGGGTGTCCCGGAAGTCGTCGATCTCGGCCACGACCCGCAGCAGGTGGTCGAGCACGTCGCGGAAGTAGCTGCGCAGCTCGGGGCCGCAGCCCGGGATGGCCCCGGCGGCCAGCCGGCCCAGGGGTTCGACGAGCGGCTTGGCGAAGCGCTGGAAGTCGAGCACCTCGCGCTTGAGCTTGTAGATGCGCCGGACGGGGTCGGTCCGGTGGGACCGCTCGGCGTCGAACACCTCGGCCTCGATCTCGTGGATGTCGTTGTCGAGGCCCTCGATCACCGGCTCGTAGTCGTCGACGACCCGGTCGAGCACGGCGTGGAGGATCGCCATCGGCCCCAGGGCCAGCCGGTCCGGGTCGTCCTCGAGCGCGTGGCGGACCTCGGCCAGCGCCGAGCCGTGCCCGTGGCGCACGGTCACGACGTAGTCGGCGCCCACGAAGAGCTGGATCTCGGCGAACTCCACCGTCTCGAGGTCGTCCACGTAGCGGGCCGTCCGCAGGACGACGAAGAGGTCGCCGTCGTACACCTCGAGCTTGGGCCGCTGGTGGGCCAGCACGGCGTCCTCGACGGCGAGGTCGTGGAGGCCGAACTCGGCCCGCACCGCGGTGAACTCCTCGGGGGTGGGCTCGAACAGGCCGAGCCACACGAACGAGTCCGGCTCGCGGGCCGCCTCGAGGGCCTGCTCCAGGGGCACCGGCACCGTTCGCCGCTTGCCCTGCGTGTAGACCGCGAGGTCGACGATCACGCCGACCATGATCGTCCACACGTGCCAGGCTCGGGCGCGATGGACCCTGCCACGCACCTCTCCCACCTGCGCCTGCACGGCGACCGGCTCGCCGCCGCGGCCGCGCTGGCCGGTGACGACCGGCCCGTCCCCTCGTGCCCCGGCTGGACGATGGGCCAGCTCGTCGCCCACGCCGGAGGCGTCCTGGCCATGTGGCGGCTCACCGCGCAGCGCCCCCCGGGCTCCGAGCGGGTCCGGTTCCGGGAGGTCCCCCGACCCGCCGAGGGAGAGGACCTGGTGGCGTGGTTCGCCCAGGGCCTCGACGCCACGATCGCCGCGCTCGGCGCCGTCGACCCGGCCGAGGTGCGCGACACGTTCCTCGGCCCCCGGTCCGGTGCCTTCCTGGCCCGGCGCAGCGCGCTCGAGATCGCCGTCCACGGCTGGGACGCCCAAGGGGCGGTCGGGCGGCCCGAGCCGTTCGACCCCGCCCTCGCCGCCGACGGGATCGACGAGCTGCTCGGCGTGCTGGCCGCCGGGATCCCCGGCAAGGCGTTCCCGGCCTCGACCACGATCCACCTCCACGCCACCGACGACGAGCTCGACGGCGACGACGGCGAGTGGCTCGTGCACCTGGACGCCGACGCGGGCGAGGGTCCCGGCGTGTCCTTCACCCACGGCCACGCCAAGGGCGCGGTGGCGGTGCGGGGGACCGCCTCGGACCTCTACCTCCTGGCCTGGAACCGGGTCCCGGCCGACGACGGGCGCTTCGCGGTCTTCGGCGACCCCGCCGCGCTCGACCTGTGGCGCACCCACGTGGCCATCTGATCCCGCCGGGCCACGGCGCGAGCCGGCCCGGGCCCGACCGTCAGCCCCGGGGCCGACCCGCCACCGCGGCGTGGCTCACCCGGCACCCTCGAAGACCGCGGCCTTGATCCCCACCACGGCCAGGGCGGCCAGCCAGCTCACCGGGTCCTCGACCCGGGCCAGCCCGCCCGCGCCCGTGGCCAGCTCCCCTGCCGCGGCCCGGCTCGCGGCCAGGGCTGCCAGGGTCCCCGCCGCCACCGCCGGCCGGTCCAGGGCCCCCAGCACGACGACCTCGCGCGCCGCGCCCGCCGTGCCCCGCAGCTCGACCCGCAGTGCCCCGACCAGGCCCTCGGGGTGGGGACGGCGCAGCATCGGCAGGCGGGCCGTCAGCCGGTCCCGCCGGTTGGCGGCCAACCGGGCGGTCACCCGCGACACCCCGGGGAACTCGGGGACCAGCAGCAGGGCATCGGGCAGCTCGGCCCGGTAGCAGTCGCGACCGCCGACCGGGTCGGGGAACCAGCACAGCTCGCGCCCCGACCCCGCCGGGCGGCGCAACCAGCCGTGGTCGCGCCAGTCCAGGGCCGTGCCGGCCAGGGCCCGGTGGTGGTGCCGGGCGCAGGCCGGGCCCCCGGTGCCCACCCGGGCCACGTGGACCTCGTCGACGGTCTCGAACCGCTCGGCGGCGTGGCGGACCAGCAGGCAGCTCAGCCCGGGGGAGAACCCGGTGCCCACGACCACGCTGCGCTCCCGGACCGTGGCCTCGGCGTCCAGGTCGAGCAGGGCCTGCACGTCGACGAGGTCGTCGGAGGTCGACACGACGTGGCGGCCCCGGGCGAGGTGGTCGCGCGCCGGACCGGCGTGGGTCCCCGACGGTCCGGCCAGCACGACCACGTCGACCTCGGCGTCCAGCGGCTCGTCGACCGCGGTCACGTCGGCACCGATGCGGGCGGCCACGGCCCGGGCCCGGTCCGGCGAGCCACCGGCCAGCAGCACCGCCTCGACGTCGTCCGACTCGGCCAGCTGGCGGGCGGCCCGGGCACCCACCGCGCCGGGGCCGACGACGAGCGCCCTCACCGGAGGTCGGGGCCGGACAGCTCGCGCCAGCCGCCGTCCTGCGGGGGCGTGCCGCCGCTGCCTCGGGCCCGGAGCACGGCAGCGATCAGGCCGGCCACCCCGAGGGCGACCAGGGCTCGTCGGAGCAGGGCCATGTGGGGTGACTCCCGGAGGGCAGAGGGACGACCGACCCCGGCGCCCCGAGGCGCCGGCGTCGAGTGGGGCTAGCTGGAATCGAACCAGCGACCTCACCCTTATCAGGGGTGCGCTCTAACCGACTGAGCTATAGCCCCGGGACCCGGTGAGGCTAGCGGCTCGCTCGCGACGGCGGCGAGCCCGCCCGGTCCGGGGGCCGTGGCCCTCCGGGGCGAGGCGGCGTCTCGGGCTCCAGGACCGTGAAGCGGACCCCGCCGGTCAGGTCGCTGATCAGGTTGAACAGCAGGGCGAGGATGGCGTTGAAGGCCGAACCGGCCACCACGAGGATCAACCCGCCCAGCACCGCGGCCTCGAAGATCCGGTCGTCCTCGAACTGGAACTCCCCGACCAGCTCCTGGCCGGCGGGGCAGTCGTCGCCGTCCGAGTCGTCGGCGTCGGGCTCGGCCGCCGAGGGCGCCAGGGTCGTCGCGGCCGGGTCGGCGGGCGCCTCGACCGGCAGGCTGGTCGAGGTCGACGGGTCGCCGGCCGCGGCGTCGGGCTGGTCGACGGGCTGGCAGTTGCCGAAGCCGAGGGAGGTGACGAAGTCCTCGACCTGGTCGATCGTGCCGGCGTTGCGGGCCGTGCGCCACAGCAGCGTCGACGCGACGCAGACCATGAGGAACACGGCCAGGTAGAACAGGACCGAGATCTTCAGCACCGACCAGGGGTCGACGTGGCGGACGATCCGCTTGACCCGCCGGGCCCGGGTCCGCCGGCGACGGCCCAGGCGCCGGGACCGGTGCGGCTCCGGCGTCGCCTCGGCGGCTCGTGCCGCCTCGGCCGGGCGGCGACGGGGCGTCACCGGGCGCGACGGTGTCGGGGAGGGGCCCGGCGTGACGGGCGAGGCGGTGGGGACACCGACCTCGGTCCGTGGCTCACCCGACCCCAGCCGGGGGCTGGGCACGTCGGGGGCGCTGAGCCCCGGCTTCTCGGGCGCCATCGGAGCGAGACTAGTGGCGGCTCTCCCTGCACCGGGGTCACCGGCCCCGGCGGGCACGGGCCTCGGCCCGCGCCCCGCCCACCTCGACCTCCACGACCACGTCGGGCCCGGCGGCTGCGAAGTCGACCAGCCGGCCGCCGTTGGCCGCAGCCACCTCACGGGCCGCTCCCTCCCCCTCGGCCGCGCCGGCCAGGGCGGACAGGTCGGCCGCGGTGCGAGCGGCGGAGCGGGCCGACGCCGCCCGGGCCAGGGGCACCAGCGCGATGAGCAGCAGCCCGGTGATCGCGATCAGGGCGACGGCCAGGGGCAGGGCCTGCCCGGACGAGTGGTGGTGAGCAGATCGATCGACGGGCACGGGGCCTCCGAGCGGTGGTGCGGTCGGGGGCGCTCACGCCGGAGTCGCCGAGGGAGGTCCGGACCCTAGCCCGACCCGGTCACGGCGGGGCAGGGCCGGTGGGGACGCTGCGTCAGGCGGTGTCCTCGACGGCCAGGACCGGGGCCACCGCGGCGACCGCCTGGCCGGCTTCGAGGTCCATCACCTTCACGCCCGTGGCGTCGCGGCCCTGGGACGAGACGCCACGCACCTCGGTGCGGATGACCGTCCCGGACGAGTTGATGACGAAGATCTCGTCGTCGATCCCGACCATGAAGGCGGCCACGACCCGGCCCTTCTTCGCCGTGAGCTTGATGCCCCGCACGCCCTGGCCGCCCCGGCCCTGCCGGTTGAAGTGCTCGAGCTGGGTCCGCTTGCCGTAGCCGGCGTCGGTCACGATGAGCATGGCCACGTCGTCGCGGCACGTGTCGCAGGAGACGACCTGGTCGTCGCCCCGCAGCTTCATGCCCCGCACGCCGGCCGCGGCCCGGCCCATCGGGCGCACCTCGTCCTCGTTGAAGCGGATGGCCTGGCCGAGCTGGGAGATCATGAGGATGTCGTCGCCGCCGTTGGTCGGGATGACCTTCACCAGCTCGTCGCCGTCGCGCAGGTTGATGGCGATGAGCCCGGTGCGCAGCGACGAGTCGTACTCGTTGAACTTCGTCTTCTTGACCTGGCCCTGCTTGGTCGCGAAGAAGAGGTACCGGCTGGTCTCGTAGTCGCGGGTGTCGATGATGGCCTGGATCTGCTCGCCCGGCTGGAGCTGGAGCAGGTTCGGCATGGCGGTGCCCCGGGCGGTCCGGTCCTTCTTGGGGATCTCGTGGGCCTTGAGCCGGTAGACGCGGCCCAGGTTCGAGAAGAAGAGCAGGTAGGCGTGGGCGGTGGTGGTGAGGATGTGGGTGACGTAGTCCTCGTCACGGAGCTTGGCCCCCGCGACGCCCCGCCCGCCCCGGCCCTGGGCCCGGAACGTGTCGGCCGCGACCGTCTTCGTGTAGCCCTTGGCCGACAGGGTGACGACCAGCTCCTCGTCGTCGATCAGGTCCTCGATGTCCATGTCGCCGGAGTCGAGGGTGATGCGCGACCGGCGCGCGGTGGCGAACTTCTCCTTGATCTCAGCCAGCTCGTCCTTGATGACGGTGCGGAGCCGGCCCTCGTCGGCGAGGATCGCCTCGAGCTCGGCCACCTCGGCCCGCAGCTCGTCGATGCGGGTCTCGATGTCGATCCGGGCCAGGCGGGTCAGCCGGCCGAGCTGCATGTCGAGGATGTGCTCGGCCTGCACGTCGGAGAACTCGAACGGCTCGGCCATGAGCCGCTCGCGGGCGTCGGTCCGGCTCTCGGAGGCGCGGATGGTGGCGATCACCTCGTCGATGACGTTGATCGCCTTGAGGTAGCCCTCCTGGATGTGGAGGTCCCGCTGGGCCTTCTCCAGGCGGAACTCGGAGCGCCGGCGGATGACCTCGACCTGGTGGCCGACGTAGGCGCCGAGCGCCTGGGCCAGGTTGAGCGTCCGCGGCACCCCGTCGACCAGGGCCACGGTGTTCACCGCGAAGTTCGTCTGGAGCGGCGTGTGCTTGTAGAGGTTGTTGAGGATGACGAGGCCAGCGGCGTCCTTCTTCAGCTTGATGACCAGCCGGGTCTTGCCCTTGGCCGACTCGTCGTTGACGTCGGCGATCCCGTCGATCTGGCGGGTCTGCACCAGCTCCTTGATCTTGGCCGCGGTGGCCGAGATCGACGTCTGGTAGGGCATCTCGGTGACAACGATGATGTCGTTGCCCTTGGTCTCCTCGATCTCGGCCACGGCGCGGATCCGGATCGAGCCCTTCCCGGTGCGGTAGGCGTCGAGGATCCCCTGGCGGCCCATGATCAGCCCGCCGGTCGGGAAGTCCGGGCCCTTCACGAAGGCCATGAGGTCGTCGGAGGTGGCGTCGGGGTGGTCGATCAGGTGGACCGTGGCGTCGATGACCTCGCCCAGGTTGTGGGGCGGGATGTTGGTGGCCATCCCCACCGCGATGCCCTGGCTGCCGTTGACCAGCAGGTTGGGGAACCGGGACGGGAGGACGACGGGCTCGGTCTCGTCGCCCGAGTAGTTGTCCCGGAAGTCGACGGTGCGCTCGTCGATCCCGTCGAGCATCCGCAGCGAGAGCGGGTTCAGGCGGCACTCGGTGTAGCGGGCCGCGGCCGGGCCGAAGTCGGGGGACCCGAAGTTGCCGTGTCCGTCGATGAGCGGGTGGCGCAGCGAGAAGTCCTGGGCCAGGCGGACCAGGGCGTCGTAGATGGCACCGTCGCCGTGGGGATGGAACTTGCCCATCACCTCGCCGGTGACCTTGGCGCACTTCACGTGGGCCCGCTCGGGACGCGCGCCGAGGACCGACATGCCGTAGAGGATCCGCCGGTGCACCGGCTTGAGCCCGTCGCGGGCGTCGGGCAGGGCCCGCGCCGTGATGACCGACATCGCGTAGTCGAGGAAGGAGCGCTCCATCTCCTCCTGGATCTCGACCGGTTCGATGGGAGGGATCTCGTCGGCAGGTGCGTCGGTCATCAGATGTCCAGGAACCTCACGTCCTTGGCGTTGGTCACGATGAACTGCTTGCGGTCCTCGACGATGTCGCCCATGAGGATGGAGACGACCTCGTCAGCCAGGGCGGCCTGCTCGACGTTGATCTGGAGCAGGGTCCGCAGGCCCTCCTCCATCGTGGTGACGCGCAGCTCCTCCGCGTCCATCTCGCCCAGGCCCTTCAGCCGACCGAAGTCCTTCTTGTGGTTGGGGTGCTCCCGCAGGAAGGCGTCCTTGGCGTGGTCGTCCTTCAGGTAGATCTTCTGCTTGCCGACCTCGGTCGAGTAGAGCGGCGGCTGGCAGATGTAGATGCAACCGGCCTCGACCAGGGGGCGCATCTGGCGGAAGAAGAACGTGAGCAGCAGCGTGCGGATGTGGCTGCCGTCGACGTCGGCGTCGGCCAGGATGCAGACCTTGTCGTAGCGCCGCTTCTCGACGTCGAACTCCTCGCCCACCCCGGCGCCGATGGCCGAGATCAGGGCCTGCACCTCGAGGTTCTTGAGCATCCTGTCGAGGCGGGCCCGCTCGACGTTGAGGATCTTCCCCCGGATCGGGAGGATCGCCTGGGTCCGCGGGTCGCGGGCCGAGACCGCCGAGCCGCCGGCCGAGTCGCCCTCGACGATGAACAGCTCGCGCTCGGCGCGGTCCTTGGCCGTGCAGTCCTTGAGCTTGTCGGGCATCCCGGCCCCGTCGAGCAGCGTCTTGGACCGGATGACGTCCCGGGCCTTCTTCGCCGCCAGCCGGGCCTGCGACGCGGCCACGGCCTTGCGGACGATCTTGTTGGCCTCGGTGGGGTTCTCCTCGAGCCAGTCGCCCAGCTTCTCGTTGGTGGCCTTCTGGACCAGCGTCTTCATCGACGTGTTGCCCAGCTTCGCCTTGGTCTGGCCCTCGAACTGGGGGTCGCGGAGCCGGACCGAGATGATCGAGGTGATGCCCTCTCGGATGTCCTCGCCCTGGAGGTTCGGGTCCTTCTCCTTGAGGAGGTTCTTGGCCCGGGCGTACTTGTTGACCACGGTGGTGAGGGCGGCCTTGAAGCCCTCCTCGTGGGTTCCGCCCTCGGTGGTGTTGATGCCGTTGGCGAAGCTGTGGATCCCGTCGGCGTTGAAGCCGGTGTTCCACTGGAAGGCCACCTCGACCTCGGAGGTGTCGTCGGCGTCGGCGTAGTAGCCGACCTTGGAGAAGAGCGACTCCTTGGCCTTGTTCACGTGGCGGACGAAGTCGACGATGCCCCCCGCGTACTTGAAGGTGGTCGGCTCGGCCTCGTGGCCGGGGCGCTCGTCCCTGAAGCGGATCTCCAGGCCCTTGTTGAGGAACGCCATCATCTGCAGGCGCTCGAGGATCGTCCGGGCCGAGAACTCGACGGTCTCGAAGATCGTGCCGTCGGGCCAGAAGGTGACGGTCGTGCCGGTGCGGCCCCGGGGCGCCTCGCCGCTGACCTCGAGCTTGCCCACCGGCTGGCCGCCGTCGCGGAACTCCATGCGGTGGCGCTGGCCGTCCCGGTCGACCTCGACCACCAGCCGGGTCGACAGCGCGTTGACCACCGAGACGCCCACGCCGTGCAGGCCGCCGGAGACCTTGTAGCCCTCGCCGCCGAACTTGCCGCCGCCGTGGAGCTTGGTCAGCGCGATCTCGACGCCGGAGATCTTGTGCTGGGGGTGGATGTCGATGGGGATGCCCCGGCCGTCGTCGACGACGCGGCAGGCCCCGTCGGCCAACAGGGTGATGTCGATGCGGGTGGCGTGGCCGGCCATGGCCTCGTCCACCGAGTTGTCCACGACCTCCCAGACGCAGTGGTGCAGGCCGGTCGGCCCGGTCGAGCCGATGTACATGCCAGGTCGCTTGCGAACCGGTTCGAGGCCTTCCAGGACCTGCATGTCCTTGGCCCCGTACGAGCTGGTGGTCTGCGCCACGGCGCGCCTCTCTAGGACTGATCAGGGGGTCGGGCGATGGACCGGCGCGGGGAGCGTTTTTCCTGGTCAGCACCGCGAATCACAGCCTTGGGAGTTTACCAGCCAGGGTCCCGGACCAGGGACCTCCCCCACTTCATCTGACGGGTGGTCACCTCGAGGCTCCGCTCAGCGCTTCGGGCCCACCCTGAGCTCGATCGAGCGGACCCTGCCCTCGCCGAGCAGCTCCCCCAGCCGCTCGAGGAGCTGGGGCTCCAGGAACCGGACGTGGGTGGCCACGGCCGGCTCGTCCACCCCCAGGACCAGCGTGCCCCCCTGCAGGCGCAGCGGTCGCGTCCGGGCCGCCATCGACTCGCCCACCACCTCGGCCCAGCGCTCGAAGACCTGGGAGACCCCCCGGGTCTCGGGCGCGCCCAGGCCCCGCAGGACCCGGTCGACGCCCTCCCGCAGGGGCCGGGGTCCGGGACCGTCGCCCGGCAGGGGCCGGATGCGCGCCATCAGGAGGAGGCTACGTCGATCGTCCCGCCGGCCACCCGCAGGATCCGCTCGGGCCGGGCCCGCGGCGGCAGCCCGCCGGCGCTGGTCAGCAGGGCCTGCCCGGGCGGGAGGTTGGCCAGCAGGGCGTCGGCCCGATCGGGGTCGAGCTCGGAGAACACGTCGTCGAGCAGCAGCACGGGCGAGGTGCCCGTCCGCTCGGTCACCAGCTGGTGGGACGCCAGCCGCAGGGCCAGCGACAGCGAGCGCTGCTCGCCCTGGGAGGCGTGCGTGCGAGCCGGCATGCCGGCGATGCGCAGCTCGACCTCGTCCCGGTGGGGCCCCACGGTGGACACGCCCCGGCGCAGGTCGTCGCCCCTGGCCGCGGCGAGGGCCTCGGCCAGCCCCGTCGCCTCGTAGGCGCTCAGGTAGGTCGCGGTGACCTCCCCGGGCCGGCCGGCCACCGCGTCGTAGGTGCCGTCCACGAGCGGGCCGAGCCGCTCCAGGACCTCGCGCCGGGCCCCGGCCAGCTCGTCGCCGGCCTGGGCCAGCTTGGCGTCCCACACCTCCAGCGTGGTCACCACGTCGTCGGTGGCCCGGCCGCCCGCCTGCTTGAGCAGGGCGTTGCGCTGGCGCAGCACCCGCTCCACCTCGCCCTGGAGGGCGTCGTTGCGGGGGTGCAGCGCCACCAGCACGCCGTCGAGGTAGCCGCGCCGCAGCGCCGGCCCGCCCTTGACCAGCTCGAGGTCGTCGGGCGAGAAGACCGTCACCCGCAGCACGCCCAGCAGGTCCTTGGCCCGCTTGAGGGGCTGGCGGTTGACCAGGACCCGGTTGCGGCCCGCGGTCACGATCTGGGCCTCGACCAGCACGGCCCGCTGCTCGACGTGGCCCTCGGCCCGGACCACGGCGTGGGGCGTGCCGGCGCGGACCAGCGCCTCGTTGGGCGCGCCCCGGAACGACGCGGTCGACGCGAGCCAGGCCACGGCCTCGAGCAGGTTCGTCTTGCCCTGCCCGTTGTCGCCCAGGACCGCGGTCAGGCCGGGCGCGAGCGAGACCTCGGCCTGCTCGTAGGACCGGAAGTCGCGGAGCCAGAGGCGCTCGAGCCTCATCGGGCGCGGCCCGGCCGGGACCGGCTCAGGACACCCGGACGGGCATCAGCAGGTAGAGGAACTCCGGGTGCTCGGGGCTGCGGACGAGGGCCGGCTTGAGCGCGTCCACGGTCTCGAGGGTCACCTCGTCGCCCGGGGCGACCTCGATGCCCTGGAGCAGGTAGTCGGGGTTGAAGGCCACCGTGAGCTCGGTGCCCTCGTACTTCGCGTCGAGCGTCTCGTGGGCCTGGCCGACGTCCTGGGTGACCGCGATCAGCTCCAGGCTCCCGGCCGACATGGCCAGGCGCACCGGCGTCGCCTCCCGGGCCAGGAGCTTGACCCGTCGCACCGCCTCGAGCAGCGCCTCGCGGCCCACGGTGAGCCGGTTGGGGTGCGACTGGGGGATCAGGCCCCGGTAGTTCGGGAACTCGCCCTCGATCAGCACGGTCGTGAGCCGGGTCGAGCCGAGCTCGAACGCCGCGTCGCGCTCGCCCAGGCGGACGGTGAGGGAGCCGTCGGTGCCCCCCAGCAGCCGGGAGAGCTCGCCCAGGGCCCGCGACGGGACGAGCACGTGCTGGCCCTCGGCGAGCACGGAGGTGCCGGGCAGGTCGCGCACCGCGAGGCGGAAGCTGTCGGTCGCCACCAGGCGGAGGCCCTCGGGCTCGGCGGCGACCAGCACGCCGGTGAGGATGGGCCGGGCGTCGTCACGCGACGCGGCCGGCACGACCTGGGCCAGCGCGGCGGCCAGCTCCGTGCTGGCCAGCGACACCGGCTCGCCGGTCGGCTCGGCGACGCGGGGGAACTCGTCGGCGGGCAGCACCCGGAGGCTGAACTCCGAGCGGCCGGCCGAGATGCGGGCCTCGTCGTCGTCGACCGCGACGTCGACCGCGCCCGGGGGCAGGGCCCGCACGATCTCCGACGCCAGCCGGGCCGGCAGCACCGCGACCCCGTCCTGCTCGCCGGCGACCTCGGCGCCCACCGAGATCGTCAGCTCGAGGTCGGTGCCGGTCAGCCGGAGCTGCGAGCCGGTGAGCTCCGCCCGCACGCCGGACAGGACCGGGAGCGAACCGCCCCGGGCCATCGTGGCGCGCCCGGCGCTGCCCAGGGCCTCGACGAGGACATCGCGCTCGCATCGGAACTTCACCGGCCTGCTCGCTTTCTACCTAGATCCTTTGAATTCTCGAAGGGAAGTGGTGGTAGGGGCTGTGGATTGTGGACGGATCCGCATCGGGCCAGGTCAGCACCGTCGCGGCGATCCACGCCACGTCCCCAGGCTCCCACAGGGTCGCGCCGGTCGCGGGGTTCGCGGCCCGGTGCGGGCCAGGTTGCCCACAGGGGGCCGACAGGCCGTCCCCGTGAGATCCGGGCCGGTCCACAGGCGTTGTGGAACATCACGCCGACCTGATCGTCTGGACCAGCTCGGTGACCTGGTCGTAGATGGCGCGCTGGGTCCGCATCTGGGTCGAGATCTTCTCCACGGCGTGGATGACCGTCGTGTGGTCGCGCCCGCCGAACTCCCGGGCGATGGCCGGGTAGCTGAGGTCGGTGAGCTCCCGGAAGACGTACATGGCGATCTGCCGGGCCGTGACCAGGGGTCGCTGGCGCTTCTTGCCCATGATCTCGTCGATCTCGAAGCCGAACATCTCGGCCGTGGCGGCGAGGATGACCTTGGGGGTGATCGGCCGGGGCTGGCGGTCGGTCAGCAGGTCGGACAGGACCCGGGCCGCGGTGTCGTCGGTCAGCTTCTCGTCGGTGAGGTTGGCGAACGCCGCCACCCGGATGAGCGCGCCCTCCAGCACCCGGATGTTGTCGGTGATGTTGGCCGCGATGTACTCGAGGACCTCGGGCGGGATGCTGGTGGTCTCCCGCTCGGCCTTGTTGCGCAGGATGGCGAGGCGGGTCTCGAGGTCGGGTGGTTGGATGTCGGTGATCAGGCCCATCTTGAACCGGCTGCGGAGCCTGTCCTCCAGGGTCCCGATGGCGTCGGGCGGGCGGTCCGAGGAGAGCACGATCTGGCGGTTCGCCTGGTGGAGGTGGTTGAAGGTGTGGAAGAACTCCTCCTGGGTCTCCTTCTTCCCCTCGATGAACTGGATGTCGTCGACCAGCAGCACGTCGATGTCCCGGTAGCGGCGCTTGAAGGCGTCGTTGGTCTGGGTGCGGACGGCGTCGATGAACTCGTTCAGGAACGTCTCGGATGTGACGTACCGGACGCGGTACGTCGGGTAGTTCTCCCGGACGTAGTGGCTGATGGCCTGGAGCAGGTGCGTCTTGCCCAGGCCGGCGTCGCCGTAGACGAACAGCGGGTTGTACTTGCGGGCCGGCGTCTCGGCCACGGCCAGGGCGGCGGCGTGGGCGAAGCGGTTCGAGGCGCCGATGACGAAGGTGTCGAAGGTGTAGCGGGGAGCCCCGTCCAACCCGCCGTCGGCGCTGCCCGGCGCGGGTTCGGCACCGTTGGCGCTGGGTGCGGCGGGTTCGGCCGCCGTGGTGTTGGGGCTGTCCCAGGCCGGTTGGGCGTCGGCGACGTTGATCTCCAGGACCAGCTCCAGGTCACCGGCCCCGATCTCCTCCAGGGCGTCGCGGACCAGGGAGAGGTACCGCCCCTCGATCCGCTCCTTGGCCAGGAACGACGGGACCGACAGCGTGAGCGAGTCCTCGGTCAGCGCCACCGGGACCGCCGACTCGAACGAGGTGAGCCACACCGGCTCGGAGACCTGCGCCCGGAGCAGCCCGGCGCACTCGTCCCACAGCCGTTGCGCGTCGCTCACAGTCGGCCGTCGCCTCCGCTGATCCATGGCGTCCACAAGGACGTCCACACCTGTGGAAAAGAGAAAAGTGGTGGGCGGCTCGACAGGCGCTCACCACGGGTACCGGGGTCGCCGCCAACGCTTCGGGTGATCGACAGCGAGCCGCTCCCCACGCCGACGGTCGGAGCACCGTAGCACCCGGATTCCCCCGCTCTGCAAGGGTCGGGACGGGCCAGGTGGCGTTTCCCCACGTCAGGCGGCATGGGAGATCCACCACCGGAGTCACGTGGCCTGCTACGAGCGGTGGCCGGCCCGGGTTGCCCCGACCAGCCCGTCACATCTAGCGTTTCCGGGCACCCGACGTGCGGGACACCGTCGCGTCGTGAGCTCGAAGCAGTGATCTGTCGACACCCCGCTCGACCCGCCTCGTGAGGTCGGGACGTCGCCGGTCGGCCAACCCCCTCGGTTGGCCGGGAGCAGCCCCGGCGGGATCGGCCAGCAGGAGGCCCGAGAAGTGAAGCGCACGTTCCAGCCCAACAACCGCCGCAGGGCCTCGCGCCACGGCTTCCGCCACCGCATGGCCGACCGCGCCGGTCGGGCCATCCTGCGGGCGCGCCGGCTCAAGGGCCGCAAGCGCCTGTCGGCGTGACCTCGCCGCCGGAGGCACGAGACGGCCGGTCGTAGCGGCACGCCATGGTCGACGGGTCAGCGCTGTTGATGGCTGCCCCCGAGGTCTCCCCCGGCCCGGGTGCCGCCGTGTGGCGCGTCCGGGACCGGGCGTCGCTGGCCGCCCTGCGTCGCACCGGCGCGCGGGCCCGGCGCGGTCCGCTTGCCGTCAGCTGGATCCCGGCCCCGGCCGACGTGCCACCCCGGGTGGCCTTCGCGATCCCGCGGCGGTCCGGTGGGGCCGTGGTCCGCAACCGCATCCGCCGGCGCCTGCGCGCCGCCTGCGCGGCGCTGCGTCGCGACGGCCGGCTCGCAGCGGGGACCTACCTGCTGGTCGGCGAGGGCGAGCTGGCCCGGCTGCCCTGGGTCGAGCTGGTCGAGCTGGTCGAGCGCACGACGCGGGCCGCCATCGCCCGGGGGACCCCGTGACGCCGCCGGCACGGCTGCTGCACCTCGGCGTCAGGGGCTACCGGGCCGCCACCCGGGGACGCCCCTCGCCCTGCCGCTTCGACCCGTCGTGCTCCACCTACGCCCTGGAGGCGCTCGAGGTGCACGGTGCCCTGCGCGGTTCGTGGCTGACCATCCGGCGGCTGGGCCGCTGCCACCCGTGGGGGGGCTCGGGGTGGGACCCCGTGCCTGCCGGCCCCCACCCCACGGCGAACGATCGAAAGGCGAACTGATGTTCGATTGGCTCTTCGAGGCCATCGCCAAGACCCTGAGCTTCTTCTACGAGCTCATCCCCAACTACGCGATCGCCATCGCGCTCCTGACCGTGACGATCATGATCGTCACCACGCCGTTCACCCTCAAGGGGACCCGGAGCATGATCCAGCTCCAGATCCTCCAGCCCGAGATGCGGCGCCTCCAGGTCAAGTACAAGGACGACCGGGCCAAGCTCAACGAAGAGCTGATGGCCTTCTACAAGGAGAACAACCTCAACCCCCTGGGCGGTTGCCTCCCCATGCTGCTCCAGGCCCCCATCTTCCTGGTGCTCTACCGGGTCATCAGCGGGCTGACGAACCGGGTCGACGGGGTCTTCGAGCCCAGGTACCTCGACGACGGCAGCGCCCTGAACGTGGCCCTGAGCGGGGCCCGGGAGATGATGTCCTTCGGCGTCGACCTTGCCGAGAGCGCCGGGGACTCCCTGGCCGACGGCTTCGTGCACGGCCTCCCCCACCTGGTGCTGGTGGCCATCGTGGCCGTCACGTCCTACTTCCAGCAGCGCCAGATCCAGTCCCGCAACCCCAACGCCGAGATCCCGCCCCAGCAGAAGATGCTGATGCGGATCTTCCCGGCGATGTTCGTCTTCATCTCGTTCTTCGCCCCGTCGGCGATCGTCGTGTACTTCGTGGTGTCGAACCTGTTCCGGATCGGCATCCAGGCCTACATCACGCGCAGCCTGTACCACGGGGAGAACTCGCTCGGCGCCCGGGCCCAGGCCGCGGCGGCCGAGGCCCGCAAGATCAACAAGGACAGCGGTCAGCGCTCCGAGGTGCTGCCCCGGCTGTCCAAGGCCGACCGGGAGGAGCGGGCCCGGGCCGCGGCCGAGCGCCGGGCGGCCAAGGACGTCGAGGGTGACGACGAGGACGACGACGCCAGGTCGAACGGGTCGGGAGGCGCTCCCCCACCGACACGGCGCACGTCGGGCGCGGCGCAGAACCGGTCCAAGAAGAAGAAGCGGCGGAGGTAGCCCCGTGGAGTGGGTCGAGACCACGGCCAAGACGCTCGAGGAAGCCAAGGAGCTCGCCCTCGATCAGCTCGGCATCGACGACGACGACGCCGAGTTCGAGGTCGTCGAGGAGCCGCGCCCCGGCCTGTTCGGCCGGATGCGGGGCGAGGCCCGGGTCAGGGCGCGGGTGCGCCCGGTCCTGGCTCGACCCAAGGTCGAGCGACGCGACCGGCGCAAGGGGCGTGACGGCCGGGGCCGCGAGGGACGGTCGCACAAGAAGGACGACCGGCCCGGCGGCCGCCAGGAGGCGTCCCCCGGCGACGACACGGCGCCCGACAGCGCCGTCGACACCGCCGACAACACGGTTGCGGAGACGCCGACCGCTGCCGACGAGGACCGTGGCCCGGACCGAGCCAGGACGTCCGAGCCCGTGGCGCGCGCCGGGCGCAAGGCCGCCCGCGCGCCCCGGGGCCGGGACCGCACCGGCGCCAGTCGCACCGCACACGAGGAAGAAGGATCGGAGGAGCCCGTGACCGAGCTCGAGCTAGCGGCGCAGGGGGAGGTCGTCCGGAACTTCCTGGGCGACCTCCTGGACGCCTTCGACGTGGATGGTGAGGTGACCCTGACCAACCCCGACGACCAGACGATCGAGGCGGCGGTGACCGGGTCGGACCTGGGCCTGCTCATCGGGCCCAAGGGCCAGACGCTCCAGGCCGTCCAAGAGCTGTGCCGCAGCGTGGTCCAGCGCCAGCGGCCGGGCGAGAACCACGCCCGCCTGAGGGTGGACGTGGCCGGCTACCGGGAGCGGCGCCGTGAGGCCCTCGAGCGCTTCGCCCGGGACGTGGCGCAGCAGGTGAGGGACTCGGGCCAGCCCCGGGCCCTGGAGGCCATGCCGCCGCCGGATCGCAAGATCGTGCACGACGCCCTGAACGACGTGGAGGGCGTGGTGACCTCGTCGGAGGGCGAGGAGCCCCGCCGTCGGGTGGTGGTCTCCCCCGCGTGAGGCAGGTGTCCGCAGGGATGCGCCGGTGAGCGGCGCATCCCTGCTCGAGGTGCTGGCGACCGGCCGCGAGCGGGGCTTCGTCGGTCCCACACCGTTCGAGGACCAGGTCGCCCACGCCGAGGGCTTCGTCGCCGCCCTCGAAGGCGTGGTCGGGAGGGTGGTCGACCTGGGCAGCGGTGGCGGCCTGCCCGGGCTCGTGGTTGCCGTGCGGCGACCCGACCTCGACGTGGTGCTGGTGGATGCCGTCGAGCGCCGCTGCACCTTCCTGGCCGAGGCGATCGAACGGCTGGGCCTGATCCGGGCGTCGACCTGGCACGGCCGGGCCGAGGACCTGGGCCGAGGTCCGCTCCGGGGTTCGGCCGGTGCGGTGACGGCACGGTCGTTCGGCCCACCGGCGGCCACCGCCGAGTGCGCTGCACCCCTCCTGCAGGTCGGTGGCGTGCTGGTGGTCAGCGAGCCGCCGGACGAGCGGGAGCGGTGGCCGGGCGAGGGCCTGGCCCTGCTCGGCCTCGAGCCCCGGTCGACGGTTGCCGAACCGTTCCACTACCGGGTGCTCGTGCAGCGGGAGCTCTGCCCCGAGCGGTTCCCCCGGCGACCCGGTCTCCCCTTCCGCCGCCCGCTCTTCTGATCCCCCGCTCGTCCTGTTCCACGTGGAACGTCGGTCAGGACGGGCGGAGCTGCCGGGCGATCTCGACCAGGATCGCCGGGTCGGATCCGCTGAGTCGGAAGGTGAGACCGGCTCGGTTCCACGTGACGTAGGCGGCGCGGGGGGCGGGCACGGGCGTGACGCCACGGAGCGGGTCGGAGGCACCGGGCTCGTTGGTCCAGGTGATGATGCCGGTGTCCGGTCCCCCGGTGGTCACCACCAGGGCGGTGGCCGTCGGCAGGTCGAGGGTTCGGGCCGGGCCGACCTCGTTGACGGACACGTCGTCCCAGGTCGTCACGGCCAGCTCGACGTCGGCGGTGGGATCCCCGTTGGTGAAGGTCGCCCCGAAGTAGGTGACCGTCCGGTCGTCGGTCGGGGTCCGGGAGGTGCGGTCGACCTCGTGCATGCCGGGGGGCGGCTCCAGGGCCAGGTCGGTGCCGTCGAAGGTCACGGATGCCGCCGCAGCGGCCAGGACCTCGGTGGTGAGGCCGTGGGCTGACACGGTGACGAGGTCACCATCGGAGGAGACCCAGGCCAGGGTGGCGCGGCGACCCTCGTGGGTCAGCCCCGCGGGCCGGCCCGCCACCACGGTGCACTCCACGGGTCGGTAGCCGTCGGGGACCTGGCAGTCGGGCTGGACCTCACCGCCCTGGCGGCCGACCGTGACGGCCAGGAGATGGCCTTCGACGGGGTCGATGTAGGTCACGTCGGCCGTCCAGCACGCTGATCCGGCCGGCTGGCGCTCCTGCACCGTGGTCGTGGCCGGCGCGGCCAGCCGGTAGCCGGCGGGCAACGATGCCGGGAGCTGCACCACCTGAGCCGCCTCCTCGGGTGTGGCGGGCCGGCTGGCCACCGCGCCGCAACCCTCACCGCCGTCGATGGTCGGGACCCGGATGAGGGCCAGGGCGGGGTCTCCCGATCCGCCGCCCCGGGATGCCACGACGACCACCGAGGTGACGACGACCGCCGCGGTGGCGACCAGCGCGACCACGAGGGGTCGCCGAGGAGGAGGGTTCTCGGCCGCCTGGTCCTCCCGCTCGCCGCTCGACCGTGGTCGGACAGTCGGGGACGGAGCCTGACGGGCCGATCCGGATGCAGCCAGGCGGAAGCGAGGGCGTGGAACGGGCCGTCCGGCGTCCACCCGGCCTCGGACGACCTCGCCGCCGGGGTCCTGGGCATCGTCGGACGGGTTGGACCGGTGTTCGGGCTTCGCTGGGAGACCGGTCTCGGTGTCGGGGGCCGGCCCGCGCCCGGACAGCGGTTCGACGTGGCGGCTCCGTGCGGCGGTCGTGGGGTTCGACCCGTGGTCGACGGTCGTCTGGAGACGAGCCGGGTCGTTGTCGGGGGCGTCGCCGTCGTCCGGCTCCCCTGACTGGAGCGCGGCGGTCATGGGGCGACGGGTTGCTTCGGCATCGGGGTGGTGGGCATCGGGGGAGGGGCTCGACCGGTGCTCGGGGGTCGCGTGTCGTGGACGGGTCGAGGGTTCCGGGCGGTCCGGCGCGCTCGAGCTGGGGAGGGCCGCACGGGAGGAGCGGCGGCCCGTCTCGGATGGGTCCTGGAGGGGACGCTCGGTGCGCCGGGTTCCTCGGCGACGTCGATGGCCGGCCGGCGTGCCGGCCTGTCGGATGATGGCATCGAGGGCGTCGGGGCGGGTCGTGGTGGTTCGGGCGGCGTCGGCGAGGGCCGCCGCCAGCCGTGCGGTGAGGTCAGTGGTCATCGGTGAGCTCTCCGGCGAGTTGGGCGCGGGCACGTGACAGCAGGGACTTGACGGTGCCGGGCCGGCAGCCGAGCGCGTAGGCGATGTCGGCTTCGGACCAGTCGGCGAAGTAGCGGAGGACGATGGCGGCGCGCTGGCGCAGGGGCAGCCGGCCCACCGCATCCATCACCGAGATCGTGTCGGGATCGGTCCAGGCCGGGGGTTGCGGCGGCAGTCGTTCGGCGTAGCGCCGCTCGGTGGCGCGTCGGCGCACCCAGGAGGTGCACCGACTCATGACGGCCCGGCTGAGGTAGGCGTCGGGGGACCGGAGGGCGCCGAACCGCCGACAGAGGTCGGCGAACGCGTCCTGCACGAGCTCCTCGGCCAGGGCGTTGGAGCCGGTCGTGAGGCGGGCGATCTCGACCAGGGACCGGTAGCGGCCCCGGTAGACGTCGACGAAGGTCCGTCCGGTCTCCGGCCCTGCTCCGGGCGGGATCACAGGTGGGAGGGGCGAGGTCACACCCGGTCTGGCGCCTGTCGCCCGCGATCGGTTCCCTCGGTCGGCCGGATCCCGTCGCGAGTCCGCACGATCTCCCCCGGTGTGGCGTCGCCCCACGGTCGGGAGCCTCTCAGAGCCCAGGTGTCGCGAGGTCACTCCCATGCGCGGAGGAGCGAACGGCGGGCCGCCCTTGTCGGCGTTGCATCCTCCGCCGGAGCCAGCGGCCGTCATCGTGCGGTGACCTGCCGCTCCGGGGTGACGAGGAGGGCCGTGACGCGATCGCGCCGGTCGCTGGGCCGACCACCTCACCGCGCCTGCGCCTCTTCGGCCATGCCGGCTCCACGTCACTCGGCGCAGCGGCTCCTTCACGAGGCGGCTGTCGCGACCCATGAGGTCGCGACGTCCCTGCTGCAGTGGCGTGGAGGGGCGCGTGCACCCCGCGCAACTCCGCGACCTGGTGTTCTCCACCGGTGCACGTGCTGTTGCAGTCGCGCGTGAGCGCCGGCGCGTGGCCGTCGGGCTGGTCAGCGCCGTGACTGCGGCTGCCCCGCCCTTGGGCACCTGCCGGCCGCCATGGGCCGTGCACGCACCACAGGGGCGACGTTCCACGTGGAACAGGGGCCGCCGGGACCTCGGGCACTTGCTTCGGCGCAGCCGGTCAGAGGGATGTGGCAGAGGGCTCCGCTGCAATCCCTGTTGATGCGTCCAGGCGAAGCGGTCGAGCGCGTTCTCGGCCGACGAGTGTGGCCAGGGCTCCGCTGCAATCCCTGTTGATGCCCCGAACAGGTCAAGACCCGTCCTCGTTCGATCCGGAGCACGCCGGTGGCTGAGCTCGCTCTCGGTCGATGTCGGCACCGCCGTGACCGGGGCTCGCGGTGCCACTGCACGGGACGGCCCCGGGGACCCTGTTGCCGTAGGTCCTGGGCGTGCCCGCTTCGAGAGCACGGCCGGCCGGGGGAGGACGAGGCTCTACCACTCCGGCGGTGCTCCACGTGGAACGTCGCGGAGATTCGAGCGGAGGTCAAGGGTTGCTTGCTTGTGGCCGAGCGGGAGGGGCAGGATGCCGTGGTGACCGAACCTCCTGACAGTGCGGTCGAGCGGAGCCACGCGATCTTCGAGCGGATCCGGGCCGACCGTCAGGTGGACGAGCCACCGGCCGCCGGAGCCGCGTCGCCGGCGCCCGGCGAGCAGCACGCGGTGGCCGAGGCGGGCGACGATCGCCCGGAGTCGGAGACTTCCCCGTCGATCCCCAGCAACGTGCCGCGACCCCTCCCCGGCGCGGCCGATCTCCCGGCCTCCCTGGTCGCAGAGCCCGAAGTGCCTGCCGCCGACGCCTCGGACGAGGTCGACGAGCCGGCCGAGGTCGAGTCCATGGAGGCCACGGGCACGGGTGCTTCGCACTTCGCCCGTCCGCTGCCCCGGATCCTGGCCATCGCCAACCAGAAGGGCGGGGTGGGCAAGACGACCACCGCCGTGAACCTCGGCGCATCGCTGGCTGACCTCGGCTACCGGGTCCTCGTCGTCGACCTCGATCCCCAGGGCAACGCCAGCACCGGGCTGGGCATCAACATCCGCGACCTCCACGGGTCGATGTACGACGTCATCCTCCACGACCTGCCCATCGAGGACTGCATCGAGGCGACCTCGGTCCGGAACCTGTTCGTGGCCCCTTCGTCCCTCGACCTCGCCGGCGCCGAGATCGAGCTCGTGCCGGCCTTCAGCCGGGAGCAGCGGCTCAAGCGGGCGCTGGAGGAGGTCCGTGACGACTACGACTTCGTCCTGATCGACTGCCCGCCGTCCCTGGGCCTGCTGACCGTCAACGCCCTGGCCGCGGCGACCGAGATCGTGGTGCCGATCCAGTGCGAGTACTACGCCCTCGAAGGTCTGGGCCAGCTCCTGCGCAACGTCGGGCTGGTCCAGAAGAACCTCAACTCCACCCTCGAGGTCAGCGCCATCGTCCTGGTCATGTACGACGCCCGGACCAAGCTGGCCGACCAGGTCGTGCAGGAGGTCCGGGGCCACTTCGGTGACAAGGTGTGCCGGAACGTCATCCCTCGGACGGTCCGCCTCTCCGAGGCGCCGTCCTTCGGGCAGCCGATCATCGCGTTCGATTCGTCCTCCCGAGGCGCCATCGCCTACCGGGAGCTGGCCAAGGAGGTGAGCGGTGGTCCGCCGCAGCGGGTTGGGTAGAGGCCTGGGGGCGCTGATCCCGACCGAGACGACGGGATCGGCGCCCTCGGCGCTGCGCGAGGTCCCGGTCAACGCCATCGTGCCCAACCCCCACCAGCCTCGGAGCTACTTCGACGAGGAGTCCCTGGCCGGGCTCACGGCGTCGATCGCCGAGCTGGGCGTGCTCCAGCCCCTGCTGGTCCAGGCGGCCGACGACGACCGCTACGAGCTCATCGCGGGGGAGCGGCGCTGGCGAGCGGCCAAGCGGGCCGGCCTCCAGGTCGTGCCGGTCGTGGTGCGCGACCTCAGCGCGGAGGGCTCGCTCGAGGTCGCGCTGGTCGAGAACCTCCACCGCGACGACCTGAACCCCCTGGAGGAGGCGGCGGCCTACCAGCAGCTCGTCGAGGACTTCGAGCTGACCCAGGAGCAGGTCGCCCGGCGGGTGGGCAAGTCACGCTCGGCGGTGGCCAACGTGCTGCGACTGCTCCAGCTCCCGCCGGCCATCCAGAAGATGCTGGCCGAGGGCCAGTTGACGGCCGGGCACGCCAAGGCCCTGCTCGGCACGCCGGACCGCGCCTTCCAGGAGGCCCTCGCGCGTCGCGTGGTGGGCGAGGGACTTTCCGTGCGGGACGTGGAGGAGGCGGTCCGGCTCCGAGGCGGGCTGGCCGACGCCGATGGGGCGCAGGCCGCACCGTCCGTCCCGGCAGAGGGCGGCGCAACCCGCCGCTTGCGGCCTCCGGGCCTGCTGGAGCTGGAGGAGCTCCTGGCCGAGCACCTGGCCACCCGGGTCAAGGTCGAGATGGGGGCCAGCCGGGGCAAGGTCACCGTCGACTTCGCCACCCTCGAGGATCTGGAGCGGATCTACCGGGCCATGACCGAGGGCCGCCCGACCTGAGAACCTGGACGACCCTCGACGTGCTGTCGAGGGTCGTCGGGCTCAAGGTCTTGTTGACGCCGTCCACAAGCTGTGTAGAAAGCTGTGGAGAATCCTTGTCCTCGGGCTGAGGTGCGCGCCCTCGGCCTGCGGTCGAGGGTCGAGGGCTAGATGAACTCGCCCAGCTCTTCGAGGAGCTGGCCCTTGCCCTTGGCGCCGACCATGCGCTTGGCCGGCTGACCGTCCTTGAAGACGATGAGCGTGGGGATGCTCATCACGCCGAAGCGCTGGGCGCTGGCCGGGTTCTCGTCGACGTTGAGCTTGGCGATGTTCAGCTTGCCCGCCTGCTCGGTGGCGATCTCGTCGAGGATGGGGGCGATCATCTTGCAGGGCCCGCACCACTCGGCCCAGAAGTCGACGATGACGGGCTCGCTCGAGCCCGCGACGACCTCGTCGAAGGTCGCGTCGGTGAGCTTGGTGATCGCTTCGGCCATTGGGGGAGTCCCTTCTTCTTCGTTGCCTGGACCTTCCAACACCGGGAGGTCGGCGTGGATTCCGCCGGCCGTCGTGGCCGGGTTCGGTCAGCCGTGCTGGGCTTCCAGCCAGCGCTCGGCGTCGATGGCGGCCTGGCAGCCCGAGCCCGCCGCCGTGATGGCCTGGCGGTAGGTGTGGTCCTGGACGTCGCCGCAGGCGAACACGCCCTCGACGTTGGTCGTCGACGCGCCGCCCCAGCGCCCGGTCACGAGGTAGCCGGAGTCCTCCATCTCGAGCTGTCCCTTGAACAGGTCGGTGTTGGGCTTGTGCCCGATGGCCACGAACAGGCCGTTGACGGCCAGGTCGGTCACCTCGTCGGTCGTCACGTCACGGAGGCGGATCCCGGTCACCCGGTCCTCGCCCAGGATCTCCTCGACCACGCTGTTCCAGCGGAACTCGATGCGCTCGTTGGCGTAGGCCCGCTCCTGCATGATCTTCGAGGCCCGCAGCTCGTCGCGGCGGTGGACCACCACCACCTTGGACGCGAACTTCGTGAGGAACAGGGCCTCCTCCAGCGCCGAGTCGCCCCCGCCGACCACCGCGATCTCCTGGTCCCGGAAGAAGAAGCCGTCGCAGGTGGCGCAGGTCGACAGGCCGTGGCCGATCAGCTCGCTCTCGTTGGGCAGGCCCAGCATCAGCGACTGGGCGCCGGTCGACACGATCACGGCCTGGGCCCGGTAGGTGGGCTCGGCCGTGTCGGGATCGCCGACCCACACGCCGAAGGGCCGGGCCGACAGGTCGACCCGGGTGACGCGCTGGGTGCGGATGTCGGCCCCGAAGCGCAGGGCCTGCTCCCTCACCCGGGTCATGAGCTCGGGGCCCATGACCCCCTCGGGGAAGCCGGGGAAGTTCTCGACCTCGGTCGTCAGCATGAGCTGGCCGCCGGGCTGGTCCGAGGTCGAGGACGGCTCGCCCTCGATCACCAGCGGGTGCAGGTTGGCCCGCGCGGTGTAGACCGCCGCGGTCAGGCCGGCGGGGCCCGAACCGATGATGATCACGTCGCGGATCTCGTCCGCCGAGGTCGTCTCGTCCATCGTCCCTTTGCCTTCGATGCCGGTCGAGCTGGTGAACAGGATACCCCTACGGGGTATTCCCGGGAGCCTTCCGCCGTGACCAGAGCACCATGCCGCCGATGGTGAAGACCAGCCCGACCAGGAGGTGGGCGGCCCACGTGTGCCGCTCGCCGAACCAGGCGTCGGGCAGGTAGGCGTCGACGAAGCGGACGGCGGCGATGGCGCTCAGGATCGCCACGGCCAGCCCGACGACCCCGGCGAACAGCCCGTACACGGCCACCCGGGCCACCTTGATCGCCGGTCCGGTGGTCTTGTCGCGGACCGTGCCCACCAGCCGCTCGATCGTGTCGGCGGCCTGGGCCGGCCAGTCACCGGTCGGTTCCGCCGCCGTCGTGCCGGGACGGCCTTGGCTCTTGGCGCCGGAGCGCTGCCTGGGCATGGGGCGACAGGGTACCCAGGTGCCGTCCGCCGCTGGGGATCCACGCCGGCCCGAGCTGGGCCCGGCCCGGCGATCCCGGCCCGTCGCGCCCGCTCAGAGCGTGCGTCGGGCCACCGTCGCGCAGGTCAGCGCGTCGAGCACCAGGACCTGGCGCGCCGACGTGCCCGTCGACAGGTGCACCTCCACCGCGACCCCGTCGAGGTCGGCCCGGCCGAGCAGCGTCCAGCCCGATCCGACACGAGCGGCGCATGCAGCCGCCGCCGTGGAGGTGAGGGCCTCGCCGTCCTCGGAGGCCACGCCGCCGGCGCCGGTCGCGGCATCGGGTGGGACGGCCCCGACCGCGTCGAGCAGGTCGTCGGCGTCGGCGAAGGTCCCCAGCGCCGCTGCGCCGTCGTCGTTCGAGGACGCCTCGCCCGTGCTGCCCTCCGGGGCCGCCGCGGTGGCGTCGAGGGCCTCCTCCCGCGCCGCGCCGCCGGCAGCCGAGCCACCGCTGGCCGAGTCAGCCGCGGCCCCGGCCGACTCGGCGGCGGTCTCGCGCCCGTCGCCGCCGCGGTCGAGCAGCGGCACGGCCAGGGCCACGAGGGCCAGCACCGCGGCGACGCCCGCCACCCAGCGCAGGTCGAGGCTCCCGGGCCACCCCCGCCGGGCCAGCGGGACGACGACGCCGTCGCCGGCCTCCTGGCCGGAGGTGCCGACCGCGCCGATGGTCGTGCCGGGCGCACCCGCACCGGTCGTGGCGCCGGACCCGTCCAGGTCGGCGGGAGCGTCCCCCGCCGGTGCACCGCGGTGCGACCGGGTGGCCGGAGCGTCGGTCCCGGGGATGCCGTCGCCCGCGTCGGCTCGGGCGGTCCGGAGCTTCCCGTCGCCCGCGTCGGCCGGCACGGGCGCGGGGGAGGTCCTGCCGTCCGAGCCGGTCCGGCCGTCGACCGGACCCGCCGTCGCGGCCAGCGCGGCGGCGATGGCCTGCTCGCGGGCGCTGTCGTCGTGGTCGACCGGCGGCAGCGAGCGCAGGGCCGCGGCGACCGCCCGCATCGCCGCGACGCGGGCGAGCAGGTCGTCGTCGGCTTCCACCGCGGCCGCCTCCTCCGCGCTCAGCGCGCCGTCGAGGTAGGCCGAGGCGAGCTCGTCTCTCGGGTCGAGGTCGTCGTTCATGGGCGTTCGTTCTGACGTCGGGGAGGGGTCGGCGGGTTCCCGGCGGCCAGGTGCCGGGACAGCTGGGCCCGGCCCCGGGCGATGCGCGACCGCACGGTGCCGGGCGGGATGTCCAGGACCTCGCCGATCTCGGCGTAGTCGAGGTCGCACAGGTCGCGCAGCACCACCGCGACCCGGAAGTCGTCGGGCAGCTCGGCCAGCGCCCGCCGCACGTCGATCCGGTCGGCGACCCCGTCGGGCCCCGGCGCCACCCCGGACGGTCCCACGAGCGGCCAGTCCTCGGTGGCCCGGGGCTCGGGCCGCCGTCGCCGGCGGCGCAGCTCGTCGAGGCAGGCGTTGGTCGCGATCCGGTAGGTCCAGGTGGAGAAGGCCGAGCGCCCGTCGAAGCGGTCCAGGCCGCGCACGATGGCCACCAGGGCGTCCTGGGTCGCGTCGTCGGCGTCGGCGTCGTTGCCGCACACCCGCCGGCACAGGGCGCGGATGCGGTCGTGGTGCCGCCGCAGCAGCACTTCGAGGGCACGGCGGTCGCCCTGGCGCGCCGCGGCCACCAGGGCGCGGTCGTCCAGGGCCGAGGTCCGCGGGTCGGTCACCTGAGCCCCAGGACCTGGGCTTCCTGCACCTTCACCTGGTGCCGGCCACCGACCGGCTCGCCGGCGTCGACGATCCAGACCAGGACCGCGCCGGCCCGGTGGCCACCGAGGTCCACCTCGGCCGGCGCGTCGGTGGTCGCGGGGATCTCGGCCGAGCGGAAGACCGGTTCGCCCCAGCCCTCGAGCGTGTCGGCCGGCTCGTCGGCCAGGTAGACGTGCACCTTCCAGCCCTGGGTGGGCGAGCGGAGCTGGAGCGCGGTGAGGTCGGTCACCCGGTCCAGGTCGAGGACCAGGCCCACGCCGGGCTTGAGCCGGGTGATGTCCCGGGCCTGGTAGTTCTCCGTCGTCCAGGCCGTGGCCGGGTCGCCGTCGACGGCCAGGGGGGCCTCGTCGTCGTGCTCGTGGCCGTCGCCCTCCGGGTCGAACGCCGTGGCCGTGGCCGTCAGGCCCGTGGGCGTGGGGCTCGAGCCGCTGTTGCTGCCGCCGCCGTCGAGCGCGTCGCGCACGCCGCCGATGAGCTCCCCGGCGCCGGAGCGCCCCAGCAGGATCCCGGCCACGGCCAGCGACACGGCCACCAGCACGAGCAGCAGGGTGGGCACCAGCCACGACCGCTCGGTCTGCCGGACGGTCGGCCGGGCCTGGGGCGGTGGAGGCGGGGCCGGGCGGGACGGAGCCGGTCCGGCCAGGGTGGCGTCGGGCTCGGCCTCGGTGTCGGCCCCGCAGGCCACCAGCGCGGCCCGCAGCGCGGCGGCGTCGGGGTAGCGCTGGTCCGGGTCGCGGGCCATGGCCCGGCGCACCACGTCCTCGAGCTGGCGGGGCACCCCCGGGCGGACCTGGCGGGGCCAGAGCGGGTCGCGCCGGAGCCGGGCCAGGGCCACGGCGGCGTCGGTCTCGCCGGTGAAGGGCGGCCGGCCGCACAGCATCTCGTAGAGGACCACCCCGAGGCCGTAGAGGTCGGTCCGCCCGTCGATGGGCTCGCCGGTGACCTGCTCGGGGGCCAGGTACTTGGCCGTGCCCACCATGGCCCCGGGCTGGGTCAGGTCCGTCTGGGCCGTGGCCTTGGCGATGCCGAAGTCGGCCACCTTCACCCGGCCGTCGTCGGCCAGCAGGATGTTGGCCGGCTTGATGTCGCGGTGCACCAGGCCGGCCCGGTGGGCCGCGTCGAGCGCGTCGGCGACCTGCGCGGTCAGCCCGGCCGCCTGCCAGGGATCGATCGGGGCCGGCTCGTCGAGGCGGTCCCTCAGCGTCCGGCCCGGCAGCAGCTCCATGACGATCGCCTCGACCAGCCCCTCCGAGCAGGTGTCGTAGATCGACACGATCCCCGGGTGGGCCAGGCGCGCCGCGGCCACCGCCTCCTGGCGGAAGCGGGCCACGAACGTGGCGTCGGCGGCCAGGTGTGGGTGCAGCACCTTCACCGCGACCTCCCGCCGGAGCACCTCGTCGGTGGCCCGCCACACCTCGGCCATCCCGCCCGCGGCGAGGCGGCGGTGCAGGCGGTAGCGCCCGGCGAGGAGGAGCCCGCCGCCGGTGCCGGTCGCCGCGGCGGGACCTCGCTCGTCGAGGTCCGGGCTGCCGGTCGGAGGCGTTGCTGGCGAGCTCACGGCGCCTCGAAGGCTACTTGTCGACCCCTCCGGCCTTGCGGCGAGCACCCGGCCCGCCGGCCGGTCCCGCCGCTCGGGACGGGCTCAGGGGCCGGCGAGCCAGGTGACGCCCATGACCCGGGGACCGCCGTGGGTGGCGATGACCGGCCCGATCGTGGCCACGCGGACCTGGTCGGGCCCGACGCGGGGCGAGAGCAGCTCGAGCATCTCGTCGGCGTCGGGGGCAAGGCCGTGGGCCAGGCACACCTCGTCCAGGACGGGCTCGGCGAACACCCGGTCGCGCAGGGCCTCGAGCGCCTTGCGCCGGGTGCGGGCCTTGCCCGCCTCGCGGACCGTGCCGTCGGACAGGTCGAGGATCGGCTTGATCGACAGGAGCGACCCGAGCAGTGCCTGGGCGCCACCGATCCGCCCGCCCTTCTTCAGGTTGTCCAGCGTGTCCAGGGCCCCGAACACCCGGGTCCGGGCGACCAGGCCCTCGACCAGGGCGACGACCTCGTCGGCGCTGGCCCCGTCGGCCGCGGCCCGTGCCGCCCGCAGGACCTGGGTGCCCAGGCCGGTGGTGATGGAGCGGGAGTCGACGACCCGGACGTCGAGGGTGCCCTCCAGGGCCCGGGCCGCGTTGCGCGCCGACTGCATCGTGGCCGACAGGTCCGACGAGATGTCGATGCAGACGACGGCGTCGGCACCCGCCTCGGCCTGCCGGCGGAAGGCGGCCTCGAACTTCCCCGGCGCCGGTGCGGCGGTCTCGGGCAGGTCGGGGGAGCCGGCCATGCGCCGGTAGAACTCGGCCGGGCTCAGCTCGGTGCGGTCCTCGAGCTCGTCGGCCCCGAAGCGGATGGTCAGCGGCACGACCTCGATGCCGTGCTCGGCGGCGACGGCCTCGTCGATGTCGCTCGAGCTGTCGGTGACGATCCTGACCCCGGCCATCGGCGGACCCTACAACCCGGCGGCATCCGGCTCGTGGCTCCCGGACCCGTCCCCGGCGGGCGCGCCGCAGCGTCGCCGAGGCTCAGTCCTGGCTGGCGTGGCGGGGGACCAGGCGCCGGCTGCGGCGGGCCCGGCGCCAGTGCGCGGCCCACCAAAGGGCGAGGAAGGCGCCGGCACCGATGGACAGGACCAGGCCGACCCCCGACACCGCGGTGGACTGGACGGTGAAGCGCGTCCGGTCCAGGGCCAGGCTCCCGTCGGGGGAGGTGACCGACACGTCCAGCGGGAACGCCCCCGAGCCGAAGACCCGCACCGCGATGTCGATCCGGGTGATCTCCTCGTCGAGGACCACGGTCAGGTCGTGGCCGTCAGGGAACTCCAGGCGCGAGCTCTCGAGCTCGACGCGCACCGTGACGGGGTGGTCGGTGGTGCGGCGCAGGGTGAGCGGCACCGTGCCCGACCTCGCCGTCAGCGTGACGCGGCCGCCCTCGGGCAGCTCGACGGTGGAGGCCAGGCGCTCCGACTCGGCCAGCACGACGTCGAGGTGGGCCTGGCGGGTCCGCGCTCCGAGGCCGTCGGCCAGGGCCACGGCCAGGTGCCGGCCGTAGGGGTGGACCCGTGGGTCGTCGGGGCCGACCATCGAGGTGAACCCGGCCAGCGCGTCCTGGGCCGAGCCGAGGCGGGCCGCGAGCCGCAGGCCGATGGGGTCGGAGACCTGGGCCGGGGCGAGCTCGGCGGGGATGGGCTCGCCCGACGGGTCGGTGTCGACCTCGACGGTGTCCAACAGGTCGCCCAACGTCGTCGGGCGGAGGATGCCGGGCGCGTCGAGCTGGTCGAGCAGGGCCGTGACGACCTCGGGGTCGTCCCGCGGGTCGACGACCAGGACCACGCCGCGGCCCGCCGCGGCCCGGTCCCGCCAGGTCACCGCCAGCGAGGCGACGGCCCGCTGGGCCCGCAGCGCGGGCTCGTCGTCGCCCTCGAGCAGGGCGGTCACCTCGGTGGCGGGCACCGCCGCCTCGACGGTGGCGTCGCTGCCGTCGTCCACCTCCAGGGAGAGCGTGCGGGTCGGGTCGACCTGGCGCGCCGACGTGACCAGGTCCTCGGCCGCCACGACCAGGCCGGTGGTGCCCTCGGCCCGCAGCAGGCGCAGGCCCGAGGCCGACAGGGAGCCGGGCCGGGCCAGCCAGGCGCCGTGGTCGGGGGGCAGGCCGAGCTCGGAGCCGAGCAGGTCGTCGCCCCGGTCGAGCAGGGCGGTCAGCTCGTGGCCCAGCCCGGCCGCGGCCAGCGCCGCCGGCGACACGTCGACGTAGGGGCGCGACAGGACCTCGCGACCCTGGGCCGCGCCGCGCAGGGCGTCGAGCGCGGCCAGGCCGGCCTGGCTGGTGGGCAGCACCTCGAGGAGCTCGGGCGTGACGGCGAGCGTGGCGGGGGTCGACGACGCGGCGAGCGCCCCGGCCGCGGCGGCGGTGGCCGAGACCTCGGCGTCGGTCAGGCGGACCTGGCCGTCGGGCTCGAGGTGGGGGGCCGAGGACAGGTCGGCCACCACGGCGACGGCCAGGGGCGCGCCGGTGGCCGGGTCGTCGGGCAGGACCACCATGTAGGTCAACAGCGAGGCCAGCACCGCGCTGGCCGTCTCGACGCGGACCTCGACCGGGTACGTGCGCCCCGGCGTGAGGGCGATGGCGCCGGCGACCTCGGGCGACCCGCCCGCCCGGGCCAGGGTCAGCGAGGCGGTGCGGGCTCCCGTGGCGTCGGTGGCCAGCGTGGAGAGGACCACGCCCGAGCTCGAGAAGATGGCGTTGCCCAGGGATCCGCCGTCCAGCGTCGCGGCGAACGCCGGGGCCGAGGCGATCCGGGGGTGCACGACGAAGCGCAGGTAGCTGTCGGTCGGGACCCCCTCGGTGCGGACCCGGACCGACCACGTGCCGCCGCGGCCCACCGCCGGGGTCTGGCCGGCGAGCTCGATCGACGGCGCCGCCTGCGCGGCCCGGTCGACCGATCCCGTCACCGGACCGGGGGCGGCGCGGTCGGCGGCCGCGGTCGGTCCGGTCACGGCCACGAGCAGGACGGCCAGCAGCGCGGCGATCCACCCGCGCCGGGGAGCCCGACGAGCTCGGGCCGTCGGGGGCGTCCGGCGGGCGGGCCACCCGGCCGGTGCCGGGGACCCGTGGGGCGGCGGGCCGAGGCCGGTGGTGCCGCGGCCGGGCGGTCGTGACGCGCCCGTCACGGCGAGCGCGGGGGTCCGGTCCGGGTCACCGCCCCACGGACCCCAGGGTCCGGCGCAGCACCGCGAGCCCGCCGGGCCGGAGCACGAAGCCGAGTCGCTGGTAGAGCTGGACCGCCCCGTCGTTGCCGACCTGGGTGTTGACCAGCACCTCATCGGCGCCGCGGCGCCGGAGCCAGCGCAGGCCGTCGAGGACCAGGGCCGCGCCCAGGCCCCGGCGCTGGGTGGCGGGGTCGACGGCCAGGCGTTGGAGGTAGCCGCGGCCCGCGGCCCGCCCGGTCACGGCGAAGCCCTGGACCGTGCCGTCGATCTCGGCGACGCGGAACCGCGTCGCCGGGGTGGCGGCCACGGCGTCGTCCAGCCCGGCCTCGTCGAGGTGCCAGAACGGGGAGAAGGCGGCCTGGTCGACCTCGAGCACCCGGGGCCGGTCGGCCCGCCGGGCGCGGCGCAGCTCCGCCGGCGGTCCCTCGGGCACGGGGTCGGCCAGCGACCGTGCCAGCAGGTGGAGCCGCTCGTGGACGGCGAAGCCGCACTCGAGGAACGGCGCCTGCTCGGCCGGCGCCAGCGCGGCGGTGAGGACCTCGCGGTACCCGCCGCCGGCCAGGCGGTCGCAGCACCGCTGGACGGTCGACAGCGACAGGGGCCGGCCGGCCAGGGGGACGACCTGGGCCACGGTCGGGTCGCCGTGCCAGTCGCTGATCCTCAGCCGGTCGTCGGCGGGGTGTCGGGCTCGGAGACTGCTCATGCCGGCGCGCACCCCCTCCTTCCCTGACAGGCGACCGCCACAACGGTACTGAGCGGGGGTGCCGGCACCGGACTCCGCCCTGCCGCGCCCTGCCGCGCCGTCCGGACCCGCCCGGGTGCTGAAGTCGGCGCCGCGATCGGCCGATGAGGAGAGGTCGGACCGAACGGAGGAGACCGCCGCCGTGGTCGAGCTCGAACAGCTCCTCAAGCACCTGGCCGCCGAGGGTGGCTCGGACCTGCACATCAAGCCCGGTTCCGCGCCCCGGATCCGGGTCGGGGGCCAGCTCTGCGCCACGCCGTTCCCGGCCCCCCGGCCCGAGGAGGTCGAGCCGCTGGCCCACGACGTGCTGCCCGCCGACCGCCGGGCCGAGCTGGAGCGCAACGGCCAGGCCGAGGTGGGCGTCAGCGTCCCGGGGCTGGGCCGCTTCCGGGTCCACGTGCACCGTCAGCGCGGCTCGCTGGCGGTGAGCATCCGCCTCGTCGCCCCGGGGATCGTCGGCCTCGACGACCTGGGCCTGCCCCCCCAGGTGGCCCGCTTCGCCGACGAGGAGCGGGGCCTGGTCCTGGTCAGCGGGGGCAGCGGGTCCGGACGGTCGACCACCGTCGCCGGGCTGGTCGACCGCATCAACGAGCGCCGGGCCTGCCACATCCTGACCGTCGAGGACCCGATCGAGGTCCTGCACGCCGACAAGCTGGCGATCGTCACCCAGCGCGAGGTGGGCAGCGACACGCCGTCCTACGCCGAGGCCCTGCGGGGCGCGACCCGGGCCGACGCCGACGTGGTGGTCGTGGGCGACCTGCCCGACGAGGCGACCGCGGTGGCCGCGCTGGCGGTGGCCGAGGCCGGCCGGCTGGTCGTGGCCAGCATGCGGGGGGCCGGCGCGGCCGAGACGATCCACCGGCTGGTCGGCGTCTTCCCCGTCGACCGCCAGGCCCAGGCCCGCCAGCTCCTGGCCGGGGTCCTGCGCGGGGTGGTGAACCAGCGGCTGCTCGACCGGGCCGACGGCCGGGGCCGGGTCGCCGCGGTGGAGGTGCTCGTGGCCACGAGCAAGGTCGTCGACTGCGTGGCGGACGAGTCCCGCCACGGCGAGATCGACCGGCTCATCGCCGAGGGCCAGTACAACGGGATGCGGAGCATGGACGACGCCCTGGTCGACCTGGTCCGCGACGGCGTGGTGGCCAGCCGGGACGCGCTCGCCGCGGCCGGGTCCTCCGAGGACCTCCGCTTCCGGCTCAGCGTGCTCTGAGCCCGGCCGGCGCCGCGGGGCCCGGGCCGCACGCCGTGCGGCCGGCCCGGCTCCGTCGGCCCGCCACCCGGCAGGGCGCCGCGCCGCCGTGGGAACCGAGGTCCGTCCGGCACCGACCGCTCACTAGCCTCGCGCGGTGCTCCCCGAGCGGCTCACGCCGATCCTCGACGTCGTCCGGCCGCTGGCCGGGGCCCTCGACCGCCGCGGCCACCGGACCTACCTGGTCGGCGGCATCGTGCGGGACCTGGTCCTGGGTCGCCCGCTGTCGGGCGACCTGGACCTGACCACCGACGCCCGGCCCGACCAGGTCAAGGCCGCGCTGGCCGGCTGGGCCGACGCCGTGTGGGACCAGGGCGAGCGCTTCGGCACCGTGGGCGCCCGCCGGGGCGACGCCATCGTGGAGATCACCACCCACCGCAGCGAGGCCTACGCGCCCGGGTCGCGCAAGCCCGAGGTCGCCTACTCCGAGCGGATCGAGGACGACCTGTCCCGGCGCGACTTCACCGTCAACGCCATGGCCCTGCGGGTGACCGGCGAGGCGGCGGGGGATCCGGAGCTGATCGACCCCTACGACGGGGTGGGCGACCTCGCCACGGGCGTGCTGCGCACCCCGTCGGGCCCCGAGGTCTCCTTCGGCGACGACCCCCTGCGGATGCTGCGCGCGGCCCGCTTCATCGCCGGCTACGGGTTGGCCCCCACGCCCGACCTGGTCGCCGCGGTGGAGGCGATGGCCCCCCGGCTGGAGATCGTGTCGGCCGAGCGTATCCGCGACGAGCTGTCCAAGCTCATGGTCGTGGCCGACCCCAGCCCGGGCCTCTGGTTCCTGGTCGACACCGGCCTGGCCGAGCTGTTCCTGCCCGAGCTCCCGGCCATGCGGGTCGAGCAGGACCCCATCCACCGCCACAAGGACGTGCTGGCCCACACGGTGGCCGTGGTGGCCAAGACCGGGCCCGACCTGGTGCTGCGCCTCGCCGCGCTGCTCCACGACGTGGGCAAGCCCAAGACGCGCTCGATCGGTCCCCGGGGCGTCTCGTTCCACCACCACGAGGTGGTCGGCGCCCGGATGGCCCGCGACCGGCTGCGGGCGCTGCGGTTCCCCAACGACCAGGTGGAGGACGTCACCGCGCTCGTGTACCTGCACCTGCGGTTCCACGGCTACGGCGACGACGTGTGGACCGACGCGGCCGTGCGGCGCTACGTGCGCGACGCCGGCCCGCTCTTGGACCGGCTCAACGAGCTGACCCGGTGCGACTGCACCACCCGCAACGAGCGCAAGGCCCGGCAGCTGGCCGCCCGCATGGACGCCCTGGAGGGTCGCATCGCCGAGCTCCAGGCCCAGGAGGAGCTCGACGCCATCCGGGCCGACCTGGACGGCCGCCGGATCATGGACCACCTCGGCGTCCCGCCCGGGCCGGTGGTCGGCGAGGCGCTGGCCATGCTGCTCGAGGCCCGGCTGGACGAGGGCCCGCTGGGCGAGGAGGAGGCCCTGCGCCGGCTCGACGCCTGGTGGGCCGCCCGGACCCGGTCCGGTTCGTGACAGGATCGCCGGATCCAACCGTGCGCGAGGAGGCCCCGCCATGCCCCTGTCCGTGGGTGACCGCATCCCCGACGTCCCGCTGACCAAGGCCACGCCCGACGGCCCCAAGCCGGTGTCGAGCACCGAGGCGCTGGGCTCGGGCAAGGTCGTGCTGTTCGCCGTCCCCGGCGCCTTCACGCCGACCTGCAGCGACCACCACCTCCCCGGCTTCGTGCTCCGCCACGACGAGATCCTGGCCAAGGGCGTCGACAAGATCGCCTGCGTGTCGGTCAACGACGCCTTCGTGATGGGGGCCTGGGGCGCGTCGCAGGAGGTGGGCGACGCGGTCGAGCTGCTCGCCGACGGCAGCGGCGAGTTCGCCCGGGCGGCCGACCTGGTGCTGGACCTGAGCGGCGCCGGGCTGGGCCTGCGCTCGCGGCGCTACGCCGCGATCCTCGAGGGCGGCGTGGTCACCTCGCTGTTCCTGGAGGAGGGCGGCCAGCTGGAGAACAGCTCGGCCGACAAGGTGTTGGCCGCCCTGTAGGCCCGGCCGGCCGGGCGGCTCAGCAGCTCGTCGCCGGCGCGTCGCCGGCCAGCCGGGCGTCGATCCAGGCCAGCACGTCGGCCATCGACGGCCCGATGACCCCGGCGTGGTCCTGGCCGGGGTAGGTCCGGCGCTCGACGACCTGGCCGGTGGTGCACATCCGCTCGAGCAGCAGCTGCGAGGACACGACGGGGATCTGCTCGTCGGCCTCGCCGTGCACGATGAGCACCGGTGACGACCCCGGCTCGTGGCCGGGGTCGTTCGCGTCCAGGAGGCCGGCCCACGGCTCGACGTCGCCGGGGTGGGCGGCGATGAGCTCCTCGTAGGCCAGGTCGGAGAAGTCGTCGGCCAGGGCCCGCCCGCACTCCCGGTCCACGACGTCGAGGCGGGCCATGCCCTCCGCGGTGAGCAGGTCGGCCGGGTCGGCGTCGGGGTAGGCCTCGCCCCACCCGGCGGCCACCAGGGCCAGGTAGAAGCGGAACGGGCTGTCGCGCAGGGCGTCGGCGATGAGGGGCAGCTGCGAGGGCGGCGCGCCGGCGACGGTGCCGACCAGGTCGAGCTCGGGGGCCCAGTCGGCCGCGACCTGGTTGGCGAACAGGGCGGCGTGCCCGCCCTGGGAGTGGCCCCAGACCACGACCCGCTCGGACGCCCCGACCTCGTCGCCGAGGCGCCGGGCCGCCCGCACGACGTCCAGGACGCCCCGGCCCTCGCTCTCGCCGACCATGTAGGGGTGGCGGCCGGGGGTGCCCATGCCCTCGTAGTCGGTCGCGGTCACGACCATGCCCCGCTCCAGGAACGGGGCGGCCAGGCCCAGCTCGCCCGCGGGCAGGGTGACGCTGGGGGCGCAGGCGTCGGCGAGCCCGGTGGTGCCGTGGGCCCAGCTCAGCACGGCCCGGCCCTCGGGCGGCACGGGACCGTCCGGGTAGGCGATCAGGCCGCTGACGACCACGTCGTCGCCCTGCACGGACTCGGAGTGGTAGAGGACGCGCCGCACCGTGGCGTCCTCGAGGCCGGGGATCTCGACCTCCTGGACGGCGATCGGGTCGCCGGGCTCGCCGGGCGTGCTCCACGAGGCGGCCAGCGCGTAGAGGTCCTCGTCGGGGCCGAGCTCGACGGGCAGGACCGGCGGGGCCTCGGTGGTCGTGGTGGTCGAGGTCGGGTCCCCGTCACCGGTCGGTGCGGCCTCGTCGTCGGCGCAGGCGGCGGTGCCGGCCAGCGCGAGGGCGAGCAGGGCAGCGGTCAGGCGCATCGGTGTTCCTTCTGCCCGCGATCTCGGTGCCCGGCGGAGCGGGAGGGATTCCGCTGGAGACGGTCGTCCAGTGCTCCGCCCCAGGTCAGTGCGTGTGTGAGGTGGCGGACCGGGAGTAACCCCGGGAGTAACGCAGCGGTGTAAACGCGAACCG
>JBFWTJ010000003.1:0-37422 GCA_050247895.1 Acidimicrobiia bacterium
GCCGGCCCCGACGCCCGCCTCCAGCTCGGCCCGGCCCACCGGACCGGCCGACTCGACCACCTGGGCGCGGGCCAGCTCCAGGTCCAGCGGGTCGGGTACGAGCCCGGGACCGACCTCGGCACCGACCTCGGCCGGGGGGACCTCCCGGGCCAGCTCGACGAAGCTGCGCCGGACCGGGTCCAGCGCGGCGAGCACGACCGGATCGTCGTACGCCTCGACGGGCGGCACCGAGCCGACCAGGCCGAGCGCGGCCAACCGGTCCGGCGTCGTTGCCGCGACCGCCAGCGCGGCCAACCCGCCGGCCGACCAGCCGAGCAGCCGGTAGGTGCCCAGGCCGAGGTGGTCGGCCAGGGCCTCCAGGTCGCCGGCCAGCGCGGCGGGTGCCGCCCCCCGGTGGCGGCTGCTGCGACCGAAGCCCGGCCGGTCGAGGGCGACGAGCCGCACGCCCAGCGCCGCGGCGACGCCGTCGTCGGGATGGCGGGCCAGGCGGCAGTCGGGCGAGCCGTGCAGGTAGACGACGACCTCGCCGGCGGGGTCCCCGACGTCGTCGTAGGCCAACCGGCGCCCGTCGGGCAGCGCGAGGACCGAGGCGGGGCGCATGGGCCCGGCAGGCTACGGCGGCCGGGCAGCACGCGGCCAGGGCCTTGGGTACCGTGGCCGTGCACTCGATCCGAAGGGGGGACGAGGGTGACCCAGGTCTCGACCGACGAGGTCAGGAACGTGGCGCTGGTCGGCCACGGGGGCGCGGGCAAGACGACCCTGGCCGAGGCGCTCCTGCACCGGGCCGGTGCGCTGACCCGCCTGGGGCGGGTCGAGGACGGCACCACCGCGAGCGACCACGACCCCGACGAGCGGGAGCGGGGCCAGTCGCTGTCGCTCTCGGTGGTGCCCTTCACGTGGCACGGCCACAAGGTCAACCTCATCGACACGCCGGGGTACCCCGACTTCCTCGGCGACGTGGTCGCCGCGCTGCGCGTCGTCGACCTGGCCGTGTTCGTGGTCAGCGCCGTCGACGGCGTCCAGGTCCAGACCGAGGCGATCTGGCGGGAAGCGGCGCGGCTCGGGGTCCCCCGGATGGTCTTCGTCAACAAGCTCGACCGGGAGCGGGCCAGCTTCGAGCGGACCCTCGACGAGCTGAAGGAGCGCCTCGGGTCGGGCGTGGCACCCCTCGAGCTGCCCATCGGGGCCGAGGCCTCGTTCCGGGGCATCGCCGACCTGCTCACCGACACCGCCCACCTCTACGTCGGGGGCGTCCCCCACGCCGAGGAGATCCCCGCCGACATGGAGCAGCTCGAGCACCAGGTCCACGACAGCCTCGTCGAGGGGATCGTCGTGGCCGACGACGCCATGCTCGAGCGCTACCTGGAGGGCGAGGTCCCCGCCTTCGCCGACCTCGAGCGCACCCTGCTCGCCGGCATCGAGGCCGCGACGGTCTTCCCGGTCGTGTGCGGGTCGGCCACCGCCGAGATCGGCGTCGACCGCCTGGCCGACTTCCTGGTCGAGATCGGGCCACCGCCCACCGACCGGCCCGCCGTGGTCCACGCGGCCGGCCAGGAGATCGAGGTCCCGGCCTCGCCGGACGCGGATCCGCTGGCCTTCGTCTTCAAGACCGTCGCCGACCCCTACGTGGGCCAGGTCTCGCTGTTCAAGGTCCTCTCGGGCACGGTCCGCAACGACGACCACCTGGTCAACCCCCGCACCGGCACCGTCGAGCGCCTCCACGGCCTGTTCGCCGTGCGGGGCAAGGACCACGAGCCGGTGGCCCAGGTGGTGGCCGGCGACATCGGCGCGGTGGCCAAGCTCACGGGGACCGCCACCGGCGACACGCTGGCGCCCAAGGGGACGCCGGTGGTCGTGCCGCCCGTCGAGCAGCCCGACCCGGTCCTGTCGATCGCGGTGGTGCCCCGCACCCAGGCCGACGACGACAAGCTCGCCGCGGCCCTGCACCGGCTCCGGGAGGAGGACCCGGGCCTGGTGGTCGAGCGGGACGACGAGACCCACCAGACCCTGCTGCGGGGCAGCGGCGAAGCCCACCTCCAGGTGGCGGTGAGCCGGTTGCAGCGGAAGTTCGGCGTGACCGTCGACACCGAGGAGGTGCGGATCCGCTACCGGGAGACCGTCACCGCCAGCGCCGACGCGGAGGGTCGCCACAAGAAGCAGACCGGCGGCCACGGCCAGTTCGCGGTCGTCGTCATCACGGTGGAGCCCCTCGAGCGGGGGGCCGGCTTCGAGTTCGTCGACAAGATCGTCGGCGGCGCCATCAGCCGGGGCTACGTCCCCGCGGTCCAGAAGGGCATCGAGGAGGCGATGGCCGCCGGCGGGGTCCACGGCCATCCGGTCGTCGACGTGCGGGTGACGCTGACCGACGGCAAGGAGCACTCGGTCGACTCGTCGGAGATGGCGTTCAAGGTGGCCGGGCGGCTGGCCTTCCGCGCCGCCCTGGCCCGGTCGGGGCCGGTCGTGCTCGAACCCGTCGCCCGGCTGGAGGTGGTCGTTCCCACCGAGCTCCAGGGCGACGTGATGGGCGACCTGAACGCCCGGCGGGGACGGGTCCAGGCCAGCGTGGCGGGCGACGCCGGCGAGCAGGTCGTCACGGCGCTGGTGCCCGAGAGCGAGCTCCGCCGCTACGCGGTCGACCTGCGCTCGATCACCGGGGGTCGGGGCCGGTTCCGAGCCGAGCACGACCACCACGACGTCCTGCCCGCCCACCTCGTCGACCAGGTCCGTCGCGACGTGGTCGACGCCGACTGAGTGCTGACCGAGCCCTGCCCCGAGTGCCGGTTCGACCCGTCCGGGCACGACCCGGCGGCACTGGCGTCCGAGATCCGCCGGCTCGGTGGCCGCTACGCCGCGCCGCTCACCCGCGGGCTGCCCGACGAGGACCTCGACGCGGTGGTGGATGCCCGCCCCCGGCCCGACGCCTGGTCGGCCCTCGAGCTGGCCGCCCACGCCCGTGACGTGCTCGCGGTGTTCGACGACCGGGTCCGTGCCGCCCTCGACGGGACCCGGCCCCGGGAGCCGGTCGTGGACTGGGAGGGACGGGTCGAGGCGTCGGCGGCGTGCCGCGAGGAGCTGGCCGAGGAGATCGCCACCTGGGCCACCCGCCTGGCCGACCGCCTCGACGACCTCGGCCCCACCGACTGGGACCGGCCCGGCCTGACCGGGCGCGGCGGCGAGGTGACCGTGGCCGACCTGGCCGTCATCGCCCTGCACGAGGGCCACCACCACCTCCTCGACATCGGTCGGGCGCTGCGCGGCGCACGGGGTCGCTGACCCGGGGCGCGAGGATCACCTCCGACCGATCAGCACGGGAGGACCGCGTGACCATCGACCCCGACCTGGGACCGTCCGACGCCGTCGTGGCGCTCCGCTCGCTCCCCCGCCGCTACCGCGCCGCGCTCGCCGCCGTCCAGGCCCAGGACGACCCCGACGAGATCGCGCTGCGCCGGGGGGCCGACGGCTGGACCGCCATCGGCCACGTCGTCGCCGCGTCCCGTGCCGTGGGTGGGGCGGCCCGCGCCCTGGAGGAGGTCCTGCGCAGCGACGAGCCGGTCGTGGAGCGGGCGGTGGTCGACGCCAACCGGAGGGTCGAGGACCCGGCACCGGGGGGCACGATCGAGGAGCGGGTCTCCGAGCTGGGATGGGAGTCCGACGCCCTGGCCGAGACGGCCGACCGGGTGTCGGCACGGGACTGGGCGCGCGCCGCGAAGGTCCCGGATCGAGCCGACCCCGTCACCGCGCTCGACGTGCTGCGCGCCGCGGTCGAGGCCGGCATCGACCACCTCCGGGCCATGGAGGCAACCCTGGTCGAGGTCCGCGGCCGCCCCTCCTAGGAGCCCGCTTCTCCAACATCAACGTTGTCGTTGACCTCCTGGTCAGCCCGGGTTAGGGTCCCGCGGTCGCCGTCGTGAGGAGGGGTCACGTGGTGGAGATGTGGCAAGCCGTCGGGGATGCGTCGTGAGCAACCTCGGACGGATCCTGGAGGGCAAGCGGGCCATGGTCGTCGGGGGTGGCGGCATCGGCAACGGCGGTGGCGTGAGCCGGGCCCTGGCCGGTGCGGGTGCCGCGGTCGCGGTCGTCGACCTGAACCCCGACAAGGCCGCAGGCGTGGCCGAGGAGATCAACGCCAGCGGCGGCCGTGCCGTGGGCCTCTCGGCCGACGTCACCTCGGCCGAGGACGTCGAGCGGGTCACCGGAGAGGCCGTCGACCGCCTCGGTGGCCTGGACGTCCTGGCCACGATCGTGGGCGGCTTCACGCTCTTCTCCCGCTGGCAGCGGCTCGACGAGACCTCCGACGAGGAGTGGGAGCACATCGCCGACCTGAACGGGCGGTACGTCTACCGCTTCGCCCGCGCCGCGATCCGCCAGTTCCTGGCCCAGGGAACGGGCGGCTCGATCGTCAGCATCGGTTCGATCTCGGGCATCGTGAGCAGCCCCCTCGCCGCGGCCTACGGCGTGGCCAAGGCCGGGCTCGGGAACCTCGCCCGCTCGGTCGGCGTCGAGTACGCCCGCGACGACATCCGGATGAACATCGTGGCCTGCGGAGCGATCCAGACCGAGACGACCGGGGTCGTCGGTGCCCACGACCTCGGCTTCCTCGACTCCATCCCGATGGGACGCCTCGGCACGCCCGAGGAGGTGGGCGACACGGTGACCTTCCTGGCCTCTCCCCTGGCCGCCTACATCACCGGCCAGACCCTCACCATCGACGGCGGCATCACCTCGCGGTTCCCCATGCGCGTGCCCAACGCGCCGGCCTTCACCGCGAGCTGAACGGTACGAGCACGAGGAGGAGCACCGACGTGACCACGCAACAGGTCGCGGTGACCGAGCGCATGCTCGACATCGACGCCCACGAGATGACCCCCACCCACTTCTGGGGCGAGATCTTCGGACCCGTGGCCGGTGAGCTGGCCGAGCTCGCCGTGCCCCTGTTCAAGAAGACCGGCGCCAACGACTTCTACAACCCGACCCTGGCCGGCGACCTCGAGCCGATCGACGAACACACCGTCTGGAACATCCGCGGCACCCGCGCCCCCAGCGCCTTCGACCTCTCGCGCCGGGTCGAGGCCCTCGACACCATGGGGATCCGCCGCCAGCTCGTCTTCCCCAGCTACGGCCTGGTGCCCATGCACCTCCAGGCCGGGCCCGGTGCCGCCATCCGCCACGCCATGGAGCTCGGGTCCCGCTCGGAGGACGAGATCCAGGACCTCGGTCGCCGTGGCCTCGAGGAGTACAACGAGTGGGCGGTCAGGATGACCGGCTCCGCACCCGACCGCCTGCGGCCGGTGGCGTACCTCAGCCCCTCGCACCGCACGCCAGGCGAGCTGTTCGCCGAGGCGAAGGACCTCGTCGACCGGGGCATCCGCGCCGTCCACCTCAACGCCGGCACCCCGCCGGGTGGCCGGTCCCCCGCCGACCCCGAGCTCGACGAGCTCTGGGCCTACCTGGCCGAGCGGGACGTGGCGGTCACCACGCACCTGGGCAGCGAGGCCGACTTCGTCGCCACGATCCAGTGGATGAAGGCGCCGGCGTTCGCGCCGGGCAAGGTCGAGAGCCACGAGATCGGCCTCGAGCCCTACTCGTTCGCGACCCTGCACTTCTCCCACACCAACTGGCTCGTCTGCCTCATCCTGGGCGGGGTCTTCGAGCGCCACCCCCGCCTGCGCTTCGGCGTGATCGAGGCCGGCGCCTCGTGGTTCGGCCCGCTGGCCGAGAGCCTCGACATGTGGGCGACCAAGGTCTACGCGAAGCGCCTCGAGCCCTTCATCTCGATGAAGCCCTCCGAGTACATGGCCCGCAACGTACGGATCACGCCGTTCAACAACTTCGAGGACGTCGCCGACATGTTCCGCCGCTACCCGCAGGTGGCGGACTGCTACGCCTTCTCGACCGACTTCCCCCACATCGAGGGCGGCACCGACGTCAAGCGCAAGCACCTGGCCGCACTCGACGGCCTGGGCGACGACGTGCTGGAGAAGTTCTTCGCCACCAACGGCGAGCTCCTCCTGCCCGACTGAAGCGGCGTCGTCCTGACGGCGGGCCGGACCGGCCTCAGCCCGATGGCCCATACCCCGGGGCGCATCGCCTGGGGTATGGGCCATCGGCTATGTGGCTAGTGGGCGTTGGTGCGGAGTTTGCGTGCTCCGATGGTGGCTGCTGTGCCGAGGCTGATGAGGCCGATTCCGGCGAGGGTGGTGAGGTTGTCGTTGTGGCCGGTGGCGGGGAGCTCCCGGGTGCGGGAGGTGCCGGCGGCGGCGGCTTCGGCGTTGGTGGTTCGGGTTCCGCTGGCGAGTGGCGCCACGGTGGTCGTGGTGGTGGCTGCGACCGTCGTCGATGTGGTCGATGTGGTCGATGTCGAAGTGGTTGTGGTGGTTGCGGTCGCGGTGAGTTCGAGGTTGGCGTGGGCGAGGACGAGGCCGGTGGTGGCGACGGCGATTGTTTGCACGCCGGGTGCGTCGTAGATCGTTCCGGCGGGGACCAGGACCGGGCCGTCGATGGTGATGGTGAGGTCACCGGGTCCCTCGATCTGGAGGAAGAACGGGGTGCCGACGAGAGTCTCGGTGATGAGGTCGCCGTCGGCGTCGACAGGGGTGGCGGGGCCGGTGACCTGGACGTTGAGGGGGACACCGCCGTCGAGTCCTTGGGCGATGAAGGGTCCCACGGTGGTCGCTTCGGTGGCGGTGGTGGGTCCGGTGAGCTGCAGGGTCGGGTTGATGCCGGGGCTCGACCAGCCGGGGAGTGCGGCGAGGATGGCCTGGTAGTTGGCGATCACGACCGGGTCGTTGGCCGGTACCGCGGCCGGGTCGGTCTCGAGTTCGAAGCCCGACGAGACGTTCCACAGGGCGGCTTGGATGGCCGCGGTGCGCTGCACGTCGTTGCCGGTCATGACGCTGTGGGCGTTGGCCAGGACCGAGCGGACCTGGGACCACTGCTGGTCGGTCAGCCCGGGGTCGCTGGCGGGACCGGTCACCTCGACGACCCCATCATCGATGCTGATGGGCGTGTCGATGTCGACGCAGAACGTGTCGATCTCGTTGTCGTCGGCGTCGCTGACCACGATCACAGCGACACCGTGGGAGCTCCCGTCGGCCCCGTAGATCGTGGAGAAGTGCCGGATGTCGGTCATGGTGACCGACGAGTCAGCCCCCGCGAATGTCGTACACCAGAACGTCGTGACCGCGGCGACGACCGTGGCCAGACCACATTTCTTTGATGTTGCCCGCATGGACACAGAGATCGGTCATGTAGATCAACACGGCCACAATGCCGGCGCGATAGCTGGAAACATCGGCGATGGCCGCCTCCCCCGGGCTGCGGGCCCGGCGGAAGCGTTCCTCGTCAGGCTCTCGATGTGCGCTGTGTGGCCCGATAGACGAGCAGGGCGATCACGGCGCCGACGATCGAGCCGATGATCCCCGACGACGACTCTGCCGCCCACCACAGCACCCCCGACGACGGCACCTCCCCCGCCCCCGACCGCCGCACCAAGGGTGGTGGCCACCACCGCGCCCGCGCCCCCACCGCCGCCGGTCTCGTCGGGGCGGATGTTCGAGAACTGCGCAGCCGCCAGGGCCGCAGGTGCTGCGCCGGTACGAGCCGGAGATCCCGGCTACGGCCCCCACCTGGACCGCGACCACGACGGCGTCGGCTGCGAATGACCGTCAAGGACGAACGTGGTTCGTCCCGTTCGGGCCACGCAGGTGGAGATCCGCCGTGAGAAGGTCATCGCACTCGCGGACTTCATCGGGCAGATCGGCAAGCCTGTAGTACCGGGCTTCCAGATATCGGACGGCGAGATCCGCGTACCCCTGCCACAAGTCCTTGGTCACCTGATCTGCGAACCCGGCCCGGGCGATCGTCGCCCCGGCCGCCTGCAAGCTCACCTGCCGGCAGGCCAACCCGTCGCTGACCTCGATCGCAGCCCCGTACACGTGCCAAAAGCCCGGAAGCTGCTCAGGGTCACGAAGAACTCTCGCTGTCCATCGAGAGGCCATGAACGCAGAATATGCCAACAGCACAGATCATTTCTCTGACTACCGGTCGAGGGCGGCGAGCTCGACCGGCTTCCCAGCGACACAGCGGTGCCTGAGCGGCTCGACCGTTCAAGTGAGAAGACACGCCTTGGCCAAACGTAGTAGTTCGGCCGACGGTCGAGGCCTGCAACGAGTCGCTGTTCTCCGAGGTCGACGGTGATGAGATCGTCTTGCGGGTTGGCGATGTGCCGGCTTTCGATCTCCAGGTGTCTGCGATGGTGGGGGACGCGCTCTTCAATCTCCGAAGCGCGTCGAGCTCGGCGCGGTCGTCGACGTTCTCCGAGAGGGGCGCCCCTGTGGTGGGACGCCTCACTCGCGCTCACGATGCCTTCTTCCGTCGCGCCTGGGCAGACTTCAGAGTGAGGCAGGCGAAGTAGGCCTTGCGGGCATGCGAGGCACGGCGAGTGCGCTCTTCAGGCGACAGCTCGCCGGTGGGGCCGACCTCGAGCTCAAACCGATCGAGGAAGGCCGCCCGGAGCTCTCGGTCACAACAAGGATTGCGCTTGACAGAGCGCTGTACTTCAAACGCCATACTTCAAGCATGGTCGCTCTGACCAGGGGAATTGCCCTTCGAGTGCTCGGACCAGTCCTCGGGGTTGTCCTCCACGAAGTGGGCCACGACCGAGCCGTCGACGCCGTCGACCAGCACCAGGCCACGCTGGCGAGGCGGTTCCTCGGCCGAGTACAGCAGGATCCGCCACGTCGGGCGGGAGCGCAGGCCCCGCCAGCTCAGCTGGGCCGACGCATGGCCCACCGCGAAGCCCACCTGCCGGCTCGCCGCCACCAGGGCGTCGCGCTCGTCGTGGTCGAGGCTCCACCCGGCCAACAGGTGGTAGGCGCCCAGCGCCACCAGCAGGACCCCGGCGAGGAGGAAGCCGCCGTTCACGTGGACGCCGCCGTCGCCCCAGGCGACCCACCCCGCCACGCACGCCGCTCCCAGCGCCAGGTAGAGGTAGCCGGGGATCCGGCGGCGGTCGTTGTCCGGGAACACGTAGGGGCCGACGTAGCCGGCGGCGTCGAGGTCCTCGGGCAGCTCGTCGCGGACGTCCTCGTCGCGCTGCGGCCGGTCCTCGTCGAGGGGGCGATCGTCGTCGGTCACGGCCCTCCGACGCTACCGGCAGCGCCCTCAGGCGGGCCAGGCCGCCCGGAGCCGCGCCCAGGCCTCGTCCAGGCCGACGGGCAGGACCCGCGTCTCGGCGGTCACCGACACGAAGTTGGCGTCACCGGCCCAGCGGGGCACGCAGTGCACGTGCAGGTGGTCGGACTGGGAACCGCCCGCCGCCGGCCCCAGGTTCAGCCCCACGTTGACCCCGTCGCAGCGGAAGCCGACCCGGAGCGCGCCCACGGCGTCGCGCACCATGGCCCACAGCTCCCCGTGCTCGTCGTCGCTCAGGTCGCCCAGCTCGGCCACCGCCCGCTGGGGCAGGACCATCAGGTGGCCCGACGTGTAGGGGAACCGGTTGAGCAGCGCGAAGCAGGTCCTCCCCCGCCGCAGCACGCCCGACTCCGGGTCGCCGTCGGGTCCCGCCTCGGCCAGGATCCGCTCGAACAGCGAGCGACCGTCGACCGCCCCGCCGACCTCCACGGTCCGGCTGTCGGTCGCCCGACCCACGTACGCCGAGCGCCAGGCCGCCCACAGGTGGTCGAAGGGCACCCGCTCAGCCCACCGGCGGGGTGGCCTCGGCCCGCAGCCGGGCCACCAGGTCGTCGACCGGCACGTCCCGCTCCGGGTCCTGCGCGCCCCGGACGTTGACCCCGACGGTGGCGTTGGCCACGTCGTGGTCGCCGACCACCAGCACGTAGGGCAGCTTGTGGAGCTTCGCCCGCCGGATGCGCGCGCCCAGCGGCTCGTCGGCCTCCAGCACGTCGGCGCGGAACCCCTCGTCCCGTAGGCGGGCGACGACCTCAGCCGCGTAGGGCTCGTGGTCGCTGCGCACGGGCAGGACGCGGGCCTGCACCGGCGCCAGCCAGGTCGGGAACGCACCGGCGAAGTGCTCCAGGAGCACCCCGAAGAACCGCTCGACCGAGCCGAACAGCGCCCGGTGCAACATGATCGGCATGTGCCGGGCGTTGTCGGTCCCGACGTACTCCAGGCCGAACCGGGCCGCCATGTTGAAGTCGTACTGGATCGTCGAGAGCTGCCACCGCCGACCGATGGCGTCGCGCACCTTCACGTCGATCTTGGGCCCGTAGAAGGCCCCGCCGCCCTCGTCCACCTCGTAGGGCAGCCCCGTGTCCTCCAGCGCGGCCCGCAGCGCCTCGATCGCGGTGGCCCACCCCTCGTCGGTGCCCACGCTCTTCTCCGGCGGGCGGGTCGACAGCTCGGCCTCGAAGTCCTCGAACCCGAAGGCCCGCAGCACCGACAGCACGAAGCCCAGCAGCGACCGGATCTCGCCCGGCGCCTGCTCGGGCGTGCAGAAGATGTGGCTGTCGTCCTGGGTGAACCCCCGGATGCGCAGCAGCCCGTGGAGCGTGCCGGCTCGCTCGTAGCGGTAGACGGTGCCCAGCTCGAAGAGCCGCAGCGGCAGCTCCCGGTACGAGCGCTGCCGGCTCTTGTAGACCAGCAGGTGCATCGGGCAGTTCATCGGCGTGGGGAAGTAGACGCCGTTGTCCATCTCCATCGGCGGGTACATGCCGTCGGCGTAGAAGTCGGTGTGGCCCGAGGTGTCGAACAGCACCCGCTTGGACAGGTGGGGCGTGTAGACGAACTCGTAGCCGCCCTTGGCGTGGCGCTCGCGGCTGTAGTCCTCCATGAGGCGCCGCACGATGGCGCCGTGCGGGTGCCACACGGCCAGGCCCCCGCCGAGCTCCTCGGGGAACGACACCAGGTCGAGCTCGACCGCGAGCTTGCGGTGGTCGCGCTTGGCCGCCTCCTCCAGCCGGTGGAGGTGCTCCTCGAGCGCGGCCCGGGTCGCCCAGGCCGTGCCGTAGATCCGCTGGAGCTGCGGGTTCTTCTCGTCGCCCCGCCAGTAGGCACCGGCCACCCGCATGAGCTTGAAGTGGCCGAGGTGCTCGCTGGTCGTGGGGACGTGGGGCCCCCGGCACAGGTCGATGAAGCCGGGGCGGCCCACGAAGGGCGGCTGGGCCTTGGGGACCGCGGGCGGGTTCTCGTAGGTCCGGACCTCGCCCGCCGCCGAGGTGCCCGACATCGGGTCCGTCGAGGCGTCGTCGATGATCTCGAGCTTGAAGGGGTGGGCGGCGAAGATCGCCCGGGCCGTGTCGGCCGGGATCTCCTCGCGGACGAAGGGCTGGCCCTCGGACATGACCTCGCGCATCCGGGCCTCGATCCGCTCCAGGTCCTCGGGCACGAAGGTGGCCCCGTCGGGCAGCGAGAAGTCGTAGTAGAAGCCGTCCTCCACGGGCGGGCCGATGCCGAAGGTCGCGCGGGGGAAGAGGTCGAGCACGGCCTGGGCCAGGACGTGGGCCGTCGAGTGGCGGATCGTGTAGAGGCCCCGCTCGCTGTCGGCGGTGACGATCGACACCTCGGCCCCGTCGGGCAGCGGCGTGGCCAGATCGCGCTCCTCGCCGTCGACGACCGCGATCACGGCGGCCTTGGCCAGCCGGGACCCGATGGCGGCGGCGAGATCGGCCGCGGTGGAGCCGGTGGGCAGCGCCCTGGTGGAACCGTCCGGCAACCTGATCGTGATCTCGTCGGCCATGGCGGCGACGTTACCGGCAGCCCCCTGGCGCCCCGGCACCGTTGCGGCTCAGCCCAGGTCGACGCCCAGGAGGGCCGCGGCCTGCGACACGCCCTGGCCGCCGTCGGCGGCCTCGTCGATGAGGCCCACCGCCCTCGGCGTGTCCAGGTCGTCGTCCAGGGCGGCCCGCACCGCTTCGAGAGCGGCGTCGCCCCGACCGGCGGACCGCCACCGCTCGAGCCGGTCGGCAGCCCGGTCGAGGCGACCGTCGTCCCACTCCCAGCCGTCCCGGTAGTGGTTCTCGACCACCACCAGGCGCACCACGACGGGGTCCCAGGTCTTGCGCAGGTCGGAGACGAAGACCAGGTTGCCCAGCGACTTGGACATCTTCTCGCCGTCCATGCGGACCATGGCCTGGTGCATCCAGTGGCGGACGAAGGGTTCGCCGGTGGCCGACTCGGATTGGGCCCGCTCGCACTCGTGGTGGGGGAACACCAGGTCGGCCCCGCCACCGTGGAGGTCGATGGTCGTCCCGAGCTCGCGCAGGGCCAGGGCCGAGCACTCGATGTGCCAGCCGGGCCGGCCCGGGCCCCACAGCGACTCCCAGCTCGGCTCGTCGGCGAGCGAGGGCTGCCAGAGGACGAAGTCGAGCGGGTGCCGCTTGTGCGGGTCGTCGACGTTGCCGCCCCGCTCGGCGGCCAGCTCGAGCATCTCGGCCTCGCTGTGGTGCGAGAGGGACCCGAAGCCGGGGAAGGACGCCACCTCGAAGTAGACGCCCCCGCCGGCCACGTAGGCATGACCCCGGTCCAGGACCATGCCGATGAAGCCCCGGATGTCGGCGATGGCCGAGGTGGCCCGCGGTTCGCTCCACGCCGGCAGCAGGCCCAGGGCCCGGATGTCGTCGTCGAACCGGGCGGTCTCGGCCGCGGCGAGGTCCAGGTAGTGCACGCCCAGCTCGCGGGCCTTGGCCAGTATCGAGTCGTCGACGTCGGTGATGTTCCGCACGCAGCGGGTGTCGTGGCCCCGGTCGCGCAGGCGGCGCTGGAGGACGTCGTAGGTGATGTAGGTCGACGCGTGGCCCAGGTGTGTGGCGTCGTAGGGGGTGATCCCGCACGTGTACATGGACACGACGGGCCCGGGCTCGAAGGGGACGACCGCGCGGCGCGCCGTGTCGTACAGGCGCATCGGCGTCGACGCCGTCGAGCCGGAGCTCATTCCGGGATGCTGGTGAACTTCACCGCGACGCGGGTCTTGTAGCGGACGTTGAGCTGCAGCAGGACCGCGGTGAAGGACTCGATCGGCGTGGCCAGGGAGAGCTCCCCGCAGTCCAGCGCCCGCATGTTGGGCACCTTCGCCACCAGATCGGACGTGACCTGGATGGCGGACGGGTAGTCCGAGCAGATCAGCACGTCGCTCTCGATGGGGTGGTCGAGGTCGCCCAGCTCCTTGGCCGGGACGTGGTGCAGTGCCGCGGCGACGTGGCTGCGGGGCAGCACGGCCTGCACCGATGCCGCCACCGACCCGCGCGGCGGGACCAGCGGCTGGAACTCCTGGCCGATGCGGGTGAGCGCGTTGGCCATCGAGACGACGACCTTGCCCCGCAGCTCGCGCTCGACCGACGCCGCGGTCTGGGTGGCGCCGTCCCAGGGGGTGGCGATCACCACCAGGTCGGCCCGGGCCGCCCCGGCGTTGTCGCTCGCGGCGATGGCCAGGTCGCGGCCCGGCCACTGCTCGAGCAGCGTGTCGACCGTCTCCATGGCCCGGTACTTCGACCGTGAGCCGATGACGGTCGAGAAGCCGACGGACGCCAACCGTGCGGCGAGGGCACTGCCCGCCGGCCCGGTCCCACCGAGGATGCCGATCTCCACGCAGCGCACCGTAGCGGCGATGCACCGCCCGCCGGCAACGCGGCACGGTGGCCCCGGTCACGTAACCGGACCGCGCCACGTGGCAGTCTCAGCCGCATGGGCCTCCTCGACGGCAAGAACATCCTCGTCACCGGCGTGCTGACCGACGCGTCGCTGGCCTTCGCCACGGCCCGGCTGGCCCAGGAGCAGGGCGCCCGGATCATCCTCACCGGTGCCGGGCGAGGCCTCAGCCTGACCCGGCGGGCGGCGGGGAAGCTCCCCGAGGAGGCCGAGGTGCTCGAGCTCGACGTGACCGAGCCGGCCCACGTGGCCGCCGTGCGCGAGGCCCTGGCCGAGCGGTGGGGCCGGGTCGACGGCGCCCTCCACGCCATCGGCTTCGCCCCCGAGTCGTGCCTGGGCGGGGGGTTCATGGACGCGCCGTGGGACGACGTCGCGGTGGCCCTGCGGATCTCCACCTACTCGCTCAAGACCCTGGCCGAGGTCGTGGTGCCCCTGATGACCGAGGGCGGCTCGCTCGTCGGGCTGGACTTCGACAACGGCACGCAGGCCTGGCCGGCCTACGACTGGATGGGCGTGGCCAAGGCCGCGCTGGCCTCGACCGGCCGCTACCTGGCCCGCGACCTGGGCCCGCAGGGCATCCGGGTCAACCTCGTCGCCGCCGGTCCCGTCCGCACGCTGGCGGCGCGGTCGATCCCCGGCTTCGCCGCCTTCGAGGACGCGTGGGACGGGCGGGCGCCGCTGGGCTGGGACGTGCGGGCCGACGCCGAGGCGGTCGGACGGGCCTGCGTGGCCCTGCTGTCGGACTGGTTCCCCAAGACCACTGGCGAGGTCGTCCACGTCGACGGCGGCTTCCACGCCGTCGCGGTGTAGGAGCCGACCGGCCCGTTCAGCAGTAGCGGGCCACCGTCGGGTAGGGGTTCACCGCGGCGCCGCCGTTGGGGTGGATCTCGAAGTGCAGGTGGGGCGCGCCGCCGCTGGCGTTGCCCGTGTTGCCCACGTAGCCGATCACCGTGCCCGCCTGGACGTGCCCGGCCCCCTGGTTGGCGTAGGCCGACAGGTGCGTGCCGTAGTAGTAGTGGCCGTCGTCGCCGTAGAGGTGCCAGGACAGTCCGCCCACGGCGTTGCCCCGGTGCTCGACCCGGCCCGACACCGGCGCCACCGTGGGGGTACCCGCGGGCGACATCATGTCGACGCCCTTGTGAGCGCGCCGGCCGCCACCGCGTGACGCACCCCAGGTGTCGCCGAAGGCCACCGACCCCTGCACCGGGCAGATCCAGGACCCCGAGGCGATGGGGGTCGACGGCGCGGACCGGCTCGACCCGCCCGACGACGTGGCGGCCGGGCCGGTGGGAGCGGCCTTGCGAGCAGCCGCGACCCGAGCGGCCTCGGCCTGGCGCCGCGCCTCCTCCTCCTTGCGCCGCCGCTCCTCCTCGGCCTTGCGCTGCCGCTCGACCTCCTCCAGCCGGGCCAGCTCCTTCTGGAGCGCGGCCTTGCGCTGGCGCAGCGACTCGGTGGCGGCCTCCTGGCGGCCCCGAGCCTCCTGGAGGACCGTCGTCGCGGCGTCGAGGTCCTCGGACAGGGCCAGGAACTCGTCGACCGCCTCCTGGTTGCCCTGGGTCGCGTAGCGGCCGAGGGACTCGGCGCGGACCTGCTCGTTCAGGTCGTCGTTGGCGAACGCCGCGGCGTCCGCGTCCCGGGCCCCGACGACGAACTGGTGCACAACCGTCTCGCGCACCACCGCCCGCAGGCCCTCGAGCCGACCGGCGACCTCGGCCGTGCGGGCCTCGAGGTCGGCGATCTCGCCCTCGATCTGGTTCAGCCGGGCCTCCGCCTGGGTGTAGTCCTCGGCGGCCCTGGTGGCGCGGCGCTTGGCCGCGGCGACGTCGCCCTCGTCCGCCGTCGCCGGTGGCGACGACACGACGGTGGTCAGGAGCACGGCCAGGGCGGCGACGATCAACAGGATCCGGCGCATGGACGGCGAGAAGCTAGCGCGTCCCCGTCCCGTGTTGCGATCCTGTGACGAAGACCGCGCGTTCCGTCACACGAGCCACACTCGGTTAGCGTCGCCCGGCGATGGGCGCGCGCCGACCCCGAGCCGCGGTCCGCGGGTGACCGACGTCGTCCTCGCCCTGCGCGACGTCGCCCTGCGGCGGGACGGCAACACGATCCTGGAGCGGGTCGACCTGGAGGTGCGCGAGGGCGAGCACTGGGTCGTCCTGGGCCCCAACGGCTCGGGGAAGACCTCGATGCTGCGCATCGCCTCGCTGTGGCTGCACCCCTCCTCGGGCGAGGTGGAGGTTCTCGGGGGGCGGCTCGGCTCGGTCGACGTGCGACGGCACCGCATCGGCATCGGCCTGGCCAGCCAGGCCTTCGGCGACCTCCTGCGCGCCGACCAGCGCGCCGCCGACGTCGTCATGGCGGCGCGCAACGGGGCCCTGGAGACCTGGTGGCACACCTACACCGAGGCCGACCGGCGTGCCGCGCTCGACCTGCTCGGACGGTTCGGCGTCGGCCACCGGGCCGATCACCTGCTGGGCACCCTCTCGTCGGGCGAGCGCCAGCGGGTGATGCTGGCCCGGGCCTTCTCGGGCTCGCCCGGCCTGGTGCTGCTCGACGAGCCGACGGCCGGCCTGGACCTGGGCGGGCGCGAGGACCTCGTCGGGCGACTGGCCGCCGTCGCCGGTGACCCGGCCGCGCCCGCCACCGTCCTGGTCACCCACCACGTGGAGGAGATCCCGGTCGGAACGACCCATGCCGCGCTGCTCCGCGACGGCAGGATCGTGGCGTCGGGACCCGCGCCCGAGGTCCTGACCGGTCCCGCCCTGGGCGAGCTCTTCGGCCTGCCGCTGGAGCTCGACCGGCGGGGCGGCCGCTACCAGGCCTGGCGGGCCGGCGCAGCGCCGTCCGATCCGCTCAGCTGACCGACAGGCGCGCCAGGAGGCGGGGCCGGGAGCGCTCGATCTCGTCGGCCAGCAGGCGGTCGAGCGCCGGGACCCAGAGCCGGCCCCCGTAGTGGAGGTCCATCCGCAGCAGGCAGCCCACGGGGGTCTCCGACACCGACGCCGCCAGGATCCAGGCCGAGTGCTCCCGGCCGTCGTGCTCGACCCGCTCGAAGCGGGCGTGGTGCGGCGCCTCGTGCCGGGTGCGCACCATGCGCAGGCGCTTGGCCCGGGCGAAGGGTCCCATCCGGCCCCTCAGGTCGACCGACCAGGCCGGGCCGGGATCGTCGGGGTGGGCCGCCGCCGGCTCGGCGCGGGGCACCATGTCCAACCAGCGGGGGTAGGACCCGAGGTCGTCCACCCAGCCGAAGACCTCCTCGGGAGGGAACGGCGCATCCAGCGTCGCGGTGACGTCCACGCCCTCGGGTCTAGCCGGTCGTCGACCCGCTGCGTTGCGCCACCAGGTCGTCGACCACCTTGAGGAGCGGGTACGGGTTGACCGCCGGGCCGCCGTCGGGGTGGATCTCGAAGTGCAGGTGGGGCGCGCCGCCCCGGGCGTTGCCCGTGTTGCCGACGTAGCCGACCACCGTGCCCGCCTCGACCAGGGTGCCCTCCACCACGCCGGGCTCGAAGGCCGAGAGGTGGGCGTAGTAGTAGTACGTCCCGCTCTCGCCCTTGATCCACAGCTTCGTGCCGCCCAGGACGTCGGAGCCCATGCGGGTCACCAGGCCCCGCTCGGCCGCGTAGAGGGGCGTGCCCATCGGCGCCATGATGTCGGTGCCCTGGTGGGCGTGCTCGTAGCCGGTGCCCATCATGCGGGGGGCACCGAAGCTGTTCCCGAAGCTGTGGGGCTGGCCGACGGGGAAGACGAACCCGTGGATCACGATCTCGCTGCCGGCGGCGAACACCGACAGGTTGAACTGGGCGTCGACGCTGGCCCGGCGGGCGTCGACCATCTCGGCCCGGGCCGAGGCCAGCGCCTTGCGGGTGGCCACGAGCCGGTCGGCCAGGTCGACCAGGCCGTCGTCGACCTGGCGGCGGGCGTCCAGGTAGTCGACCATCGCCTGGCGGTCGGCCTCGAGCACCGAGGACAGGAGGACCTCGGCGTGGGCCATCCCGTTGGGGTCGCTGGTCGCGGCGAAGGCGGCCATCGAGCCGAGGTCGCCCCGGATCAGCGCATCGGCGGCACGGGCCTCGAAGCGACGCCGGGCCGCCTCGACCCGGCGCACCGAGGCACGGGCCTGGCCGGACATCTCGGTGATGGAGCGCTCCAGGCCGTCGAGCTGGAGCTGGAGGTCCAGGACCCGCTGCTTGGCCAGGACGTAGGAGCCCTCGAGCTGGACGGCCTCGGCCTGGGCCACCGACAGCTCGCGGCGGATGACCTCGGCGGCGTGGCGGGCGTAGGCGCTGGCCTCGGCGCCGGGCGGGGTCACCGCCGCCGGCACGGTGACGTCGGTCACCGGCACGGGCTCGGGAGGCAGCGTCTCACCCGCGCCGGGGTCGTCACCCGGGCCGGGGACCACCGTCGTCGAGGTCGTGGTGGACGGGTCGAGCGTGGACGAGGTCGAGGTCGACGTCGGATCCGTCGTGGTCGTGCTGGTCGTGCTCGTCGTCGACGTGCCGCCCGGCTCGGTCGTCGAGGTCACCTCCGGCACCGACGACGAGGTCGAGGCCGGGTCGTCCTGGGCCGCGGCAGGCGGGATCGACGCGGCCAGGGCCACCAGGACGGCGGCCGCGGCGATGCGGTTGCGGGGCACGGGAGACGTCATGGGTCCGGGCGCCCGGGGCACGGGAGAGCATGACCGCCACCGCTGCTGCCCGCCCGGGTCGGTCGCAGGGTACCAACCCCACACCCCCCGACGACATCGGCCGTTCGGCCCAGATCGCCGACCCCATCGGGCAACCGGCCGGATCCGGGCGCCGGCTCACGCGGCGGGGTCGGGCTCCAGCGCCACGACGCCGGCGCCGTCGAGCCGGATCCGCACCTCGTCGCCCCGCTCGACCGGCGTCCCGACGTCGACCCAGGCGTCGACCGGGGGCCCGCCCGGCGGTTCGACCCGGACCTCGCGGCGATCGCCCCGGAACACGCAACGCCGGACCCGGCCGGCGACGCCCGGACCCTCGGGGGCGACCCGGACGGCCGACGGCCGCACCAGCACCACGTGGCGCCCGTCCCCCAGGCCGACCGCAGCGTCGCCCCAGGGTGTGCGGGCCACGCCGGCGTGCACCGCCACCTCGGCGATGTTGGCCAGCCCGAGCAGCCGGGCCGCGGCGACCGACCGGGGATCGGACCACACCTCGTCGGGCGGACCGACCCGCACCACGCGGCCGGCGTCGACCACCGCGAGCCGGTCACCCAGGGCGAAGGCCTCGGCCTGGTCGTGGGTGACCGCGACGACGGTCTGGCCCAGCTCGCGGAACAGCCCGGCCAGCTCGCCCACCAGGCGGTCGCGCAGGGCCCGGTCGAGCGCGCCGAAGGGCTCGTCGAGCAGCAGGACGCGCGGTTCGGGGGCCAGGGCCCGGGCCAGGGCCACCCGCTGCTGCTCGCCCCCCGACAGGGTCGACACCGCCCGGCGCCCGAAGCCGGGCAGGCCCACCAGCTCCAGCAGGTCGTCGACGCGCCGGTCCACCGCCCGGCCGCGCTGGCCCCGCATCCGCAGCCCGAAGGCCACGTTGCCGGCCACGTCGCGGTGGGGGAACAGGGCGTGGTCCTGGAACATCAGGCCGACGCCCCTCCGGTGGGGTGCCACGCCGGCCTGGTCGACCCCACCGAGCAGGACCCGGCCGGCGTCGAGGGGCTGCAGGCCCGCCACGACCCGCAGCAGCGTGCTCTTGCCCGAGCCGCTCGCCCCCAGCACGGCCAGCACCTCGCCCGGGGCGACGACGAGGTCGACCTGGTCCAGGGCGGTCACCGCCCCGAAGCGCACCGTGGCACCCGACAGCTCGACCTGAGCCCGGGCTGGCACCCGCGCCGCCGGCGCCGCTCGGTCGCTGCGCTCCCTCACAGGACCTCCCCAGGGCTGCGCCCCGGACCCATCCCCGCCGGGCGGGCTGGCACCCGCGCCGCCGGCGCCGCTCGGTCGCTGCGCTCCCTCACAGCAGCGACGCTCGCACGCCGCGGACGCGGTCGACGAGGACCACCGTCGTCGCGGTGAGGGCCATCAGCACGGTGGAGAGGGCGAAGGCCTGGCCCACGTTGAGCGCACCCGGCCGCCCCAGCAGCCGGTCGATCGCCACCGGGACCGTCGGCGCGCCCGACCGGGCGATCACCGTCGTGGCCCCGAACTCGCCCAGGGAGATGGCGAAGGCGAAGCCGGCGCCCACCAGCACCGCACGCGCCGTCATCCGCAGGTCCACCTCGACCCACGCCCGGCGGGGGGAGGCCCCCAGCACGGCGGCTGCCTCGCGCAGGCCGGGGTCGATGGCCCGCAAGGTCGGCAGGACCGTGCGGACCACGAAGGGCAACGCCACCACGGCCTGGGCGAGCGGGATGAGGACGGGCTCGTTGCGCAGGTCGAGCGGCGGCTCGTCGAGGGCGACCAGGAAGCCGAACCCGATCGTCACCGCGCTCGTGCCCAGCGGCAGGAGGAGGGCGGCGTCGAGGAACCGGCCGCCACGGCCCCGGGTGCGCGACAGGGCCACGGCGGCCAGGAGCCCGAGGGCGACGGCCACCGCGGCGGCCAGCACGGCGAAGCGCAGCGACGCGGCCACCGCCTCCAGCGGGGGGACCGCCGGCCCCGCGCCCCGGCCCGCGTGGGCCAGGGCGCGCCAGGAGCCCAGGCCGTAGCCGTCCCCGACCCGCAACGACCGCTCGACCAGCACGGCCAACGGGGTGACGACCAGGACGACGAGCACGGCCAGGTTCAGGCCGACCCAGGCCCGCTCCCCCGCTCGCCTCGGCCGGGACCGCTCGGGCGGTCGCAGCTGCAGGGCCACCCGGCGCCGGTCGAGGCGGTCCTGCACCACGAGCAGGACCGCCACCGCGACCAGCTGCACCAGGCACAGGACCGCGGCCACCGGCAGGTCGAAGAGGTCCGCGGTCTGCCGGTAGATCTCGGCCTCCAAGGTCGAGTGGCCCGGACCGCCCAGGATCCGGACCACGCCGAAGGACGTGAAGGTGAACAGGAACACGATCGCCGCGGCGGACACGACCGCGGGCCGCAGGGCGGGCAGCGTCACCGACGCGAAGGCCCGCCACCGGCCCGCACCGAGCATCCGGGCCGCCTCCTCGGTGCGGGGGTCGAGCGACTCCCACAGGCCACCGACGAGCCGGACGACCACGGCCAGGTTGAAGAAGACGTGGGCGACCACGATGGCGACGACGGTGTCGTCCAGGTCGATCCCCAGCGGGCTCCCCGGCCCGAGCAGGGCCAGGAAGGCGGCGCCGACCACCACCGTGGGCAGGACGAAGGGCACGGCGACCAGGGTCCGCACCGCGGCGCGGCCGCGGAACTCGTAGCGGCCCAGCACGTGGGCCGCCGGCAGCGCGACGACCACCGTGGCCGCCGTGGACAGGGCGGCCTGCCAGGTCGTGAACCACAGCACCCCGCGCAGGGCCGGGTCACCCGCCACCTCACGGAACGCCGAGAGGTCCCCGCGCCCGCCGGGCCGCAGCCCGAGGTCGAGGATCGACACCACCGGCCAGGCGAAGAACACGGCCAGGAAGGCCAGGGGTGGCACGAGGAGCCCGGCCCGTGCCAGCCGGGCCCCCGTCGGCCTCATCGCACGACCAGGTCGGTCCAGCGGTCGATCCACCCCTCACGGCCGGCCGCGATGCGCTCCGGCTCCATCTCGAGCACCTGCGCCGGCCGGGCCGCGTGCTCCACGAACACCTCGGGCAGGGCGGCGTCGGGGTCCACCGGGAAGACGAACATGCTCATGGGCAGGTCCTCCTGGAAGGTCCGGCTCAACATGAAGTCGACGAGCCGGCCGGCGGCCTCGGGGCGGTCGGTGCCGGCCAGGACCCCGGCAAGCTCGACCTGCCGGTAGCAGGTGGCCTCGATCACCCCGGTCGGCGCCTCCTCGACCGGCGGGTCGGCGAAGGCGACCTCGGCCGGGGGGCTGGACGCGTAGGAGACGACCAGCGGGCGCGTGCCCTGGCCGCTGCCCCCGGAGAAGGCGCCGTTGTAGGCCTCCTCCCAGCCGGCGACGACCTCGACGCCGTTGGCCCGCAGGGCGGTCCACCAGTCCTCCCAGCCGTCCTCGCCCGTGGCCTCGATGGTGGCCAGCAGGAAGGCCAGGCCGGGCGACGACGTGGCCGGGTTCTCGACCACGAGCAGGTCCCGGTACCGGGGGTCGACCAGGTCCTCGAACGTCTCGGGCACGGGCAACCGGTTCTCGGCGAACCACTCCACGTCGAAGTTGAGGCAGACGTCGCCGTAGTCGACCGGGGTCACCCGGTGCTCGGGATCGAGGACGAACGCCTCGTCGATCCCGTCGATCCCCTCCGCCTCGTGGGCGGTGAACAGGCCCTCGTCCAGGGCACGGCTGAGGAAGGTGCTGTCGATGCCGAAGAGGACGTCGGCCTGCGGGTTGCCCTTGGACAGCAGCGCCTGGTTGACCACGGTCCCGGCGTCGCCGCCCTGGATCACCTCGAGCTCCAGGCCGGTCTCCTCGGTGAAGGCCTCGAGCACCTCGTCGGACACCGTGAAGCTGTCGTGGGTGAGCAGGCGGACGGTGGTGGGAGCGGCCTCCCCGCCGCCCCCGTCGTCGCCGCACCCGGCGGCCGCGGCGGCGAGCAGGCCACCGGCCAGGGCGAGGGCGGCGAGGCGGGCAGGTGCAGGACGTGTCACGAGGTGATCTCCGGGATCGGGGGGATGGGGATGTCGAGCTCGGCGGCACGGTCGAGGTGGTCACCCCGCCCGCCCGGCTGGACGGCGAGGAGCACCCCCGAGCCGATGCTGACGACCGCCCGGCGGGCGACGAGCTCGTTGCTCACCCCACGGGTGCTGCCCGCGGGGAGGTCCTCGGCCACCAGGGGGTAGAGCAGCCCCTCGGTGGAGACGGCGCCCGCCGGACCGTGGGCGGGCAGGAGGCTCACCAGGTCCCCGGGCTCGCCGTGCAGGGTGGCGCGGTCGCGCACGACGGTCACCGTCGCCGGTGGCAGGTGGGCAACCAGCTCGACGCCCGCGGTCCGGGGCCCGGCCAGGACCAGGGCGTTGGCCAGGAGGTGGTCCAGGCGACCCCCGTGCCCGCCGACCACCACGATGCGGTCGGGTCGGGCGGCCAGCGCCACGTCCAGGGCCAGCTCGAGGTCGGTCGCGTCCTTGGCCTCGGGGTGGCGCTCGACCCTCGCGCCCGCCTCGACGGCCCGGCGCAGCGCGACCGGGTCGAGCGAGTCGAAGTCGCCCACGGCCACGTCGACGTGCAGGCCGAGCGCTCGGGCCTGCACCACGCCCGAGTCGGCGGCCACCACGCGGGCCCCGACGGGCAGCAGGGCGCGCACGTGCGGGCCCACGGGGTCGCCCCCGGTCACGACGATGATCGTGCGGGCGCCATCGGCGCCCTCGACTTGCTCCACCGTTCCCTCCGCTGGCATTGCCCAGGTCAGGTCATGCGGGTCGGTGGCGCCGGTCGAGCCCGTCCACCCTCTCAGCCCGGCTGCCCCGAGCTCCCCGTGGTTGGTTCCGGCCCACCCTAGCCGCGTACCGTTCCCCCGATGGAGAGGACCATCTTCGACGCCGAGCACGACATGTTCCGCGACTCCGTGCGCTCGTTCATCGCCAAGGAGCTCGTGCCCCACTACCTGCAGTGGGAGGCCGACGGCATCGTCCCCCACGAGGTGTTCGGCAAGGCGGGCGAGAACGGCTTCCTCGGGATGGCGATCCCCGAGGAGCACGGGGGCGGCGGCGTCGCCGACTTCCGCTACAACCTGATCATCGCCGAGGAGATCCAGCGGGCCGGGGTCAACGCCGCCGGGCTGGGCTGGACCCTCCACAACGACATCTGCCTCCCGTACTTCCTGACCCTGTGCAACGAGGAGCAGAAGGCGCGCTGGCTGCCCGGCCTGGCCAGCGGCGAGCTCGTCGCCGCGATCGCCATGACCGAGCCCGGCATCGGCTCGGACCTGGCCTCGATGACCACGAGCGCGGTGCGCGACGGCGACGACTACATCGTCAACGGGGCCAAGACCTTCATCACCAACGGCATCAACGCCGACCTGGTGATCACCGCGGTGAAGACCGACCCGACCCAGCGCCACACCGGCATGTCGCTGGTGATCGTCGAGCGGGGCATGCCCGGCTTCGAGCGGGGCCGCAACCTCGAGAAGGTCGGCATGCACGCCCAGGACACCGCCGAGCTGTTCTTCACCGACGTCCGGGTGCCGGTGGCCAACCGGCTCGGCGAGGAGGGCCACGGCTTCAACCACCTGGTGACCAAGCTGCCCCAGGAGCGGCTCTCGATCGCCATGACCGGCGCCGCTGCGGCCCGCCAGGCGCTGGAGTGGACCCTGGAGTACGTCAAGGAGCGCCACGCCTTCGGCAAGCCCATCGGCTCGTTCCAGAACAGCCGCTTCCGCCTGGCCGAGATCGCCACCGAGGTCGAGATCGCCACGACCTTCGTCGACCGATGCGTGGTGGCCTTGAACGAGGGCGAGCTCAGCGCCGAGGAGGCCGCCATGGCCAAGTGGTGGTGCACCGAGCTCCAGAAGCGCACGGTGGACACCTGCGTGCAGCTCTTCGGGGGCTACGGCTACATGCTCGAGTACCCCATCGCCCGTGCCTACGTGGACGCCCGGGTCACCACGATCTACGGCGGCACGACCGAGATCATGAAGGAGATCATCGGCAAGTCGCTGGGCGTCTGAGGATCGCCCGGCGCCCGGCGCCGGGGATCAGACCTCCTCGCCCAGGCGCCGGCACAGCTCGTCGAAGCGCCCCCGCAGGTCGTCGAGCTCGGCCCGCAGCACGGCGACCTCGTCGGCCCGGGACCGCCCCGCCGTGGCCACCGGCGGCGGCGCGGCCAGCGCGGCCGGATCGGGCTCGCCGGTCAGCAGCTGGACCCAGCGGGGCTCACGCCGCCCGGCCTCCCGCCCCAGGAGGCGGACGAGCGGGTCGGCACGGTCGGCCAGGGCGTGCAGCACCGCCTCCACCGCACCGATCGAGTCGAAGTCGTGCTGGCGCTCGGCCCGGGACCGCAGCTCCCCCGCGGTCTGGGGGCCCCGCAGGACCAGCACGGTGAGCAGGGCGAGCTCGCCGGGCGACAGGCCGAGCGCCTCGTCGAGCACGTGGCGGTACCGGGTCGTGCGCGAACCGTGGGCCGCGTGCACGAAGCGCACCAGCCTGCGGACCTTGAGCCCGTCCAGGGCCGCGAGGACCGTGTGCTCGTCGTAGTCGACCACCGGGTCGCGGTTCGAGCTCTGGTTGCAGGCCGAGCGCAGCCCGTTGAGCGTCATCGGGTAGCTGTCGGGCACGGTGGCCTGCTTCTCGACCAGGCAGGCCACGACGCGCGCCTCCTCGGGACCGAGGGCGACGTCGACGGGCTCGGGAACGTTGGCCTGGTCCATGCCGCGAGTGTCGCTCAAACGGCCCGAGGTGGCATCCTTGTGGGCCCCTCTGCAGTCCCGCCCGCCTCCCGGTAGGAGTCATCGTGGCCTTCAAGGTCAAGGACAAGGTCGTCTATCCCCATCACGGCGCCGCCGTCATCGAGGGCAAGGACACCATCGAGATGCCCGACGGGACCAAGCGCGACTACTTCGTGCTGAGGATGACCCACGGCGAGCTCACCTTGAAGGTGCCGATCGACGCCGCCGAGGAGATCGGCATGCGCTACCCGATCTCACGGGAGGACGTCGAGGACGTGTTCGAGGTCCTGGCCAAGAAGGACGTCCGGGAGCCGACCAACTGGTCGCGACGCTTCAAGAACCACCAGGAGAAGCTCAAGTCCGGCGACGTGTACCAGGTGGCCGAGGTGGTCCGGAACCTGGCGCTGCGCGACGCCGACAAGGGCCTGTCGGCCGGTGAGAAGTCGATGTTCGTGAAGGCGCGGCAGGTCCTGGTCAGCGAGCTCGCGTTCGCCCTCAACATCAGCGAGGACGATGCGCTCGACCGGCTCACCTCCACCCTGTCCTGAACCGGGGGTGCCGGCCGGGCAAGGTCGCCGGGCCGCGGCACGGTCCCTCGGCCTGGGCCTCGGCCTGGTCGTGGCCCTCGCCACGGCGTGCTCGGGCGGCGACGGCGGGTCCGCCTCGCCGTCGCGACCCGGGACCTCCGACGCAGGACGGTCGACGACCACGGCCCCGACGACCACGGTTGCCGAAGATCTGCCGGTCGGCCAGCCGCTGGTCGTCGTCGACCAGGGCTTCTCGACCTTCCCCGACGTCGTCGACCCCCGGGCCACGTTGGGCGGCTACGGCGTCGTGGTGCAGAACCCCGACCCGGTCCTGCTCGCCACCGGCGTCACGGTGCGCTCGCGGATCCTCGATGCGGCGGGAGCGGTCCTGTTCGAGGACACGGCCCTGCTCAACGGGGTGATGCCCGGGGCCCGGATGGCGGTGGGCGGCACGCTGCTGGAGCCGATCGTGGCACCGGCGTCGATCGAGGTCGAGGTCCAGGCCGCGGCCTGGCTGGAGCCGGCCGACGTGGCGGGCTCGCTGATCTCGGGCCCGGTGGCCACCGAGCCCGAGCCGGGCGGCGGGGCTGTGACCAGGTTCACCGTGAGGTCGAGCTGGTCGACCGACGAGGAGGGTGTCGACGTGACGGCCCTGTACCGGGCGGCCGACGGGCGGATCCTGGCCGGCGAGCAGGGTTCGGTCGATCTCGTCCCGTCGGGATCGGAGGTGACGGGCGAGCTCCGGCTCCTGACCCCGATCCCCGACATGACCACGACCGAGGTGCTCGTGGGCCGGGGGTTCGCGGCCCAGACCGTCGGGTGAGCATGACGTCCGAGCCCGCAGCGGGCAGACTGTAAGAGCCCCCCGAAACCCAGATCCGAAGGGACCCATGGCAAGCGCCAGCTCAGATGTCATCGTGCTCGACGGCGTGGTCACCGAGGCGCTCCGCGCCGGGATGTTCCGCGTCGAGCTAGAGAACGGCCACCAGGTGCTCGCGCACCTGTCCGGGAAGATGCGCCGGAACCGGATCCGGGTCCTGATCGGCGACAAGGTGCAGGTCGAGCTGTCGCCCTACGACCTGACCCGCGGTCGGATGGTCTACCGCTGGAAGTGAGCCCGGCCCCCACGGGCTGATCGCACCGCACACGGGCCCCGGCCGAAGCCGGGGCCTCGTCGCGTCAGCGGCCGTGGACCAGCTCGGCGGCCCGCTGGGCGACCTCGACGGGGACGTCGAACTCGTCGGCGATCTCCGCGGTGGTCACCGGGCCGAAGGCCGAGCGGGCGGCCACCAGCCGGCGCAGCGCGTCGAGCGGGACCAGGCGCCGGGCCACGGCCCGATCGACGGCAGCCTCCTCCTTGGCCACCAGCGCTGCCGGGCAACCGGGCGGGTAGAGGATGTCCCGCTCGTCGTGGATCAGCTCGTGGGCCAGGACCGCGGCCCGGTCCCGCCGCCCGAGCCGGGGGTCGATCACCACGGTCCGGCCGGTGGGCCGATCCTCGATGCGGCCGCCGCCGACGTCGTCGGGCAGGACGGCCCAACGCAGCCGGAGGTGGGGACGGGCCCGGAGCTCTGCCCAAGGCGACCAACGGCGGACGGGTGCGCCCACCTCAGGCCGCGTCGGGGTCGGCGAGGATGGCGACCAGGTCGATCTTGAGGGCCGCGGCCAGGGCACGACCGACCTGCGGACTGGGGTTGCGACGGCCGGCCTCGATGTTGGAGAGGTGGGCCTGGTGGATGCCCGCCGCTCGGGCCAGGGCGGTGACCGTGAGGCCCGAACGCTCTCGGATGACGCGGAGGCTGCTGGGGTTCACCTGCATGCCGATACCTTTCCACAACGTTCGATGCTCGGAAGCGGGTGGGGACGGGACCGAAACGGGTCGAACTTGCAGGGATGTGATTTGCATGGGGCGCCACTGTGTCCGGGGGTGCGTGGTTGTTGCCAGATATTTCTGCGACGATCTCGGCCATGGCCCAGCCCGCCGTGACCGGCTCCCCGTCCGACTGGCAGAGGGTGGGCGGGCGCGTCCTGGACCGCCGCCTCGAGCTCGGTCTCGGCCAGGACGAGCTCGGCGTGTCCAAGTCGGTGGCCAGCAACCTGGAGAACGGCAAGCAGACCTCCTACGCCCGCTCGTCGCTGGCCCGGGTGGCCCGGGCCCTGCAGTGGACCCCCGAGTCGGTCGAGCTGGTCCTCCAGGGCCGCGAGCCCGTCGCCATCGGTCCCCAGAGCCCGGGCGGGCCGCCGCTGGAGATCGACCTGCGGGGCCTGAGCCGGCGCGTCGAGGAGCTGGCGGACGAGATCCGCGAGCTGCGCCGGGCCCTCGAGGACCGGCCCGGGCTGGCCCTCGCCGCCCGCTCGGGCGACCGGCGCGGCCCCGGCGGCACCGAGCGCGCCCGCCCCGGCAGCGGTCACGCCCCCGGCGACCAGCACGACGCCTGACGCGCCGCGGTGCGCTCCGCTCAGAGGACCTGGCGCAGGCCTCCGGTCTCGACGTCGAGGACGAAGCCGCCCACGACGAGGTCGGCCGGCAGCAGGGCGCAGCCGCGGATGGCGGCGACGTCCACGGCCAGCGTGTCGAGCGGGTCGGTGCGGGCCAGGAAGTCCCAGCCGGCCACGTCGGTCCCCGCGGCCTCGGCCACGCGGCCCCGGATCTCCGCCTCGCTGGATCCGACGACCGCGCACGAGGTGTGCTGCATCAGGCACACCCGGTCGACCCCGAGGAGGTTGACGGCCAGGACCAGCGAGCGCAGGACGTCGGGGGTGACCCGCGCCCCCGCGTTGCGCACGATCTTCGCCTCGCCCACCTCCAGGCCCAGCGCGGCCAGGGGCTCGATCCGCGAGTCGATGCAGGTGACCACGGCCAACCCGCGGGCGGCCACCCCGGACTGCCCGGAGCTGCGGAACGTCGCCCGATAGCGGGCGTTGGCCTCGAGCAGGTCGTCGAACATCAACCCGTTCTACCCCCCACCGGCCGGCCTCCCGTCATCCACGCCGGCATCGCTAACGTGCGCTGGGCGGAGCGGAGACCTCCGCACGAGGAGCGGAGGTCAGGTGCTCGTCCACGACATCGTCCGACGGAACGCCCACTTCTTCGGCGACGCAGACGCCGCGGTGGTGCCCGGCGGCGCCACCCGGAGCTGGGCCGAGATGGAGGCGCGGACCAACCAGCTGGCCCGGGGCCTGCGCTCGCTGGGGCTCGACGAGGGCGACCGCATCGCGGCGTTCAGCGCCAACACGATCGAGTACCTCGAGCTCTTCTTCGGCTGCGCCAAGTCCGGCGTGGTGGGCGCTTCCACGAGCACCCGCCTCTCGCCCCACGAGCTGGTCGCGTACCTCCGGTACGTCCAGCCCTCGGCCATCCTCGTGGACGCCGAGCACCGGGCCGAGGCCGAGTGGATCGCCCAGATCCCCTCGATCCGCCACGTCCTGGTCACCGGCGGGGGCGCCCTCGACGGCGACGTCGACCTCGACGAGCTCGTCGGCACCCAGGACGCCACCGCCCCCGACTACGGGATCACGCCCGACCACGCCTACCAGCTCTCCCCCACCGGCGGCACCACGGGCATCCCCAAGGGCGCCGTGCTGACCCACCGCAACGCCTACGCGTCGTACGCCAACTGGGCCATGGAGATGCCGCTGCCCGAGCGCGGCACCTACCTGCAGACCGTGCCCTTCTCGTCCAACCCGGGCGGGGTGAGCGGCCTGCACCCGGTGATCCTCAAGGGCGGCCGCTCCGTCATCGTCCCCGCCTTCGAGCCCGGGCTGTTCCTGCGCATGGTCCAGGAGCACCGCGTCACCCACGTGATCATCGTCCCCACGATGCTGACCACGGTCCTGTCCCACCCCGCGCTGGCCGAGACCGACGTGTCCAGCGTCATCTGGATCGGCTGCGGCGCGTCGCCGGTCCCCCGGGACCTGCTCCAGCGGGCCCGCCAGGTCTTCGGCGACGTGTTCGTGCCCATGTTCGGCATGGCCGAGACCTACTCCAGCGGGCTCTCCCTGCGGCGGGAGAACCAGCACCTCGACGGGACCGAGGCCGAGGTCCGCCGCCTCACCTCGGCCGGCAAGCCCCACGTGTTCATGATGGCCCGGGTCGTCGACGAGGACGGCCACGACGTGCCCCGCGACGGGACGACCAGCGGCGAGCTGTGGCTGCGGGGCGACAGCGTGACCGAGGGCTACTTCGAGATGCCCGAGGAGACGGCGGAGGCCTTCGTCGACGGCTGGCTGCGCACCGGCGACATCGCCACCATGGACGACGAGGGCTTCATCACCATCGTCGACCGGCGCAAGGACATCATCATCACCGGCGGCCTCAACGTGTTCAGCCGTGAGGTCGAGGAGGCCGTGTACGACCACCCCGCCGTCCTGCACGCCGCGGCCATCGGGATCCCCAGCGAGCGTTGGGGCGAGAGCATCCACGTCGTGGTGGTGCTCCGGGAGGGCCGTACCGCCACCGAGGACGAGATCCTGTCCTTCGCCGCCGAGCGCCTCGCCGCCTTCAAGAAGCCCCGCTCCCTCGAGATCCGCCCGTCGGTGCCGATCAGCGGCGCGGGCAAGATCCTCAAGCGCGAGCTGCGGGCCGAGTTCTGGAACGACGAGGAGCGCACGATCTGACCACAGGCGCCCCGAGGGGGAGCGCCCCCGGCCTCGGGCCGGGGGCGCGGTCGCTCAGCGGTCCAGGCCGTAGAGGCGGGCCGCGTTGTCGTGCAGGATCTTCTGGGCCGTCTCCCGGGGCAGGTCACCCAGGTTCTGCTGGATGAAGTCGCGGGGCACGACGGCGGCCGAGGCCGGGCCGGGCGACATGCTCGTGGGGTGGGGGAAGTCGGTCTCGTAGAGGATGTTGTCCGGGCCGAGCTGGTCCAGGGCGGCCCGCAGCGAGCCCTGCTCGAACCAGAAGCAGCCGTAGATCTGCCGGCGGAAGTACTCGCTGGGCAGCAGGTCGTACTCGGGGTGCTCGACGCCGACGCCGCAGTTCTTCCACATCCAGTCGAGCGACTCCAGGGCGAAGGGCAGCCAGCCCACGCCGCTCTCGACCGAGACGAAGTTGAGCTCGGGGAAGCGGTGGCACAGGCCGGAGATGATCACCTCGGAGATGGCGTTGGCGTTGCCGAGGAAGAACAGCAGCGAGCCCTTCGAGTAGTTGGCGTGCCGGCCGTTGCCGGGGAACCCGGAGCCGATCGAGGAGGTGTCGCCCGCCGCGATGTGGAAGTTGATCGGCAGGCCCTTCTCCTGCGCCGAGGCGAAGACCGGGTACCACTGCGGGTGGGCCAGGGGCGGCTGGCCGAAGATCTCGGGCTGGGAGCCCATGATGATCCCCCGGTGGCCCAGCTCGGTGCAGCGGTCGATCTCGGCCAGGCTGGCCTCGACGTCCCAGAACGGCAGGGCCATCACCGGGATGAAGCGCTTCGGGTCGGCCGAGGAGAAGTCGACCAGGAAGTCGTTGTAGGCCTGCACGCAGGCCAGCATCAGCTCCGGGTCCTGGAGGTTGGTGAAGCGGCCCATGCCGAACCCCGAGACGTTGGGGTACAGGACCTGGGCGTAGATGCCGTACTCGTCCATGCGCTCGAGGCGCAGCTTGGCGTCCCAGGTCGACGGGTGGGCGTCCTCCCACCGCTTGGGGTGGTTCGGCGGGAACTTGTCGTACCCCGCCATGGCGGAGCCGGCGGCCTGCCAGATCGGCGTGTCGCCGAAGTACCAGTGCTCCTCCTGGAGGTCGTCGTTCCAGCGGACGTGGGGCACCAGGTCGCCCCAGCGCTTGGTGGAGACCCGCGACGTCCAGAGGTCGTAGGGCTCGATGACGTGGGTGTCGGTGTCGATGACCTTGATCTCGTCGGCCAGCGCGGCCATGGCAGGCTCCCCCTCGGTCGCTCCTCGGTATCTCTGAACATAGTTTGCCCGAGGATGCGGGGCCAACGACACCCGGATCGGGGATCAGGGTCCGGGCTCGGCCTCCGGGATCGGGTCGACGGCGAAGGCCAGGGCCGACCAGCCCCAGCGGGCCGCCCCCAGGGCGTGGAGCCGCGCCACGTCGGCCCGCAGCGACGGGTACACCTCGGCCAGCTGGGCCAGCTCCTCGGGGTGGGGGTGCAGCCCGGCCCGGTCGAGCAGGGCCGTCACCTCGGCCAGCACCGCGTCGTCGGGACCTGCGGTCACCGGGCCGACGCGGCCGACTCGTCGAGCGGCTGGGCCAGGTCGATCCCGGTGGCCAGCGCGCCGATGCGCCCGCCGACGCGTCGGATGGCGATCGATCCCGGGTTGGTGGCGTTCGACGGCATGGGGCAGCCCCTTCGTGTGCTCGGGCGTGACGGGTGGGCCCGGTGGCCCCTCGAGCCACCGGTGGGTTCGGTCCTTGGTGCCGGCGCCCTCAGGTCGCCGCGGCGCCGACCTCGATCGGGCGGTCGTCGTCCGCGGCCCAAGCCGACCACGAACCGACGAACAGGGCGGTGTCGTCGAACCCGGCGAGGTGCAGCGACAGGAGGTCGTGGCAGGCCGTGACCCCGGACCCGCAGTAGGCGACGACGGGCCCGTCGCCCACGCCGAGCCCGGCGTAGCGGGCCCGCAGGTCCTCCGGCGCCAGGAAGCGCCCCGTGGGGTCGAGGTTCCCGGCCCAGGGCGCGCTGACCGCGCCGGGGATGTGGCCGGGGCGGCGGTCGATGGCGCTGTCGCCCTCGGCGTAGCGGTTGGCGGCCCGGGCGTCGAGGAGCAACGCTCCGGGCTCGTCGCGGCGCCGCTCCACGTCGTCGATGGGGACGATCCGCTCGACCGGCCAGGGTCGGGGGGCCCGCTCGACGGGCTCGACCGCCACCTCGCCGGCCTGCAGCTCGCCGGGCCAGGCCGCGAGGCCCCCGTCGAGGACGGCGGCGGGCTGGCCGAGCAGGTGCAGCAGCCACCACAGGCGGGCCGCGGTGGAGCCGCCGGCGTCGTCGTAGGCGACCACGGGCACGTCGGGCCCGATGCCGAGCCGGCCCAGGACCTCGGCGAACCGCTCGGGGCTGGGCAGGGGGTGCCGACCGCCCTCGGACGACGGCGGCGAGGCCAGGTCGGCGTCGACGTCGGCGAACACCGCGCCGGGCACGTGCCCGGCGCGGTAGGCCTCGCGGCCGGACCGCCCGTCGAGGTACCAGCGGACGTCGACGACGACCACGTCGCCGAGGTGGGACCGGAGCCAGTCGCCGGACACGACGGCTCCCGGCAGGTCGGCTCCCAATGTCACGGCCATGTATCAAACCTTACCTATAGGTGATTAGCAACGTCATATTTACGGGTCAGATCGGCTAACCGGTCTTCATTGTGACGAGCGCCACCTCGATCGTCGGGAACCATCCGACCGGCGGCGGCGACCCGAGGGACATCGACGCGTCGCAGGTCGCAGATGTGGAAGGGACCGTGGTCACCGCCGGCCTGCTGGCACTGGCCCTGGTCGCCGTGGCGCGCCTGGTCGCACCGTCGTGGTTCGCCGCCCTGCGCCGTGAGCTCACCGGGCTGGGGCCGGCGCTCGCGGGCGGGGTCGCCGTGCTGGCCACCGCCGGGAGCCTGTGGTTCTCCGAGGGTGCCCACTTCCCGCCCTGCGAGCTGTGTTGGTACCAGCGCATCGCCATGTACCCCCTCGCCGTCGTGCTGCCCCTGGCCGCCTGGCGACGCGACCCCGGCATCCGGCCCTACGCCCTCACCGTCGCCGGGTTGGGGCTGGCCGTCAACGCCTGGCACGTCTTCATCGAGACCTTCCCCGACCGCGACCCGGGCGGGTGCGACCCGAACAACCCCTGCACGATCCGCTGGGTCGAGGGCCTGGGCTTCTGGACCATCCCGCGCATGGCCGGCGCGTGCTTCGCGGTCATCCTCGTGGTGCTCTGGCTCGACCGACCCAACGCCGAGGAGGCGCCATGACCAAGCAGAGCACCCCCTCGAGGGGACGGGCGGGGCAGCCGCCCCGGGGCCCGGCGCCGTCGCGACGGACGCCCATCCTGGCCATCGGCGGCGCCGTGCTGGCCGTCGTCGTGGTGATCGGCATCGCCATCGCCGCGGCCGGGTCGGGCGGCGACGACGACGACCGGCCGGTGTTCGGCCCCGTGACCGTCGAGGGGACCGCCCTGACCCCCCTGCCCGACGCCGGCGCCGATCCGGCCGAGGGCCAGGTCGCGCCCACGCTCACGGGGCGTTCGCCCGACGGCGACCGGGTCGGCCTGGGTGGCCAGGGCGAGCCCACCCTCGTCGCCTTCCTGGCCCACTGGTGCCCCCACTGCCAGGCCGAGCTCCCCGTGCTCGTCGACCTGGCCGACGACGGCGCCTTCGAGGGCATCCGCACCGTCGCCGTGCTCACCGGCACCAACCCCGACGCCCCCAACTTCCCGCCGGCGAGCTGGCTGGACCGCGAGGGCTGGGACGGTGACGTGCTCCTCGACAACGACGCCCAGGCCGCGGCACGGGCCTACGGCCTCACCAGCTACCCCCTGCTGGTCGCGCTCGACGCCGACGGGAACGTGGTCGGCCGGATGTCGGGCGAGCAGCCCGCCGCCGTCGTCACCGCCCTCGCCGACGCCGCCCGCGGCTCGGACTGACCTCCCCACGGGTGGGACCCGACGACCGGCGGTCGGGCGTTGGTATGGTGATTGGTATGGCGAAGACGCGGAAGGTCACCGTGACGATGCCCGTCGAGTCGCTCGACGCCATCCGGGCCCTGGTTGCACAGGGCCGGGCCGACAGCGTCTCGGGGTTCGTCCAGCACGCGGTCCAGGTCTCGCTGGACGACGTGCGGGGTTGGGGGGCGATGCTCGCCGAGGCCCTGGACGCGACCGGCGGCGCTATGACGCCCGCCGAGCGTGTCTGGGCCGACGAGATCCTCGGCCGAGCCGGGGCCGCGTGAGCCGCGGCGTGACACTGGATGCGGGCCCGCTGATCGCGCTGGACCGCGACGATCGCCGCACCGTCGTCCTGCTCGCCCGTGCCGCCGAGGCGGGCGACCGGGTCGTGATCCCCGGCTCGGCGCTGGCCCAGGCCGTGCGCGACCCTGCCCGCCAGGTGCGCCTGGCCCGGCTGCTGCGACAGCCGGCGACCTCGGTCGAACCGCTGGACCGCGTCGACGCCACCGGCGTCGGGCGGCTGCTGGTCGCGTCCGGCACCGCCGACATCGCGGACGCCCACGTGGTCATCTGCGCTCGCCGATCGGGGACCACGGTCGTGACCAGCGATCCCGGCGACCTCCGCCACCTCGACCCATCCCTGCCGATCACCTCGGTCTGACGTCCAACCGGTTCGGCGACGGCCCGCGCCGTCGTGGCACAAGAGCCGCCAGGGGGCACGGTGCGTCGATCGCCCGCCGCCTTCAGCTGGTGAGGACCAGCGGTCGCCCCGCCGTGACGACCATGGTGTGCTCGACCTGGGCGGCCAGGCTGCCGTCGGGGGTGCGCAACGTCCAGCCGTCCGGGTCCTCGACCACCAAGGGCATCCCGGTGCACAGGAACGGCTCGACGGCGATCACCAGCCCCTCCCACAGCACCGTGGCATCGGCGCGGTCCTCGATGCCCGGCACGCGGGGCGGCTCGTGGATGGACCGCCCGACGCCGTGGCCGGCGAGCATGCCGATCACGCCGAACCCGTGCCGGCGGGCACGGCGCTCGACGGCCCGGCCGATGTGGCGCAGCGGTCGCCCGGCCACCGCGGCGGCCATCCCCTCGGCCTGCGCGGCCCGGGTGGCCTCGACCAGCTCACGGGCCCGGGCCGGCACCTCGCCGACCGGGCGGCTGGCACCGGTGTCGGCCCAGTACCCGTCGAGCTCGGCCGACACGTCGACGTTGACCAGGTCGCCGGACCGGAGCACCTGCTCCGGCGACGGCACGCCGTGGGCGACCGCGTCGTTGACGCTGATGCAGGTCCAGGCCGGGAACCCGTAGGCCAGGCGAGGCGCGCTGCGGGCCCCGTGACGTCGCAGGACCTCGCGGCCCACCGCGTCCAGCTCGGCGGTCGAGGTCCCCGGCACCGCGGCGCCGAGCATGGCCTCGCGCGCCTCGGCCACGACCTGCCCGACGCGCCCGAGCCCGTCCAGGTCGGCGTCGTCGTCGACCGTCACGGCCGGCACGCTACCAACGCGCGCTCGACCGCCGACCGGTCCCGTCCCCCGGGCCGGTGCGTGCGGCACGGCCGTCGCCCTCCCGCGGACCACCCGAGAGGCACGGGCCGTGCGAGCGCGGCGGGGCGGTGCCCGGCCGGGGCACCCGCAGCGGGCGCCCGCGGATCATGCGCTCGGCGACCCAGAGGTTGACGAGCCAGCCGGCCACGTGGAGGCCGATGTTGCTGGCCACGTTGGGCTCGCCGAACGCGAGGAGCAGGGGGATGCCGATCAGCGCCTGGCTGCCGGCGCCCACCCCGATCGCGTAGCCGCGGATCATCCAGGCCCGGTGGCTCGGCACGTCCCTGCGCAGGATCGCCCCGAGGGCGAGGACGAGCGCCACCAGCATCCCGGTGCCGAACAGCGTGCGGATGAGGTCGAGCGCCACCGAGTTGGGATGGGGCAGCGGGTAGAAGAGCGCCATCCAGATGCCGCTCGCCGCGGCCACGAGCCCGAAGGGGAGGGCGACCTTGCCGGCCCGGCGGTGCCAGCGCCCTCGCCGCAGCGAGGGCACGAACTGGAACGCGCCGAGGACGCACCAGACCGTGGCGCCGACGATGTGGGCCACCACCGGGAAGGGATCCTCGACGAACCGGGCGTTGTCGGGGGTCACCTCCGGCGACGACGCCAGCTCCCCGACTCGGGCCGCCCCCGCGAGGAGCGGGATCAGGCTGAGCAGGAGCAGTCCGGCGGGGACGCGCCACGCCGGGTGTCGGCCCGCCTCACGGCGGGATGCGTACGTGGTCATCGCGAGCTCCTGCCTTACGTCGTAAGTCTACCTTACGCGGTAAGGTGGTACTCGGCGGTGAAGAAGAGGTGAACAGATGGTCCGGTCCCGGCAGCCACTGACACCCGAGCGGGTGGCCGGCGCGGCGCGCGCCGTCGCCGACCGCGAGGGCCTGGAACAGGTCACGATGCGCCGCGTCGCCGCCGAGCTCGGCGTCGAGGCCATGTCGCTCTACCACCACGTCGCCAGCAAGGAGGCGCTGCTCGACGGCCTCGTCGAGGCGCTCGTCGCCGAAGTCCTGTCGACGGTCGCACGGGTCGAGGCCGACGCCCCCGACCCCTCCTGGCGACGGACCCTGCGCCGACGGTTCCTCACCGCCCGGGCCGTGATGCTCCGCCACCCGTGGGCGCCGCGGCTGATCGCCGGCCGCGCCACCGCTCCACCCACCCTGTACGCCTACTACGACGGCGTGGTCGCGACGATGGTGGAGGGCGGCCTCTCGTACCACCTCGCGCACCGGGCGCTGCACGCCTTCGGGAGCATGCCCCTCGGCTTCTCCCAGGAGCTGTTCGCGCCGGCCGGGCAGGACGCCGAGGCCGACCCCGCGGCGCAGGCCCGGATGGCCGAGCTCGTCCCCCACCTCGCCGCCATGGTCGGCGCCGAGGTGCACGCGGCCGGCGACGACGTGCTCGGCTGGTGCGACAGCCAGACCGAGTTCGAGTTCACCCTCGACCTGCTCCTCGACGGCCTCGAGCGCCAGAGCCTGACCCGCGGCTGAAGCCGCTCGGGCTGGTGTGGTGGGCGCAAAGGGACTCGAACCCCACCATCGCATGGCAGACGCCGTGCAGGTGGGGGCGGTTCAGACGTTGTCCTCATCGGGCTGGGGCGACCAGAGCGCGCCGACGGGCAGGACGTGAAGCCGGTCATCGGCAACATAGGACTGGGCGCCGAGGTGGAGGGCGATGCCAGCCAGGAACGAGGAGCCTGTGGCGTCGCGGAGCTTTCGCAGCGGGGCCATCTCGCGACGATCGACTCGCTGGCTGGCCTTCACCTCG
>JBFWTJ010000004.1:0-31671 GCA_050247895.1 Acidimicrobiia bacterium
CTGCTGACGTGAGCCTCGATGGTCGACGGGAGGACTCGGGCATGGTCGTGTCGCCCGTGAAGCGTCGCAAGGTCGAGCGCCACGCCACCGGGGCCATCGAGGCCTCAAGGAGCCGGGCCATGGAAGGCGGGGGCCGACCGGCCTGTGATCATTGAGACGATGGACGTCGGACCCGGACCGGTCGTGGTCGTGGCGGCGGGACGAGGACCGGGGTTGCCCGGTGGTCGTGTCCCCCTGCGCGAAGCGACGTGCGCGCCGGCGTGACGCGGATCGGTGGACCCGCCGTGAGCGGCCTCCTGCAGGCCTCCCTGGATGACGGTGCGCCGACGGAGGGGTACCCGTTCGGGCTCCCGGCGGTCCGCGACGTGGACCGGATCGAGTTCGGAGCGGTGACGGTCCTGTCGGGGGACAACGGGTCGGGGAAGTCCACGATCGTGGAGGCGATCGCCGTCGCGGCGGGCTTCAACGCCGAGGGCGGGAACCGGAACCTGAGGTTCGCCACCGCCGACACCCACAGCCCGCTCCACGACCACCTGGTCCTGCGCTGGCGCGGGCGCCACCACCGGGGCTGGTTCCTGCGGGCCGAGTCCTTCTACGCCATGGCGTCGCACATCGGGGCCGACCGGGACCTGCAGGCGGTGTTCCCCGACCTGCACGGGGCGTCCCACGGGGAGTCGTTCCTCGACCTCGCACTGGCCCGGTTCCTGCAGCCCGGCCTCTACGTGCTCGACGAGCCGGAGGCGGCGCTGTCGATCCAAGGGCAGATGGCCCTGGCCCGGGTCATCGCGGCGTCCGTCGGATCGGGCGGCCAGTTCGTGATCGCCACGCACTCGCCGTTCCTCCTGGCCTACCCGGGCGCCGCCCTCTACGAGCTGGGACCGGACGGCGTGGCGCGGACGACCTTCGACGACCTGGCGGCGACGAACCTGTGGCGGCGCTTCCACCAGGATCCCCCGACCTTCTACGCACGCCTGCTGTCCGACTGATCCGAGCGCAACCCGGGCCTGCCCGGGCACACCTGGCCGGCAGGGCCGGTCAGGTGTTGTCGGGGGCGGTGCGTTGCAGGAGGACGTGGCCCTTGGGGGGCAGCGTCTCCATGACCTCGTAGGTCGGGGCCCAGGCCAGGTGGCTGTGGGCCTCCCGGGCCACGGCCTCGCCGTCGCCCCGCTCGATCAGGCGGAGCAGGAGCTCGTGGTCGTCCCAGCCCCGCTGCCGGTAGGCCTCGTCGGGGAACTCGTCGTGGTCGGTCGACTCCACCGCCCAGGCCGTGGCGTGGGCCGTCCAGATGGCCTCCAACGCGCCCACGACCATGATTAGGGTCTCGTTGCCGCAGCAGGCGACCAGCTTCTCGTGGAAGAGGCGGGACAGGCGGGTGAAGCGCAGCACGTCGTCGATGTTGCGGGCCGCCTCCTCGTGGATCGGCCGCAGCTCGGCGATCACCGCCTCCTGGCGGTCCGGCCGGGCCGCGCACAGCGAGGCGCACACCGGCTCGAGGTTCCGCAGGGCGATGGCCACGTCGTCGATGTCCACGTTCTGGGCCCGCAGCACCAGCTCCAGCGTGTAGGCGACGTTCTCCGCCTTGGGCGCGTGGACCACCGCGCCCCCGGTCTTGCCCCGGCGGACGCTGATCAGGCCCTCGGTCTCGAGGATCCGCAGGGCCTCCCGCACCGAGGGCTTGGACACCCCGAACTCGGCCAGGAGGTCCTCCTGCTTGGGCAGCAGGTCGCCGTCGCGGAGCTGGCCCTCCAGGATCCGCTCGCGCAGGCGATGGGCGATCAGCTCGGCGACGCTGGGCTGGCGCAGCTGCACCGATGCCTCACCGAGGGAGTCACGCTGGGTCTGCGCGAAGCGGCCGTTCACACGTTGTTCGGACAACGATGCGATCTTACGATTGATCGCCCCCCTCAAGGCGCGACGCCGTCCTGGGGCACGGCGGGGCGGGTGCCGGCGGGCGCCGGCACCAGCTCGACCGACGCCCCGGTGAGCTCCGGGCCCGTGGTGTGCAGGTGGCAGGCCACCGAGCCTCCGTCCTCGAAGGCGACCAGGGCCGGGACCTCGGTCCGGCAAACCTCCATCACGTACGGGCACCGGGTGTGGAAGCGGCACCCGGGGGGGACGGCGTGGGCGCTGGGCACCTCGCCCTGGAGGGTGATCCGCTCGCGGGCGTGGGCCGAGGTCGGTGGGACCGGCACGGCCGAGAGCAGGGCCTCGGTGTAGGGGTGGCGGGGCCGGGCGTAGAGCTGGTCGGCCGTCCCCTGCTCGACCACCACGCCCAGGTACATCACCGCGATCCGCGTGCTCACGTGGTGCACCACGAACAGGTCGTGGGCGATCAGCAGGTAGGCCACCCCCAGCTCGGCCTGGAGGTCCGACAGCAGGTTGATGACCTGGGCCTGGGTCGACACGTCCAGGGCGCTCACCGGCTCGTCGAGCACCATCAGCTTGGGCTCCACGGCCAGGGCCCGGGCGATGTTGACCCGCTGGCGCTGGCCGCCCGACAGCTCGTGGGCGTACCGGCTGGCGAAGGCCCGGGGCAGCCCGACCATGTCGAGCAGCTCGGTCACCCGCCGCCGGGCCCCCTCCCCGGCCAGCCCGCGGTGCTCGCGGAGCGGCTCGGCCAGGAGCTGGGAGACGTTCATGAGCGGGTCGAGCGACCCGGTCACGTCCTGGAACACGGCCTGGAGGTCGCGGCGCACCCGGCGCAGGTCCCGCCCGCCCAGCGCGGTCAGGTCCCGGCCGTCGAAGCGGACCGTGCCCGCGGTGGGCTCGATCAGGCGCAGCACCATCCGGGCCGTGGTCGACTTGCCCGACCCGCTCTCGCCCACGATGCCCAGCGTCTCGCCCCGGTCCAGGGTCAGGTCGACCCCGTCGACGGCCACGATCGGGCTGAGCGACCGGCGCCAGGCGGCCCGGCGGGGGAACTCCTTGCGCAGCCCCCGGACCTCGAGCAGCGGGGACCCGGTGGCGTCGGTCGTGGTCATGTGGGCACCGGCTCCCTCGTCAGCTCGAGCTCGGCGTGGCGGACGCAGCGCACCGAACGGCCCGGCTCGGGCGCCTCCAGCGGCGGGTCGCGGTCCAGGCAGGCGTCGACCGCGTAGGCGCAGCGGGGCGCGAAGCGGCACGACCCCGAGAGCTTGCCCGGCTGGGGCGGCGCGCCCGGGATGGTCATCAGCCGGCCGCCCCGGGTCGTGGGATCGGGCACGGCGTGGAGCAGGGCGTGGGTGTACGGGTGCCGCGGCGCGCTGAAGACCTGCTCGGTCGACGCGTCCTCCACCACCTGGCCGCCGTACATGATCACCAGCCGCTCGCACAGGTTCGACAGCAGGCCCAGGTCGTGGCTGACGAACAGGATCGCCATGCCCAGCTCGGCCCGCAGGTCGCGCAGCAGGTCCACGACCTGGGCCTGGACCGTCACGTCGAGCGCGGTGGTCGGCTCGTCGGCGATGAGCAGCTTGGGCCGGCAGGCCAGGGCGATGGCCATGACCACGCGCTGCTGCATGCCCCCGGAGAACTGGTGCGGGTACTGGCGGGACCGGCCGGCCGGGTCGGGGATCCCGACCAGGCGCAGCATCTCCACCGCCCGGGCCTGGGCCGCGGCACGGGACACCTTCTCGTGGGCCCGCACGGCCTCGGCGATCTGCTCGCCGACACGGATGGCCGGGTGCAGCGAGGTCATCGGGTCCTGGAAGACCATGCCGATGGTGGGCCCCCGCAGCCGGCGCAGGGCCCGCGGCGGCACGGCCAGCACGTCGGTCCCCTCGACGAGGATCCGCCCCTCGGTCCGGGCGTGGTGGGGGAGGAGCCGCATGATGCTCAGCGAGGTCATGGTCTTGCCCGACCCGCTCTCGCCGGCCAGCCCGACGACCTCGCCGTGGCCGATGGTCAGGTCGAGGTCGTCCAGGATCCGCACCGGGCCGTCGCCCGAGCGCAGCGTCAGCGAGTAGCCCTCGATCCGCAGCAGGGGCTCGGTCACCGGGTCACCCGTCCGAGCGCGTCGCGCAGGCCGTCGCCGAACACGTTGAGGGCGAACACGACCAGGGCCACCGTGATGCCGGGCACGAACACCACCCACGACTCGATGCGCACGTAGTCGTAGGCGTCGCGCAGCATCACGCCCCAGCTCGGCGTGGGCGGTCGCACGCCCAGGCCGAGGAAGCTCAGGCTGGCCTCGGCGAGGATCGCCGTGCCCACGTTGAGCGAGGCCTGGACGATGACCGAGGCCGAGATGTTGGGCAGCACGTGGCGCAGCACGATCCGCGTGTCGGAGATCCCGATGGCCCGCTCGGTCTCCACCAGCTGGCCGTAGCGCAGGACCTTGACCTCGCTGCGGACCAGCCGGACGAACACCGGCACGAAGTAGATGGCCAGGGCGATCACCACGTTGCGGACGCTGGGCCCGAGGATGCCGGCCACGGTGAAGACCAGGATCAGCGGCGGGACGCTGAGCACGACGTTGATGGCCGCCGACAGCACGGCGTCGGTCTTGCCGCCGACGTAGCCGGCCAGCAGCCCGATGGGCACGGCGATGACCATGGCCAGGGCCACCGAGCCCAGCCCGACGAGCAGCGACACCCGCCCGGCGTGGAGCAGGCGGCTGAACAGGTCCCGGCCCAGGTCGTCGGTGCCCAGCAGGTGGCCGTCGGACAGGGGCGAGGCGAAGCGGGCCTGGAGGTCGGTCGAGGACGGGTCGTGGGGTGCGATGAGCGGGGCGAGCACGGTCACGGCCAGGACCAGCAGGAGGAACGCCCCCGAGACCAGCGTCCCGGGGTCGTGCAGCAGGATGCGGAGCCGGCGCCGGGTCTGGGGCGCGGCGTCGGCCTCCACCCCGGCGATCCCGGCGGCCAGGGCCGGTCCCGGTCCCGCCTCGGGGTCGACCGACCCCGCCGGGCCGGTCGGTTCGGCGGGGACGATCGTGGTCACGGCGTCGGACGGTTCGGGCGTCACGGCAGGCGCTCCCGGAGCCGGGGGTTGAGGGCGGTCTGGGCCACGTCGGCCAGCACGTCGGCCAGCACGGTGAGCAGCACGGCGAACGGGACGATGCCGGCGATCACCGGGAGGTCGCGCAGCATGATCGACTCGGCGGTGAAGCGGCCCAGCCCGGGCAGGGCGAAGACGGTCTCGATGACCACCACGCCACCCAGCAGGCGGGCGACCTGGACGCTCATGATGGCCAGGGTCGGGCCGGCGGCCATGCGGAACACGTGCTTGGTGGCGATGGCCCCGGCCGACAACCCCTTGGCCCGGGCCGTCCGCACGTAGTCCTGGTCCAGCACCTCGACCATCGAGCTGCGGATCTGGCGGGTCATCTGGGCGATCATGATCCCGCTGAGCGAGAGCACCGGGATGACGAGGTGGCGGAACCAGTCGCCCGGGTTCACCGCCCACGGCACGTAGCCGCCGGTCGGGAGCCACCTGAGCGTCAGGCCGAAGATCACCAGCATGAACAGCCCGATGATGAAGTGGGGGACGGCCACGCCCAGGGTGGCCAGGACCGTGGTGAGCCGGTCGGGCCAGCGGCCCCGGTAGACCGCGGCGAGCATCCCGGCGGGCACGCTCACCACGATGGAGACCAGCAGGGCCCCGATGACCAGCGAGAAGGTCACCGAGTAGCGGGCGCCCAGCTCCTGGGTCACCGGCCGGCGGGTGAACAGCGAAGTGCCCAGGTCGCCCCGGACGGCGTCGCCGAGCCAGGCCGTGTACCGCTGGACCACCGAGTCGTCCAGGCCCAGGTCGTCGCGCACCTGCTCGATGCGCTCAGGCGTGGCGCCCTCCCCGGCCAGGGTCGCCGCCGGGTCGCCGGGCAGGAACTCCTGGAGCAGGAAGACCAGGAACGACACGACCAGGACGATGGGGATGATCGACAGGATCCGTCGCAGCCTCATGTCGTGCCTCCCTCCGGCGCGGGCCACGGCACCGGTCGTGTCCTACCACCCGTCCCCGGCGGGCACGCCGGCCGCCGCCGCGGGACCACCTCCCGCGGCACCGGCCGACGCACCCCCCGGGGGTGGGTCGACGAGGGCCGAGCGGCCCCCTCACTTGGCGATGTAGATCCGCCTCGTGTAGTCGACGCCGGGGCAGGAGCCGTAGCCCCGGTCGATGCCCTCGACGCCCGAGCGGAACACCGTCGCCTCCAGGTTGAAGCCGATGGGCACCTCCAGGGCCTGCTCCATGACGAGGAGCTCGGCCGCCTGGTAGGCCTCGGCCCGCTCGTCCTGGTCCGTCGACGCCGCGCCCTCGGCGAGCAGGTCGTCCAGCTCGGGGATCGACACGTTCCCCGGGTTCTGGGCGCCGCCGGTGCCGAAGCGGGCCGACAGGGTGCGGCCCGGGTCGGCCGCACCGGCGTAGGCGGTGACCGCGGCGGCGTACTCCTTGCGCTGGTAGAGGGCGTTGTTGATCTCGGCGCCCGACACCCGGACCAGCTCCATGGTGATCCCGGAATCCTTGAACATGTCCTGGAGCGCCTGGCCGACCGAGTTGTAGGTCGGCGAGTCGGTCACGCCGGCGGTGAAGGAGATGCCGTCGGGGTAGCCGGCGTCGGCCAGCAGCTCCTTGGCCTTGGCCGGGTCGAACGGGTACATCTCCTCGACCTCGGGGTTGTGGGCCCACGACGTGGTGGGCAGCGGCCCCCAGGCCACGCTGTCGTCGCCGGTCCCGGCCAGGTCGGCCAGGGCGTCCCGGTCGATGGCGTAGTTGAGGGCCTGGCGCACCTCGAGCTTGTCGAAGGGCTCCATGGCCGGGTTGACGAAGACCTGCTTGTAGGTCGGGCTGGTCCGCGAGATGCTGCCGATGCCGCTGAGGCTGGTCGACGAGGCCAGGGTGAGCTCGTTGCCCGGGATGACGTCGAGGTCGCCGGTGACGACGCGCTCGGGCTTGTCCAGCGCCGGCGGGTACCAGTCGACGCCGGCCAGGAGCCGGTTGTCGGCGTCCCAGTACTCGTCGGCGTCGCCCCAGGTGCGGAGCTTGAGCAGCTCGTTGGGCAGCAGGCTCTCCACGGCGTAGGGCCCGGCGCCCACGGCCACCTCGACGCCGTACTGCTCGCCGTTGTCGGCGACGGCCTTGGGCGAGGGCACCATGCCGAGCAGGTCAGAGAGGGACGCGGGCAGGATGCCGACGGTCGGCTGGCTCAGCTCGATCCGCACCGTGTGGGGATCCTCGACGGTGACCGAGGAGATGGTCGCCGCCTCGCGCTGGATGGTCGACTGCGGGTCGGTCTTGGCCCGCTCCAGGTGGGCCTTGACGGCCTCGCCGTCGAAGGGCGTGCCGTCCTGGAACACGACGTCCTCGCGCAGGGTGAGGACCAGCGTGCTGGCGTCGAGCGACTCCCACTCGGTGGCCAGCCCGGGCACGAACTTCCCGTCGTTGTCGACCCGGATCAGCGAGTCGTAGATGGCTCGGAGCTGCCCGCTCTCGCAGGTCGACACGGTGCGGACCGGGTCGAGCTGCTTGGCCGGGGCGAAGCCCGACGTCCGCAGGATGGCGGTGGTGTCGGCGTCGGAGGTCGGGGCCTCGGACGTGCTGCTGCTCCCGGTGCCGCCGTCGCCGCTGCCGCCGGCGTCGCCGTCGTCGTCCCCGCCGCACGCGGCGACGACGAGCGAGCCGGCCACGAGCAGGCCCATGGTCACCCTCAACCGGTTCCTCATCGGTTCCCCCTCCCCCACGGGCCCCCGGCCCGAGCGGTCATTGTTCGCTTGGTCTTTCAATGATGTCAAGTTATGAGTCTTTATAATAATTAAGGAGTCAAGGGTAACTGATGGCCTTGACCTCCAGATACCCGTCGAGCCCCACCGGTCCACCCTCCCGGCCGACGCCCGACTGCTTGAAGCCCCCGAAGGGCATCGCCGGGTGCGACACGCCGTGGTTGATCCGGATCACGCCGGCCCGCAACCCGGCCGCCACCGCGTCGGCCGAGGCCGGGTCCCCCGAGTAGACGGTGCCGGCCAGGCCGTAGGGGCTGTCGTTGGCCAGCGCCACCGCCTCGGCCCGGTCCCGGTAGGGGATGGCGACCAGGACCGGCCCGAAGATCTCCTCCCGGGCCACCCGCATGTCGTTGGTGCCGTCGAGCAGCGTCGGCTCCAGGTAGTGGCCCCGGTCGAGACCGGCCGGGCGACCCCCGCCGGTCACCACCCGGGCCCCCTCCTCCCGGGCCAGGCGCAGGTAGCCCTCCACCCGGTCCAGGTGACGGCGGTGGGCCAGCGGCCCGAGGTCGGTCGCCGGGTCGAACGGGTCGCCGACCCGCAGCGACGCCAGCGCCGCGCCCAGCGCCTCCAGCCACTCGTCGTAGCGGTGCCGGGGCAGCACCAGGCGCGTGTTGGCCGAGCACACCTGGCCCGAGTTCTGCACGCCGTTGGACACCGCCCGGGCCGTCGCCTCGTCCGGGTCCACGTCGTCGAGCACCACGGCGGCCGACTTGCCGCCCAGCTCCAGGGTCACCCGACCGATCCGCTCGGCGCACAGGGACATGATCCGGCGCCCCACCGCGGTGCTCCCCGTGAAGCTCACCTTGTCCACGCCCGGGTGCGCCACCAGCGCCTCGCTGACCTCGGCCCCGGCCGGGACCAGGCTCACCACCCCGGGCGGCAGGTCGGCCTCCCGGAAGATCTCGGCGAAGATCCGGGTCGACAGGCCGACCTCGGGCACGGTCTTGAGCACCACCGGGCAGCCGGCCAGCAGCGGGGGCGCCGACTTCAGCGACACGTTGTACGCCGGGCCGTTCCACGACGGGAAGCCCAGGACCACCCCGACCGGCTCGCGGACCACCCGGCCGGTCCCGATCGGGAAGGACCGCTCCTCCTCGAACCGGAGCGAGCCGGCCATCTCGAGGTGGTCCTCCCACAGCATCCGGGCCCGGGCCAGCATCCCCCGCGACATCCCGTGGGGCACGCCGATCTCGGTGGTGACCGCGTCGGCGATCTCCTCGTGGCGGTCGACGAAGCCCTGGTGGACCCGGGCCAGGTGCCGGGCCCGCTCGGCCGGCGACATCCGGGGCCACGGCCCCTCGTCGAAGGCGGCGCGCGCCGCGGCCACCGCGGCCTGCGCGCTCGGTGCCCCGGCCACGCCGACCACCCCCACCTCCTCCTCGGTCGAGGGCGAGACGATCGTGAGCCGCTCCTCGGCGGTGCGCCACTCGCCGCCCACCAGGATCCGGTCGTCCACCTGCAACGGGTCGGTCATCGCGTCCCCCTCGGTCTCAGCGGCCATCCGGCCAGCGCGACGCCACCAGCTCGCCGATCATCACCGCGCACAGGTGGGTGTTGGCCCGGGGCACGGTGGGCGTGATCGACAGGTCGACGACGCGCAGGCCCTCGATCCCCAGCACCCGGCAGTCGGGGTCGACCACCGTGGTCGGCGCGTCCGGCGCGCCCATCCGGCACGTGCCCGACAGGTGCGCGCCCTCGACCGCGGCGTGCAGGGCCCAGGCGTCCAGCTCGGCGTCGCTCCCCCCGACGGGCACCTCGCCCCCGTCGGGGCCGCGCACGTCCAGGACCTCCCCGGCGCGCACCGCGGCCCGGGCCAGGCGGAAGCCGTCCCGGACGACCTGGCGGGCCAGCGCGGCGTCGACCGGGTCGTCGAGCATGCCGAGCTCGATGGCCGGCAGCGCATCCGGCCCGGCGCCGGTCAGCCGCACCCGGCCCGTCGCCCGGCACCGGTTGACCTTGGCGTAGACCGCGCCCAGCTCGGGGTCCGGGTAGGAGCGGACCACGCTCATCTGGAGGTCGCCGATCGAGGACTCCGGGTGCGACGACGTGTAGCGCAGCACGCTGTTCATGTGCCGGCCGCTGGGCGGGACGGCGCGGCGGCGCAACCGCAGGACCAACGGCAGCACCGGGTGCTCCTGGGCCGCGTCGCCCACCGGCAGGGACGCCACCGTGGGGATGCCCAGTTCGGCCAGCAGGTCGGCCGGCCCGATCCCGGACCGCTGGAGGATGGCCGGGCTGAAGGCGGCGCCGGCGCTGAGCACCACCTCGCCGGCTTCGACGTCGACCCACTCGCCGGCCACCCGGACCCGCACGCCGACGGCGGTGGTCCCCTCCAGCAGGACCCGGTCGACCGGGGCGTCGCCCACCACGGTCAGGTTGGGTCGGTCCCGGACCGGGTCGAGGAAGGCGTCGTTGGTCGTGACCCGTCGACCGTCCCGGGCGTTCCAGGCCAGCGGCGACAGGCCCACCGCGCCGGGCGCGTTGTGGTCCTCGACCCAGGGGAACCCCTCGGCCCGCACCGCGGTGGCGAAGGCCTCGTCGAGCGGGCCGTTGGTCCCCGGCGCCGGCCGGCTGATCGGCAGCGGGCCGGTGTCGCCGTGGTACGGCCCGGCCGGCACGTCCAGGTCGCACTCCAGCGAGACGAAGGCGGGCAGGACGTCGTCGGGGCCCCAGCCGGTGCAGCCGGCCTCGACCCAGGTGGCGAACTCCTCCAGCGGCGGGCGGATCGCGGCCTGCCCGTTGACCGTCGAGCTGCCGCCCAGGCCCCGGCCCCTCACGTAGGGGACCACGTCCTGGACCCCGGTGCGCCGGGCCGTGAGCCCGACCCACTGGTACTGGGGGAAGCGGGCCGCGTCCATCATCCCGAGGCTGTCGGCCGAGCGGATGGCCGGGTCGGCCGTGGCGCTGCGCCAGTCGGGCCCGGCCTCGACCAGCAGCACGTCGCGGGACGGGTCCTCGCTCAGGCGGGCGGCCAGGGTGGCCCCGGCCGAGCCGGCGCCGACCACCACCACGTCGAAGGACGCCCTCGGTCGCAGCGCCGCGCTCACGGCTCGATCCGCAGCGCGGCCTTGGGGCAGGCCGACACCGCGGCCTCCACGTCGGGCCGGGCCGACTCGCCGGGCGCCGGGTCCAGGACCTCGAGCACGTCGTGGTCGTCGACCCGGAAGACCGCCGGCGCGAAGGCCTCGCAGGCGCCGTTGCCCTCGCAGCGGTCGAGGTCGACCACGATGCGCACCGCCGGCCCGCCCTCGGTCCTCAGGCCGCCCGGAGCGACACGTCGAAGCGGGCCAGCCCCCGCAGCATGTACATCGGCAGCCACTCGAGCGGGCCGTCGTCGGTGCGCTCGTAGTCGGCCACGGCCCGCAGCCACTCCTCGAGGAAGATCCGCAGCTCCATGCGGGCCAGCGACGCGCCCAGGCAGTAGTGCTCGCCGAAGCCGAAGGTCAGGTGGTTGTTGCGGGTGCGGCCGACGTCGAAGCGGAGGGGCTCGTCGAACACCGCCGGGTCGAGGTTGGCCGCCTGGAGCCAGGCCACGAGCTGGGCGCCGGCCGGGACGCGCTCGCCGTGCAGCTCGACCTCCGAGGTGGTGATGCGGAACCGGCCCTGCGACGGCGAGCAGATGCGCAGCGCCTCCTCGACGGTGGAGGGCACCAGGGCCGGGTCGTCCCGGAGGCGCCGGAGCTGGTCGCGGTGCCGGTCGAGGAGGGCCAGGATCGTGCTCAGCCCGTGGGTGGTCGTGTTCTGGCCCGAGCCGAGCTGTTCGTCGAGCAGGGCGCCGATGTCGAACGCGCCGCTGAACGAGTCCGGCGGCACGGCGGCCAGGTCGCTGACCAGGTCGTCGGCCGGCTCGCGGCGGCGCAGGGCGATCAGGTCGGCGAAGTACTCGTTGAACTCCCGGTTCTTGGCCCGGTCGTCGTCGCCCATCCACAGCACCATCACCGGGGACCCGTCCGGCGCCCGCTCCATCGAGCCGTTGGCGTTGCGGATGGCCCGCCGGGACAGCTCGTCGAGGTCGGCCACCGGGATGCCGATGAGGTCGCCCATGACCTGGCGGGTGAGCGGCTCGGCGATGTCGGCGGCCACGTCGACCGTGCCGGCCTCCAGCGCCCGGGCGACCAGCGAGCGCGACAGGGAGCGGATCCGCTCCTCGAAGCCCGAGATCCTCTTGGGCCGGTAGGCCCGGCTGAAGTGGGACCGGAGCTCTCCGTGCTCGGGCGGGTCGGTGGCCAGGAGGCGCTTGGCCTGGGGTTGGCGCTCGACCCGCTTGGCCAGCGACAGGCGCTGGTCGTCGAGCAGGTAGGCGTGGACGTCGGCGTGGCGGAACAGGTGCCAGACGTCGGAGTGCTCGTCGTAGACGAGCGGCGGGCCATGGAGCACCTTGGCGAACCAGGGGTTGGGGTCGGCGACCCCCTCGGGCGTCCAGGGCACCGGCGGGTCGGCCCAGTCCGGGCCGATGACGTGCGCGGCGGTGGTGGTGGTCATGGCGTGGCGTCCCCCTCTGCCCCCTCGGCCAGCGCGGTCTTCAGCTCCCCCTTGGCGATCTTCCCGCCCGAGGACCGGGGCAGCTCGTCGAGCACGACGAGGCGCTCGGGCAGCAGCTCCTTGCTGGTCCCCTGGGCGAGCATGTGCCCGGTGAGCTCGGCCAGGGTCAGCGTGGCGCCCTCGGCCAGCTCCACGAACAGGCAGACCCGCTCGCCGAACACCGGGTCGGGCACCGGCACCGCGGCGGCCAGGGCGACCGCCGGGTGCGACGAGGCCGCGTCCTCGACCTGGGCCGCGCTGATGTTCTTGCCGCCCCGGATGATGAAGTCGGACTTGCGGCCGATGACCCGGAGGTAGCCGTGGGCGTCGACGGTGACGATGTCGCCCATCAGCATCCAGCCGTCCGGCGTGAACAGCTCGGCGTTGGCCGTCGGGTCGCCCAGGTAGCCCATGCAGGCGGCCGGTCCCCGCCCCCCGGGCTGGCCCCGACCGGCGTCGGTGACGTCGCGGCCGTCGTCGAAGAGCCGCACGTTCATCTCGGGGACCACCTGGCCCGCGGTGCGCAGCCGCTGGTCCTGGGTGTCGGTGGTCTTGGTCCCCGAGAACAGGCCGGTCTCGTTGGAGCCGAAGAACTGGAGGACCTGGGCGCCGGTGCGGGCCTCGAAGGACCGGGCCTGCTCGTAGGGGACCATCTCGCCCCCGGTGAACATGACCCGCAGGCTGGACAGGTCGTGGTCGGCCAGCCGGGGCGACGACAGCATCATGATGAACTGCGTGCTGACGCAGCACAGCACGGTCACCCGCTCGCGCTCGATCGCCTCGATCATGGCGTCGGCCGTGAAGCGCTCGAGGACCACGGTGGGCACGCCGAGCAGCGTCGGGGTGAAGTGGGCGGTCCACAGGCCGAAGCCGAAGGGGGCGGGCACGCCGCCGAGGAAGACGTCCTCGGGCACCAGGCGGCCGTGGGCGACGGCCCGCTGGTGGAAGTAGATCCAGCGGTTCTGGGTGTGCATGACGCACTTGGGCAGGCCCGTGGTCCCCGAGGTCGAGTTGACCATGAAGAGGTCGTCGGGGCCGATGCGGCGGGCCGAGAGGTCCTCGGCCTCGACGCCGGCCAGGTCGAGCGGGTCCCCGTCGAACGAGGCCAGCGGCGCGCCGCCGGCCTCGAGCACGGGCACCACGATGCGGTGGCGCAGGCGGGGCGCGGCCCGCCGGAGCTCCTCGGTGTCGAGGTCGTCGTCGCGGCCGTCGTCGAGGGTCAGCAGGGCCGAGGCGCCGGTCGAGGCCAGCAGGTGCTCGATCTCGCGCCGGCCGGCCCGGGCGCCGATGCCCACCGCGGTGAGCCCGGCCTTCTCGGCGGCCAGGAAGGCGGTGTGGACCGTCGCGCCGTCGGTGGCCCGGATGCCGAGCCGCTCGCCGGGCTCGAGGCCGAGCCGGGCCAGGGCGGTGGCCAGGCGGGCCGAGTCGTCCTCGTAGCGGCGCCAGCTGTAGCGGCCGTGCCCGGTGATGAACGCGGTGTCCTCGGGGCGCGTCGCGGCCAGCTCGGCGATCCGGTCGGCCAGCGTGACGTCGCCCCACCAGCCCTCGGCCCGGTAGCGCGCCGCCGTCTCGGCGTCGGGGATGCGCCGGAAGGTCGCGTCGACGTCGGCCAGCCGTGGCGAGGTCGGGTTCAATCGGAGTCCTTTCGCCACCGGTGACGGACAGGAGCCCCGTCAGCTCCATCTTTTGAATCTTTGATGATTTAGACGGAAGGCGTCAAGCAAGCGGCGGCGCCGCCGTCAGCCGACCAGCGCCCGCAGGGCCTCGACCTGGGCCGGGCCGTCGCAGCCGTCGGGGATGCGGACGTCGAGCACGGTCACGCCGGCTGCGGCCAGGGCGGCGACGTGCTCGGCCACCCGGCCCCGCGGCCCGATCAGGTTCGTCGCGGCCACCAGGTCGTCGGGCACCGCGGCCGCCGCCGCGTCCCGCCGGCCCGAGGCGTAGAGCCGCTGCACGACCTCGACCTCGGGCCCGTAGCCGTACCGGCGGGCCAGGTCGGCGTAGTAGTTGGCGTCCCGGGCCCCCATCCCGCCCAGGTACAGGGCCAGCTGGGCCCGCGCCGCGGCGACCACGCCCGCCGGCGGGTGCTCGGCGATGCACAGGTAGCCGCCGGCCACCACCTCGAGCGGTCCCCGCTCCGGGGCGCGGCGGGCCAGGCCCCGGCGCAGCGCCTCGCCCCAGGCCGCCTCGGCGTGCTCGGCCGAGAACAGCAGCGGCATCCAGCCGTCGGCGACCTCGGCGGCCAGCGCCACGTTCCGGGGCCCCAGCGCGGCCAGGTAGATCGGGATGTCGGCCCGGACGGGGTGGGGGATCACCTTGAGCGCCTTGCCACGACCCGTCCCCTCGCCGGGCGGCAGGGGGATCCGCACCAGCCCCTCGTGGCGCACCACCTCCCGGCGCCACACCTGCCGGCAGACCTCGACCACCTCGCGGGTCCGGCGCACCGGCGCCTCGAAGGGGACCCCGAACCAGCCCTCCACGACCTGGGGGTTCGACGCGCCCAGGCCCAGGATGGCCCGGCCCCCGCTCACGTGGTCCAGGCCCGCCGCGGTCTGGGCCAGCAGCGTGGCCGGTCGGGAGAAGACCGGCAGGATGCCCGAGCCGATCCGCACCCGCTCGGTCCGGGCCGCCAGGTAGCCCATCAGGGTGGCCGCGTCGAAGCCGTAGGCCTCGGCCACCCACACGACGTCCAGGCCGGCCCGCTCCATCTCGCCGACCCGGTCGGCGAAGTCCCGGAAGCCGGTCGAGGCGTGGACCCGGGCGCCGATCTGCAACGGCCGTCCCGTGGCGCCCGGCCGGCTCAGGGCCAGCCCGCGCCGGGGACCTCGACCTCGACCGCCTCCACGAAGCCGACCGCGGTGCTCTCGGTCGCCCCCTCGGACAGCGCGGCCAGGTTCTCCAGCGTGTTGTGCGCCGTCATCATGTAGAGCGTCCGCCGGTCGTCGCCGCCGAGCACGCAGGCGATGGCCCAGCGGTCGCCGGTCTCGAGCACGTCGGTGACCTCGCCGCCCTCCACGATGCGCAGGAACCGCTGGCGCATCGGCGCGCCGACCCACACCGCGCCCTGCGCGTCGAGGCACAGGCCGTCGGGGTAGTACTCGCCCGTGTCGGCGAACAGGTCGCGCTCGCCCAGCGTGCCGTCGTCGGCGAGGGGGAACCGGGTCACCTTGCGGCCCCGCGACTCGGCCACCAGCAGCGTGCGGCCGTCAGGGGTGATGGCCGAGCCGTTGGGGCCGATCAGCCCGTCGGCCTCGATCGCCGACGAGCCGTCGGGCTCCACCCGGATCACGACCTCGGTCCGCGCGCCGGGGCCGTCCTCCACCTCGAAGCTGTCGGGCGAGTAGCCCCGCTCGATGCGCCCGCCGACGTAGGAGCGGCCGTCGGGGCCCGTCACCATGTCGTTGAGCGAGTCGAGCGGGTAGCCGGTCAGGTCGGCGAAGGGCTCCGGGGTCGACGAGCCCGGCGCCACCCGCAGGATCCGGCGGGCCTTGCGGGCCACGACCAGCAGCGAGCCGTCGGGCAGGAACCCCAGGCCCGATGGCATGTCGCCGACCAGGCTGGTGACCACCTCGGGCTGGCCGCCCGGCTTGAGGGCGTACACCTTGCGGCCGTGCATGTCGGAGAACCAGAGGCGCCCGTCGTACCAGCGGGGGCCCTCGGGGAACTTGATGCCCTCGACGACGGTGGTGAAGGCCACTCAGGCCACCTCGAGGTCGACCAGCGGCCCGTAGAGCTGGCAGCCGACCACGTCGGTGTCGCCCAGGTCGCCGCCGGAGATCTTGCGGGGGATGGTGAACTTCACGGCCAGCCCGGGCGGGTACTCGACCAGGTGCACGTCGTCGGGCGCGGTGGCGAAGAGCTGGGACAGGGCCTCGACGTTGAGCACCTTCGCGTCCACCACGCGCCGGTAGGAGGCCTCGTCGTCGAACATCACGTCGAAGGTCACCTCGAAGGGCCCGGCGTTCTTGGACCGGATGAGGCTGGCGATCTCGTGCAGCTTGGTCATCGTCGTCAGACCTCCACGGTCTCGATCCGGCAGAGCTCGAGCGGGTCGTCGAGCTCCACGACGTGGTTCAGCGAGAACCGGTACACCGGCCCCCGGTCGATGCAGTGGGGCGAGTAGGGGAAGGCCAGCGTCGAGATCAGCCCGCTCCACTCCGGCACCGGGTAGTGCAGGGCGATGTGGGCCGCGCTCAGGGCCAGGGTGCGGGCCATGTCCTGGGTCTCGGCCGTCATGTCCATGAGGACCACGACCTCCTCGGCCTTCGACGGGTCCCCGCCATACACCCGGGTCGTGAACCGGTAGCCCGACCCGCTGTAGATCTGGGCGCAGCGGGCCTCGATGGCCTCCTCGCAGCCCTTCAGCCACTTCTCGAACTGGCGCAGGATCACCGGATCGCGCACCGCGCCCAGCACCAGGCTCTGGTAGCCGACCATCTCCGCGCCCTCGAGCTTGACCGTGTAGACGTCGGCCTCCTCGAAGGCGCTGCCCTCGACGCGGACCCGGCGGTCGTCGAGCGCGGCGTAGGTCGAGGCCAGCGTGTTGATGGTGCCCGACGGCTCGTGGATCAGGTACGGGTCGCGGTTCTCGTACAGGCCGTGGGAGGCCACGCTGCCCGGCGTGCAGCGCATCGTCGGGTTGAGCGGGACGATCGTGAAGCCCTCGTCGTCGACCTCGCAGTACATCGAGTCGGGGTGCCGGCGGGACTCGACGGGGGCCGCACCGCACTCCAGGGTCTTGGCCGCGTGCCACACCGGGCCCGGGGCCACGCCCTTGGCCAGCGGGACCGCGGCGTAGATCGAGGCGTCGGTCGTCCGGCCCGCGATGACGATGTCGGCACCGGCGTCGAGCGCGCCCTGGAAGGCCTCGGCGCCCTGCATGCCCACGATGGTCGAGCTGCGGTCCAGCACGTCCTCGGTCAGCTCGGGGGCACCGGCCAGCGGGCGGATGCGGCCGTCGACCAGCTTGCGCTTGAGCACGGTGACGTCCTGCTCGGAGTCGACCAGGCCGAGGGTGAAGTGCAGGCCCTCCTCGCGGGCGATCTCCTCGACGATGTCGCGCATCCAGGCCAGGTGCCGGCGCGAGCCCGAGCCGCCCGACGAGCCGATGAGCAACGGGATGCCGTTGCGCCGGGCGCCCAGCACCATGAGGCGCACGTCGCGCTTCACGCCGTCGCGCCCGAACAGGGTCTGGCCCGCGCCCAGCGGGTTGGGCCCGTCGTCGACCGAGCCCGAGTCGCAGCCGATGAAGTCGGGCTGCATCTCCAGCCCGCGCTCGAAGGTCTCCTCCAGGAAACCCGACCCGACCATGCCGGTCGCGGCGAGGAACGATGCCTTTGCCATGACTCCCCCTTCTCGGGATCGGTTCACGAGGACGGCTGGCGCACGCTCAGGCGCAGCCCTCCGCTGTCGACGCCGCCCTGTCCCACCGCCGTCTCCAGGGCGGCCGGCGCGGCGCGGTCGGCCGTGAGGTACGAGACGTCACGGCGGTAGTTGAGGAACGCGTGCCCGCCCGGCGGGCCGATCGTGGCGTAGCGCACGTCGGCCGGGATGCACAGGCTGGTGTCGGGCCCGCAGCGCTGGCTCCCCAGCCGCATCCCGCCCTCCAGGACGTGGATGATCTCGTCCTGCGAGTGGTGGTGCGACGGTCCCCGCTGCTCGGTGCCCTGGCCGGCGTGGCGGACGTGGAAGAGCTGGATGCTGCACGTCGGGCAGGTCCCGTCGGCGAACCAGCGGGCCGACACCACCTCGCCCCGAGAGGTGAGCCACCGGCCCTCGGGGCCCACGACGTGGACCGAGTCGCCGCCCGCGCCCTGCCCGTCGGAGGGCCCGCAGTGGACCAACGACGTCGGCCCGACCGCCCTCACGGTGCAGGCCGCGCCGGTCTCGACCACCACGGCCCCGCCCGCGGGGCAGCGGGTGCCGGCGACCTCGAGCTCGCCGGCGCGGACGTAGACGCCCTCGTCGCCGTGCGACGCGGGCCAGCGCAGCGTGGCCCCGTCGTCCAGCTCGACCCGGGCCAGCCACAACGGGTAGTCGGCCGGGCTGGCCCGCCGGCTGGTCACGCCACCGGTGGTGGGGTGGCCCATGACGTGCCCGTCGACCGGCTCGACGTCGGCGACGGGCACGATCTCCAGCTTCACGGGCCGACCCCGGCCCTCACGGCACCAGGCCGAGCGCCCGGGCCCACTGCAGGCCGGCCCGGGCCGCACCCAGGTAGGACGACTTGACCCGCCGGGCCGCGCCGTCGGGCCCCACGAGCTCGGCCGGCTCGCCGGTGCGCTCGGCCTCGACGGCGGCCCGGTCCATGGCCTGCCACTCCTCCAGCTCGGCCGGCGTCGGGCTGAAGACCTCGTTGACCACCGGGGCGTGGCTCGACTCCTTGGTCAGCATCCCGAAGTAGCCGAGGTCGCGGGTCTCGGTGGCGAAGGCCCGCAGGCCGTCGAGGTCGTCGGGGTCGCCGCCCCACATGCCGCTGATCGGGTAGCGGACGCCGGCGGCCCGGGCGTCGACGAGGACCTTGGACCGCAGGAACAGGGTCTCGGTGCCCGCCGCGGTCCAGCGGTAGCCGAGGGCCTCGCACAGGTCGCCGCCCCGCGACACCGCACCGCCCAGGTGCGCGACGCGCTCGGAGGCCATGGCGATCTCGTACGCCGTGCGCAGGGCCTGGGCGGTCTCGAGGATCGGGTACATGACCACCCGGCCCGGCTCGAGGCCCCGCTCCCGTTCGACGTTGGCGATCAGCGCGTCGGCCGCGACCACGTCGTGGGGTCCCCGCACGCCGGGCACCACGATCCCGGCCAGGCCCTCGACGCACACGTCGAGCAGGTCGCGCAGCATGTAGCCCGAGTCGGGCGGGCGGACCCGCACGTACTGGCGGGGTCCCTGGCCGCCGACCCGCTTGACGTGGTCGGCCACCGCGGCCCGGGCCGCCCGGCGCTCGTCCTCGCCGAAGGGCGTGCGCGGCTCGGACAGGTCGATGATCAGGGCGTCGGCGCCCGACGACATGGCCGCCTCGACGGCGTCGATGCGGTCGCCGGGCACGAACTGGAGCGAGCGGAGCGCGATCTCAGAACGCATCGGGGTCCTCCACGAACTGGGTCGGGACCTCGTGGCCGAACAGCTCGGAGGCGTTGCGCCAGGCGACCTTGGCCGCGACCTCGGCCGGCAGGTGGGCCAGCTGGTCGTGGAGCACCGCCTGGGTGTGGGGCCACAGCGAGTCGAGGTGCGGGTAGTCCGACTCCACGGTCACGTGGTCCTCGCCGATGCGGTCCAGGGTGCGGAAGGCCGTGGGGTCGTTGATGGCGCAGAAGTAGAAGTTCCGTCGCAGCGCCTCGGCGGGGGTCACCTCGGCCGAGGGCCAGGTGCCGTAGATGACCTGGTAGCGCTGCATGTGGTCGAGCCGGTCGAGCAGGGACGCGACCCAGCCGATGCCGCCCTCGGACATGCAGATCCTCAGGTCGGGGAAGCGCACCGGGATGCCCGAGAACAGCCAGTCGACGGCGTAGAAGAGCGCGTGGGCGGCGAAGAGCACGCCGACGGTCTCGAACGGTGCGCCGGGGCTGGGCTCGGGGGGCGTGGACGCCGAGCCGACGTGGAGGCAGACCACGGTGCCGGTCTCCTCGCAGGCCCGCAGGAACGGGTCCCAGTGGTCGCCGTGCAGCCCGGGCAGCCCGAGCTGGGCCGGGCCCTCGGTGAAGGCCACCGCCCGCACGCCGCGCTCGGCGTTGCGCCGGACCTCCTCGCCCGCCTGCACCGGGTCGCGCAGCCAGGCCAGCTGGGAGCCGACGAAGCGGCCCGGGTGGGCCTGGACCCACTCCTCGAGGTACCAGTCGTTCCAGGCCCGCACCACGGCCAGGGCCAGGTCCTCGTCCACGCCGAGCTGGAGCCGCTGGCCCGCGAACCCGCCGAGCCCGGACGGGAAGTTCAACGAGGCGTAGATGCCGTTGAGGTCCATGTCCCGGACCCGGTGCGCGGGGTCCCAGGCGCCGCGGCGCATGTGGTCGAACCGGGTCGGCTCGAACGCCTCCTCCAGGGGCCGGCCGACCACGGCGGCCAGGCCGAGCGAGGCCTGGGGGCGCCCGTCGAAGACCCACTGCTGGTTGCCGTCTTCGGTCTCGACGACCCGGGGCGCCCGGTCGGCCAGGTGGCGGGGGACCCGGCCCTCGAAGAGGTGGGCCGGCTCGACCACGTGGTCGTCGGTCGAGATGATCGGCCAGTGGCGGGGCTGGCGCCCGGGCTCGGGCAGGAAGGTGACGCCGCCCGTGGCCGGCTTCGGGCGCTCGCCGAGGCGGACCGTGCGGTCGCGCATCCCGGCGAAGCGCTCCTCCAGCGCGGCGCGGTCAGCCACCGCCGACACCGGCCAGGTCGCGGGCCGGCGCGGGAGCCCCGCCCGGCTCCTCGAAGATCTCGGGCACCGTCCGGCGGAGCCGCTCGACGTTCACCTCCCACATCTGGGGGATGAAGTACTTGTAGAAGGACGGCTTGGCCTTCTGGACGACGGCCTCGGAGACCTCGACGCCGCGGATGGCCTCGGCGTCGATCTGGATCTTGGCGCACCGCTCCAGGGTCAGCGCCTTGACGGTGGCCTCGGCGATCGTCGACCCGGCGATCACCGCGCCGTGGTTCTTGATGAGGATGATGCTCCTGTCGCCGAGCAGGCGGGCCATGGTGTCGCCGTCGACCAGGGGCCCCACGCCGTCGTCCTCGTAGAAGACCTGGTCGTCGTGGAGCAGGACGCCCTCCATGTTGTAGGTGGCGACCGTCCGGCGGGTCGTGGAGAACACGGCGACCCAGTAGGAGTGGATGTGGATCACCGAGCCGACGTCGGGCCGGGCCCGGTAGATGGAGCGGTGGAACTGGGCCGCGGGCGCCGTGAGCATCGTGCCCTCGACGACCCCGAGGTCGGCGTCCAGGCGGGCCACGTCGCGGGGCAGGGTGTCGGCGAAGTACTGGAACGGCGAGAAGTAGAAGTGGCTCGGGTCGTCCTGCGCCCGGAGGCTGACGTGGCCGCCCACCGTGCTCTCGCACCCGTGCGCGGCGAGGATCCGCCGCGAGATCGCGACCTGCTGCTGGGGGCTCAATCCCTCCATGGCCTCTCCTCCCCTCGACCACCGAGCCGTTGGCCAGTCTCGGCCGGACCGGCCCGCTGTGTCAATAATCTTTATGATGAAAAGGCGGCAGCGGCGCGCTCGGCCCGGAGGCGGAGCTCGAGCCGGTCGACCTTCATCGACTTGGTCCGCGGCACCTCGTCGGCCCGCACGACCTGGATCTCGGTCGGCACGTTGTACTTGGCCACCCGGCCGCGCAACGTGGCCACGATCCCGTCCCGGAACGCCGCCACCACCGCCTCGTCGGACAGGTCGGCGCCCTCGGGGAAGACCCCATCCTCGGGCACCAGCGCGCAGGCCACCGCCTGGCCGACGACCTCGTCGGTCCGGCCGAACACGTAGGCCTCGGCCACCCCGTCGCAGTCCCGCAGGGCGTTCTCCACCTCCGCCGGCGACACGTTGATGCCCTTGCACTTGATGACCTCGGCCAGCCGGGCCACGAAGTGCAGCCGGCCCTGCGCGTCGAGCCGGCCGGCGTCCCCGGTGCGGAACCAGCCGTCGGAGGTGAACGCCTTGGCCGTCACGTCCGCGTCGAGGTACGCGGTGAGGATCGCCCCCCGGAGCTGGATCTCGCCCTGCTCGCCGACGGGCACCGGCACCTCGCCCTCGGCGATGCGCAGCTCCTGGGCCGGGACCGGCGTGCCCTGGCTGTCCAGGCGCACGTCGAGCGGGTCGTCGAACCAGGTGAGGGTGCTGTAGCCGCACGACTCGGTCATGCCGTAGACGCTGGTCAAACCCTCGATGCCCAGCACGTCGATCATCATCCGCTTCTCGCCCGGGGTCGTCGCCCCGCCGCCGGTGCGCAGGCAGGACAGGTCGAAGCGGGCGAACTCGGGGTGCTCGACCATGCGCCGGGCGTGCAGGGCCAGGCCGTAGTAGATCGTGCAGCGCTCGGCCTCGATGAACCGCAGCGCCTCCAGCGGGTCGAAGCGCTCCTGCACGCAGAGCGCCACGCCGTACGACAGCGCCGAGGGGATGGCGTTGGCCGCGGCCTTGGAGAAGAACAGCGGCGTGGGCAGCCACATGCGGTCGCCCGGCGCGAAGCCCTGCCGGCCGCCGATGCCCCGACCGGTCAGGATCATCGAGCGGTGCGAGAGCAGCACCCCCTTGGGCATCCGGGTACTGCCGCTGGTGAACAGGATGTAGCCGACGTCGTCGGGCTCGGCGTCGATCCGCAGCCCGCCGGGCGCGTCGGCGACCCCGTCGAGGCGGCGACGGCCGGCCGGCCAGCGGTGCACCCCGCCGCCCAGCACGCCCGGCACGGCCCCGGCCACCCCCTCGAGGATCCCGGCGAAGTCCTTCTCGAAGATCTCCTCCGGCGCGGCCAGGGCCAGCACCACGGCGGCCCGCTCGACCGCCGAGCGGACCTCGGCCTCGCCGTACCAGGTGTTGACCGGCACGACCGTCGCACCCGCGGCGTGGCCGGCCAGCGTGGCCACCAGCCAGCGGGCGCCGTTGGGGAAGGCCACCGCGACCCGGTCGCCCCGCCGGACGCCCCGGTCCCGGAGCCACCCGGCCAGGGCGCCGGCCTCGGCGGCCAGCTCGGCCCAGCTCCAGCGGCCCTCGGGGGCGACCAGCCCGTCCCGGTCCGGGTCGGTGGCGGCCAGGTGGGCGACCAGGTCGGGCAGGGTCAGGCGGGCCACGCCCTCGGTGGGCACGGGGATGTCGTGGGCGGTCACGTCGCCTCCTCGGTCGATCGGGGCACGGGTATCAGGTCGGGGCGGCCGCGGCCACCGTGGCGGCCAGCTCGCCGGCCGGGTCCTCGGTGACCAGCTCGGGGGAGAGCAGCGGGACGATCCCCGCCGCCTCGTAGCGGGAGAGGTGGGCCGTGACCGAGGCGGGCGAGCCGAAGCCGTACAGGTCGTCGCACATCTCGTCGGGCACCGCGGCCCGGGCGCCGTCGCGGTCGCCCGCCGCCTGGCGGCGGTGGACCTCGTCGACCACCGGCCCGTAGCCGGCCGCGGCGAACAGGCGGGCGTAGCCGGCGGCGGTGGCCTCGGCCGCCACGGCCCGGCGCGCCGCCCGCCGGCCCGGCCCGACCGGCCCGACCGATCCGTGGACGTAGGAGAAGACGTGCCGGTTGCCCGCCGCCGCGGCCCGCTCGGCCAGCCGGGCCGCGGCCGACGCCGGCACCGCGTTGAGCAGGACGCCGTCGGCGACCTCGCCGGCCAGGTCGAACATCGCCGGGTTGAGGGCGGCCAGCACGATCCGGGGTGGCCGGGCCGGCACCAGGGCCGGGTCGAGCCGGAAGCCCCGCACGGCCCAGGTCGGGCCCGGCGCGTCGACCCGCTCGCCCGACAGGGCCCGGCGCAGCACCTCCACGTACTCCCGCACCCGGGCCAGCGGCCGGGCCGGGTGGTCGGCCCCGTGCCACTGCCCGGCCACCACGGGCGACGACACGCCCAGCCCGAGCCACAGCGTGCGCCCGGGGTCGAGGGCCTGGACGGTGGCCACGGCCATGGCGGCCACGGTCGGCAGGTAGAGGGGGATCGGCAGGATGCCCGTCCCCAGGGCCAGGCCGGGCACGGCCGCCGCCGCGGCGCCGAGGAAGGACAGGGCCTCGGTGCCTCGGCCGGTGACCGTCCAGAGCGAGCCGAAGCCCCGGTCGGCCGCGGTCCGGACCAGGCCCAGGGCCGCCACCGGGCCCAGTGCGTGGACCGAGGGCGACGCCACCACGCCGCGCCCCACGGGGCCCGCCGGCGTGCGGTCGTCGTCGCTCACGACGGGTCCCCCGTCGGGCTCGGATCGGCCGCGGCGGCCGGGAGCCGCCAGGAGAAGGTCACGCCCTCGCCCCCGTCGTCGAAGGCCGCGTCCCGGTAGGTCAGCTCGACCGCCGCGCCCAGGGCGAGGCGCGCCGCGTCGTCCGGCGTGCCGTCGAGGTCGGCCACCAGGAGCGGCCCCTCGGCCAGCTCGGCCACGACCACCGTCCAGGGCGGGTCGAAGTGGGCCAGGTAGGGCCGGTGGAAGGTGGTCCAGGACACGACCGAGCCGGTGCCGGCCACCGCGGCCCAGTCGAAGCGGTCGGTCAGGCACTCGGGGCAGCACGGTGCCGGTGGGTACCACCGGTGGCCGTGGGGCTCGCAGCGGGGCAGGTGGAGGCGGCGGGTGCCGGCGAGCAGGTCCCAGAGGACCCGGTCCTGGGGGGTGAGCACCCGGCCCGGCCGGCCGAGCGCGCTCACGCCAGCCTCCGGTACAGCACGGCGTTGACCTTGCCCTGCGAGCTCGACACGTAGGCGGCCTGCCGGCAGCCGGGGACCTGCCGGGCCCCGGCGGCGTGGCGGAGCTGGGCCACCGCCTCGGCCTGGTGGTTCCAGCCCATCAGGTAGCTCTCGGCCAGCATCCCGCCGCTGGTGTTGACCGGCAGGCGGCCCCCGGGATGGGTCGCCCCCGAGGCCAGCAGCTCGCCCACCCGGTCGGGGGTGCAGAAGCCGAAGCCCTCCAGGGCCAGGGGGACGTGGACGCTGAACGAGTCGTAGACCTGGAGGCAGTCGACCTCGTCGGGCCCGGTCCCGGCCATCTCCCACAGGGCACCGGCCGCCCGCTGCTGGGCGCCCTGGTAGAGGTCGAGCAGGCGGGGCCGCATGCTGGTCGACCCCGCGTTGTCCTCGGCCCGGGCGTAGCCGGCCACGGCGACCACCGGGTGCCGGCCCCGCGCCCGGGCCCGCTCCACGGTGGTCAGCACCAGGGCGACGGCACCGTCGGTGACCAGGCAGTAGTCGGCCTTGCGGAGCGGCTCGGCCAGGTAGGGCGCGGCCAGGTAGCCCTCGACGTCGAGCGGCTCGGTGAGCACGGCCCGGGGGTTGAGCCGGGCGTGGAGGCGCTGGCCCACCGCGACCTGGGCCAGGTCGGCCTCGGTGAGGCCCCGCAGGGCGAGGTAGCGCCGGGCCAGCAGGGCGTAGAGCGCGCCCTGGGAGGTCAGGCCCCAGGGCTCGTAGTAGCGGTAGACGAGGTTGGCCGCCGCGCCGGCGCCGCCCGTCCCGCCGTAGCGGGCCCGCCGGCTGCGCTGGTCGGTGGCGTAGACCAGGGCCACGCACTCGGCCAGCCCGGCCTCGATGGCCAGAGCGGCCTGGATGACGGCGTTGCCGGGCAGCTCCCTGCCGCTCCACCGGGGCGAGATGCCCAGCACCTCGGCCGTGCGCTCGTACTCGAGGGTGACCCCGACGATCAGCCCGTCGACCTCGGCCGGGGACAGGCCGGCATCGGCCAGGGCGTCGCGGTAGGCCGAGGCGGCGAGGGCCTCGGCGTCGAAGGTCGTGCCGTCGCGCCGGGCCCGGTGCAGGGCGCGGTGGTCGGTGCTCGCCACGCCCGCGACCGCGACCGACGGCCCCTCACCCACGCTCCCGCACCCCCTGTCCCCCGTTCGACGTCCGCGGACGTGCCCCGCTATCGACACAATGATATAAGAGTAAAGAGGGAGGGGGGACAGGTGCGCTTCGCGTTCTCTTCGGAAGACCTGGCCTGGCAGGCGGGTGTGAGGGCCTGGGCCGTCGACGCCCTGGAGCCGGGCTGGCGGGAGCGCTACCCGCACGGGTCGCCCGAGTGGATCGACTTCCAGAAGGGGTGGGAGCGGCTGCTGCACCAGGGGGGCTGGGGCGGGGTCTTCTGGCCGGTCGAGCACGGCGGCCTGGGTGCCTCGCCCTCGCGGCGGGTCCTGTTCTCCCAGGCCATGGCCGAGGTCGGCGCGCCCGAGGGCCTGGGCAAGCTGGGCAAGCGCCTGCTGGCCCCCATGCTCATGGACCACGGCACCCCGGCCCAGCAGGCCCGCTTCCTCCCCCCGATCCTGCGGGGCGAGGAGTTCTGGTGCCAGGGCTTCTCCGAGCCCGACGCCGGGTCCGACCTGGCCAGCCTGCGCACCCGGGCCGAGCGGCGTGACGACTGGTTCCACGTCGAGGGCCAGAAGATCTGGACCAGCTACGCCCACCACTTCGACTGGTGCGTGGTGCTGGTCCGCACCGGCCGGGGCGAGACCAAGCACGAGGGCGTGAGCGTCCTGCTGGTCGACCTGCGCTCGCCCGGCATCGAGATCCGCCCCATCCGACAGATCAACGGCCAGAGCGACTTCGCCCAGGTCTTCTTCGACGACGTGAGGGTCCCGGCCGAGAACCTCGTGGGGCCGCTCGACGAGGGCTGGCGCGTCGTGCGGTCGCTGCTGGCCCACGAGCGGGGGGCCGAGCAGGCCTTCAGCCGCTTCGTCGAGGCCCGGGCCGGCTTCGAGGAGCTCCTCGCCCTGCTGGGCCCCGACGACCGCTCCGACGCCGACGCCGAGGCCGTGGGGCGCATGCAGGGCGACCTGTTCGCGGCCCAGGTCAACGCCATGCGCCTCCTGTCGACCCAGCTCGCCGGCGGGAACCCCGACGAGCTCTCCTCGGTGCTCAAGCTCCAGCACAGTGAGGCCTGGCGGCGGGCCTCGGCGGCCAAGCTCCAGGTCCTCGGCTCGCGCCACCTCGCCGACGGGTCGCGGGGCCACAGCTCGGTGCTCGACTACCTGATGGCCCGGGCCGTCACCATCGCCGGGGGCACCAGCGAGGTCCAGCGCGAGGTCATCGCCAAGCGGCTGCTGGGGATGCGGTGAGCGTGGACCTCGAATCGACCTTCACCCGCGACGAGCAGGAGGTCGTCGACGGCTGGTCGGTGGTGTGCGGGTCCCTGGCCGAGCGGCGCGACGAGCTCGACGCCGAGGGCGGGGTGTCGGCCGGGTCGGTGCGCGAGGTCGGCCGGGCGCTGGCCACCGACGGCTGGTTCGACGTGGCCCGGCCCGGGACCGACCTGGCCCTGGAGGTCACCACCCTGGTGGGCATGGCCGAGGCCGGCGGGCGCCCCGTCGTGCCCGTTCCCCACCCGGTCCTCGAGACCTGGCTCGCCGTGCGCCTCCTCGCCGCGGCCGACGGACCGGAGGCGGCCGACCTCCTCGGCGCCGTGCTCGGCGGGGACCTCGTGGTCACCGTGGCGGTCGACGCCCTGGGCGGCTCGGCCCCGGCCGGCACGTCGGGATGGATCCCCTGGGGGCCCCAGGCCGACGTGGTCCTGGTCCCCGTCGCGGCGCCCGACGGCACCTGGTCCCTGCACGCCGTGCGCACGGCCGAGGTCGCCCTCCGGCCGACCAGCGCCGTCGACCTGACCGGCTCGGGCGCCTGGTTCCCCACCGGCCCCGTGGGGCCGGCCGAAGCGGCGGCCGCCGCCGGACCGCCCCACCCCGAGCTGGGCACCGCCCTGTCCACGGTCGAGGGCGGCGCAGCGACAGGTGCGCTGGCCACCTACCTGGTCCTCCAGGCCGGCGAGATGGTCGGGTCGGCCGACGCCCTGCTGCGGGCCACGGTGGCCCACCTCGGCCAGCGCGAGCAGTTCGGCCGGCGCCTGGCCACCTTCCAGGCCCTCCAGCACCGCTGCGCCGACCTGTTCGTCTCGGTCGAGACCGCCCGCTCGCTGGCCTACTACGCGGCCTGGTGCGTCGAGGTCGCCCGGGACGACGCCGAGGAGCAGGCCATGATGGCCAAGGGCTACGCGGGCGAGGCCGCGACCCGCGTCGGCGACGACGCCATCCAGCTCCACGGCGGGCACGGCTTCACCTGGGAGGGCGGCCTGCACTTCCGGGTCGGGCGCATCATCCACCGGTCCCTGACCGCCCGCAGCACCCGCGACTGCCTCGTCGAGGGCGGCCGCCGGGCGCTGCGGCGGGGCAGGATGCTCTCGCTGGCCTGAGCGACGTGCTGCCCGCCTCCCCGACCTCCGTCGCCGTCGTCGGCGCCTCCGAGCGCAACTTCTTCACCCGATGCGTGGTCGACAACCTGCGCATCTACGGCTTCGCCGGGACCGTCACCGCGGTCAACCCGTCCGGCGCGACGGGGCTCGACGTGCCCGTGGTGGCCTCGGTCGCCGACCTGCCCACGGTGCCCGACGTGGCCGTCGTCGGGGTGCGGGCCGACCGCTGCCCCGGCGTCGCCCGTGAGCTCGTGGGACGGGGGGTCCGCACCGTCCTGGTCGTCTCCGACGGCTTCTCCGAGGCCGGCACCGACGAGGGCCGGGCCCTCGAGCGCGAGCTGGCCGAGGTGTGCCGGACGGCCGGTGCCACGCTGATCGGGCCCAACGGGGTCGGCGCGGCCGACTTCCACACCGGCCTGGTGTCGATCGGCGCCGTCGTCTCGGACCGCGTCCGGCCCGGTCCCGTGTCGGTGGTGAGCCAGAGCGGTGGGCTGATGCTGGCCATCCTCGACGCCCTCGTCGCCGACGCGGTGGGAGCGGACCTGGCGGTGTCGGTCGGCAACGGCGCCACCGCCGACGTGCTCGACGCGCTGGTCGCCGCGGCCCGCCGGCCCGAGACGCGGGTCGTGTGCGCCTACGTCGAGGGCTTCCCGCCCGATCCCGTTCGCCTCGACGCCACCCTGTCGGCGGTGCGAGCCGAGGGCGTGCGGCTGGTGGTGCTCAAGTCCGGGCGCAGCGACGTGGCCCGCCGGCTGGCCCTGTCCCACACCGCGACCATCACCGGTTCGGCCGAGCTGTCGGCCGCGCTGTTCGCCCGCCACGGGGTGGTCCAGGTCGACGACGTGGAGTCGATGGCCCGGGCCGCCCGGCTGGCGGTCGACCTGGGGGAGGTGGGCGACCGGGGCCTGGCCGTCATCACCTCCTCGGGCGGCGGTGCCGCGCTCATGGCCGAGCTGTCCGAGCTCCACGGCGTGGCCCTGGCCGACTTCGCGGCGGGCACGACCGGCTGGCTGGGGGAGATCGTGGCCAGCTCGGGCCACATCGGGAACCCGGTGGACCTGAGCGGCCAGACGGGCTCGGACCCGGAGCGGACCCGGTCCGCGGTGGAGGCGATCCTGGCCGACCCGGGCGTGGGCGCCATGCTGCTGCCGTTCTCGGTGGCCTTCCCCGACGACGAACCCCACCGGGGCCGCCACCGCCAGCACCTCGAGGTGCTGGCCGGGGCCGCGGTCGCCGCGTCCAAGCCCTTCGTCGTGGCGTCCATCGCCCCCCAGGCGCTGACGCCGTGGGTGGAGGAGCTGGCCGCACGCTTCCCCGGGACCGTCGTCGTGTCGGGCCTCAAGTCGACCATGGAGGCCCTCGGCCACCTCGTCCCCCGCCGCCCGCCCGACCCCGACGGCGAACCGGACGGGTCCGGGCCCGCCACCGCCGGTCCCGAGGGTGAGGCGGGCCGGGTGCTGTCCGAGGCCGAGGGCCGGGCCCTGCTCGAGCCGCTCGGCGTGCCGCTGGTGGCCGCGTGGGCCTGTGCCGACGAGGCCGCCCTCGCCGCTGCCTGGCCGTCGGTGCGCCCGCCGGTGGTGGTCAAGGCGATCCTGCCCGGGGTGGGCCACAAGGCCGCGGTCGGCGGGGTCGAGCTCGGGGTCGCCGACCTGGCCACGGCGCGCGCCGCCTGCGCCCGGATCCGCGGGCGGGTCGCCGCCGCCGGCCGGGACCTGGCCGGGTTCCTCGTCCAGGAGCAGGTCGCGGGGACCGAGCTCATCGTGGGCTTCGGACGGGACCCGATCGTCGGCCCCAGCGTGACGCTGGGCCTGGGCGGGGTGCTGGCCGAGGCGACCGACCTGCACGCCGCGGCCCTGCTGCCGTTGCGGGGCCGGGCCGACCTGGCCGACCTGGTCGCCCGGGCCGGGCTGGTCCCCCTGTTCGCCCGCTTCGGGCCCGCCGTGCGCGACCGGATCTTCGCCCTGGTCGAGCGGGTCGCCGGGGGGTTCGTGGGCGGCGACCTCACCGGGCTGGCCTCGGTGGAGGTCAACCCGCTGTTCGTCACCGCCGACGGCCGCGTGCTGGTGGCCGACGTGCTGGCCGTGGAGACCGACGACGAGGGGAGCGCCGATGGCTGAGGCCGACGAGGACCGGATCACCCGCCGGGACGGCCCGGACCACGTGGCCGTCCTGACCCTGAACCGGCCCGACAAGCTCAACGCCTTCGACGACGTGATGCTGGAGCGGTTCACCGAGCGGCTGCGGGAGTGCGAGGCCGACGAGGACGTCCGGGTGATCGTGGTGCGGGGCGAGGGCCGTTGCTTCTCGGTCGGCGCCGACGCCAGCGGCAGCGGCCGGTCCGAGTCGACCCCCGAGGACTGGCGGGTCATGCTCCTCGAACGGGGGTGGGGCCGCTTCCTCGACCTGTGGGAGTCGCCCAAGGTCGTGGTCGCCGAGGTCCACGGCTTCTGCATGGGGATCGCCACGTTGCTGTGCAACTGCGCCGACATCGTGGTCGTCGCCGACGACGCCCGGGTCGGCTGGCCCGCGCTGCCCTTCGGCGGGGGCATCCTGGGCCCGGCCATGGTGTGGCACATCGGGATCCACAAGGCCAAGGAGCTGAGCTTCCAGATCGGCTCGTCGATGACCGGCGAGGAGGCCGAGAGGTTCGGCTTCGCCAACCGGTGCGTGCCCCGGGCCGAGCTCGGTGCCGCGGTCGAGTCGCTGGCCGCCGACATCGCCCGGTTCCCGCCCGACCTGCTGCGCCTCAAGAAGGAGGCCATCAACCAGGTGGCCGAGACCATGGGGTTCAGCCGGGCCATGCGGGCCGGTGCCACCTGGGGCGCGCTGGCCCACCACTCGCGGGGTGCCGAGGAGGCCAAGGCCGTGGTGCGCGAGCTGGGCCTGAAGGGCGCCATCGCCCACTACCGCGGCGAGGCCCCACCCACCCCCGACCCCTGACCACCCCGACCCCGCCGCCGCTCCTGCGCGGGTGGGTGCGCGGGGGCTGGCAGCCTGTCGGGTCGTGGACCGCTACCTCTCGCTGACCGGGCTCACCGCGCCGGAGTGCGTCGCCCTGGCCCCGGTGGCCGAGGCGGCCGGCTTCGCCGGCGTGGCGCTGAGCGACCACCTGGTGCTGCCCGACGACCTGGGCACCTATCCCAACGCGCCCGACGGGAAGGTGCCCTTCACCCACTCGACGCCCTGGCCCGACGTGTGGGTCGCCATCGGTGCCATGGCCGCGGTGACCACCACCCTGCGCTTCCGCACCACGGTCCTGCTGCTGCCCCTGCGGCACCCGATCGTGGTCGCCCGTGCCGTGGGCACCGCGGCGTGCCTCGCGCCCGGCCGGGTCGAGGTGGGCGTGGGCCTGGGCTGGCTGGCCGGCGAGTACGAGGTCGTGGGCGTCGACTTCGCCCGTCGGGGCCGGCTCCTGGAGGAGTCGATCGCCGCGCTGCGGGCGCTGTGGGGCCCGGGCCCGGCCCACCACGCGGGCGAGGAGTGGTCGTTCGGTCCCGTCCACCTCGAGCCCACGCCCCCGGTCGTCCCGCCGTTCCTGATCGGCGCCGGCGCGCCACGGGCCCTGCGGCGCGCCGCCACGCTGGGCGACGGCTACATCGTGCCCGGCGTCCCCTTCGACCGGTCGATCGAGCTGATCGGCGAGG
>JBFWTJ010000005.1:0-26838 GCA_050247895.1 Acidimicrobiia bacterium
CCCCGTCGCCGTCGACGCGCTGGTGGAGCGGGCGTGAGCAGCCCCGACCGTTCCGGGCCCTCTTCGAGCCCCGCGGGGTCGTCGTCGCCGGGGCGTCCAGCCACCCGGGCAAGTTCGGCTTCGTCGCCCTGCACAACATCCTGGCCGCCGGCTACGACGGGCGGGTCTTCGCCGTGAACCTCGAGGGCACGCCGGTCCTGGGCGTCGAGTCGGTCACCTCGGTCGACCAGGTCCCCCACGGCGCGGCCGACCTGGTCTTCGTCTGCACGCCGGCCAAGGCCAACGTCGAGCTGCTGCGGGCCTGCGCGGCCCGGGGGATCACCGCCGCCTTCGTGGCCTCGGCCGGCTACGCCGAGTCCGGCCCCGAGGGCGCGGCGGCCCAGGACGAGCTGGTCGCGGTGGCCCGGGAGCTGGGCATCCTGCTGGCCGGGCCCAACGGCCAGGGGCTGGTCTCCACGCCGGCCCGGCTCTGCGCCCAGATCGTCGCCCCCCACCCGCCCGCGGGGCCGATCGGCATCGCCTCCCAGTCGGGCAACCTGGTCTCGGCCTTCATGAACCTCGCCCGCCACCACGGCGTGGGCGTGAGCCGGGCCCTCTCGGCCGGCAACGCGGCGATGGTCGGGGTGGCCGACCTCCTGGAGCACTACGCGCAGGACCCGGCCACGACCGTCGGCCTGGCCTACGTGGAGGGCCTGCCCGACGGGCGGGGGTTCCTCGACCGGCTCCGGGCCGTCACGCCCGAGCTCCCCGTGGTGCTGGTCAAGGGCGGTGCCTCCGCCGCCGGCGCCCGGGCCGCGGCCAGCCACACCGGCAGCCTGGCCACCGACGACCGGATCTTCGACGGCGCGGCCCGCCAGGCCGGGCTGACCCGGGCCGGCTCGGTCGAGGAGGCCTTCGACGCCGCGGCGGCGTTCGCCACCATGCCGCTGCCCCGAGGACCCCGGGTCGCGGTGGTCACCACGGCCGGGGGCTGGGGGGTGCTGGCGTCCGATGCGCTGTCCCGGGCGCCCGGCCTCGACCTCGTGGCCCTGTCCGACGACCTGCGGACCCGCCTCGACGCCGTGCTGCCCGCCCGGTGGAGCCGGGGGAACCCGATCGACCTGTCGGGCGGCGAGACCCGCGACACGATCCCCAACGTGCTGGAGGTGGTGGTGGGCCACCCCGAGGTCGACGCGGTGGTGGTCCTGGGCCTGGGCATCCAGGCCAACCAGGGCCGGTTCGAGGCCGAAGGCCCCTTCCATCCCGACCACGGCCTGGGCCGGATCGTCGAGTACCACCGGCGCCAGGACGAGCGGTTCGCCACCACCGCGGTGGAGCTGGGCCGGGTCCACGGCAAGCCGGTCGCGGTGGCCACCGAGCTGGCCGTGGCCGACCGGGACAACGCCGCGGTGGCCGCCTGCCGGGCCGCGGGCGCCATGTGCTTCGCCTCGGCCGACCGGGCGGTGGCCGCGCTGGTCCACCTGCGCCGCCGAGCCCGCTGGCTCGAGCGCCGGGCCTGACCCGCCGTGGCCTGGCAAGGTGGCACCGTGAGCGGCGACCCGTCACCGTGGCAGTGGATGACCTACCTGGTGGGCGTGCGGGTGGCCCCGCCGGCGCACCGCCCCGCCCTGCGCCGGTTCCTCGACGACGCCGACGACAGCCGGCGCGGGCTGGTCCTGGCCCTGCCCAACGCGCTGGTGCTGGTGGTGGTCGCCCTCGGGTTCCTGGCCTTCGGCGACGGCATCAGCTTCGTCATCCTGGGCGCCTGCGCCGCCCTGGCCCTGGCCCTGGGCTGGTTCGCGCCGCCCATCACCGAGCGACGGGCCGCCTTCCTGCGGCGGCGCCACCAGCTCGCCTCGCCCGCCACCGACGTTTGAAGGGTACCCCCTAGGGGTATAGGGTGCGGGCATGAGCACGACCAGCACCCACACCGTCGTCGGCATGACCTGCGAGCACTGCGTGCAGGCCGTCGAGTCCGAGGTGGCCCGGATCGAAGGGGTATCCCGGGCCACCGCCGAGCTGGCCACGGGGCGCCTGACCGTCGAGTCCGAGCGCCCGGTCGACGCCGCCGCGGTGGCCGCTGCCGTCGACGAGGCGGGCTACTCCCTGGCATGAGCGCTCCCGCCCGGCTCGCCGCCTTCGCCGCCACGCTGGTGCTCAGCGCCGGCGCGGGCGCGGCGCTGGGCGCGCTGGTCGGCCCGCTGGGCGACCCGGCCCCGCCCGCGGTCGAGGACCCCTCCGGCCCGGTCCACGGCGACCACCCCGCCGACCACGACGACACCACGCCCGATGCCGAGGGCGCACCCGGTCGGGACGCGCCGTGACCGCCACCTCGTCGCCGGGGACGGCCGGGCCGCACCACGGCGGGGGCGCCGACCACCACCACGCCGCGGACCACCACCACGCCGGCGAGCGCGTCGAGCTGCGCATCGAGGGGATGACCTGCACGTCGTGCGCGGCCCGCATCGAGAAGCGGCTCAACCGGCTCGACGGCGTGCACGCCCAGGTCAACTACGCCACCGAGCGGGCCACCATCGACGTCGAGCGCGACGTCGACACCGGCGAGCTGGTGGCCCAGGTCGCCGCGGCCGGGTACCGGGCCCACCCCGTCGCCGGGCCCGGCCACGGCCACGACCACGCCGAGGTGCCCGAGGCCGACCTGCGGCGCCGCGTCGTGACCGCCGCGGTCCTGGCCCTGCCCGTCGTCGCCATAGCCATGGTCCCCGCCCTCCAGGTCGACGGCTGGCAGTGGGCCTCCCTGGCCCTGGCCACGCCGGTGGTCACCTGGTGCGCCTGGCCCCTGCACCGGGCCGCGCTCCAGAACCTGCGCCACGCCGCCGCCACCATGGACACCCTGGTGTCGGTCGGCGTCCTGGCCGCCTACGCCTGGTCGCTCTACGCCCTGGTCTGGGGCGAGGCCGGCCGCATCGGCATGACCCACGGGTTCAGCCTGGCCACCAGCCGCGGCCACGGGGCCAGCCAGGTCTACTTCGAGGTCGCGGCCGGGGTCACCGCCTTCATCCTGCTCGGGCGACTGTTCGAGCAGCGGGCCAAGCGCCGGGCCGGCTCGGCCATCGAGGCCCTGCTCGCCCTGCGACCCGACGAGGTCGCCGTGCTGGGCGACGACGGGCGGGAGTCGCGCCTGGCCCTGGCCGACCTGGAGGTCGGCCGGCTCTTCGTGGTCCGCCCCGGAGAGCGCGTCGCCACCGACGGCGTCGTGGTCGAGGGCGACTCGGCCCTCGACGCGTCGCTGCTCACCGGCGAGCCGCTGCCGGTCGAGGTCGGCCCCGGCGACCAGATCAGCGGCGGCACCGTCAACGCCCACGGCCGGCTCGTCGTGCGGGCCACCGCGGTCGGCGCCGACACCGCCGTGGCCCGGATCGCCCGGCTGGTCCAGGACGCCCAGGCCGGCAAGGCCCCCGTCCAGCGCCTGGCCGACCGGGTGTCGGCCGTCTTCGTCCCGGTGGTCATCGCGCTGGCCGCGGCGAGCCTCGGCTTCTGGGCCACCGCGGCGGCCACCGACGCCCCCACCGTGGCCTTCGGTGCCGCGGTGGCGGTGCTCATCGTGGCCTGCCCCTGCGCCCTGGGCCTGGCCACCCCGACGGCCCTGATGGTCGGGACCGGGCGCGGCGCCCAGCTCGGGATCCTGGTCAAGGGCCCCGAGGTGCTCGAGTCGACCCGGGCCGTGGACACGATCGTGCTGGACAAGACCGGCACGCTGACCACGGGCCGGATCGCCCTGGTCGAGGTGGCCGCCCACGACGCCGACCCCGACGAGGTCCTGCGCCTGGCCGCGTCGGTCGAGGACGCCAGCGAGCACCCCCTGGCCCGGGCCGTGGTGGACGGGGCCCGCGCCCGTGGGATCGAGCCGGCGCCGGTCGCCTCGTTCGCGGCCGAGGCCGGCCGGGGCGTGTCGGGCACGGTCGGGACCCACCACGTCGCCGTCGGGCAGGCCCGGGCCCTGGCCGAGCGGGGGCTGGCGCTCCCCGCCGGGCTGGCCTCGGCCCGCGACCGGATCGAGGCCGCCGGGCAGACCGCCGTCGTGGTGGCCCGCGACGGCACCGCGGTCGGGGTCCTGGCCCTCGCCGACACCCTGAAGCCGACGTCGGCCGCCGCCATCGCCGCGCTGCGCGCGCTGGGCCTGCGTCCGGTGCTGGTCACCGGTGACAACCCGGGCGCGGCGCACGCCGTGGCGGCCCGGCTCGGCATCGACGAGGTCGTGGCCGAGGCCCTCCCGGAGGACAAGGCGGAGATCGTCGGGCGCCTCCAGGCCGAGGGCCACGTGGTGGCCATGGTCGGCGACGGGGTGAACGACGCCGGCGCGCTGGCCCGGGCCGACCTGGGCATGGCCATGGGCGGCGGCACCCACGTGGCCATCGAGGCCAGCGACGTGACGCTGCTGCGCGACGACCTGGGGTCGGTCCCCGACGCCATCCGCCTGGCCCGCCGGACCCTGTCGACCATCAAGGTCAACCTGTTCTGGGCCTTCGCCTACAACGTGGCCGCCGTCCCGGTGGCCGCGGCCGGGCTGCTCAACCCCATGCTCGCCGGCGCGGCGATGGCTCTGTCCAGCGCCTTCGTCGTGTCCAACAGCCTGCGGCTCCGCCGGTTCCGACCGGCGTCGCCCTGATACCCCGTACGGGTATCCTCTCGGTCATGCCGGGGTACGAGATGCACAAGGACGACTACGTCGCCCGCCTGCGGCGGATCGAGGGCCAGATCCGCGGCCTCCAGCGGATGGTCGAGTCGGACACCTACTGCATCGACGTCCTCACCCAGGTCTCCGCGGCGAGCCGGGCCCTCCAGAGCGTCGCGGTGGGCCTGCTCGACGAGCACATCCGCCACTGCGTTCGGGACGCGGCCCTGGGCGACGACCCCGACGCGGCCGACCGCATGGTCACCGAGGCGACCCGGGCCATCGAGCGCCTGGTCAAGTCCTAGGCCACCGGGCCCCCGGGGTGGCCGCTCGACCCGGGGTCGTTCAGGCCGTGGCGGCGTCGGGGGGTGCGTCGTGGTCGGTGGCCAGGCGGCTGGACAGCGCCTGCCAGATGTCCTGGCGCCGGCCGGCGTCCAGCCGCTCGAGCGGGATGGACGAGAAGGCGTCCACCGGGTCGCCCAGCGGCTCCACGCCGAGGTCGGTGCAGAGCCGGCGGTAGGCCGCGCCCAGCAACGTGCCCAGCAGCTCGTCGTCGGCCGTCGACCAGGGATCGACCACCGCGGCCCGCAGCGCGGCTCCGTCGAGCCGGCCCCGGAACCGCAGGTGCAGGACCGTGGCCACGACCTCGCCCCAGGCACCGGCGGCGGCCAGCAGCGCCGATCTGTGGATCGCTTCGAGGTCACCGGCTTCGCTCTGCACCGCAGTTAGGAGCGCGCACGGCATCGGGCCTAACGGCGCGGTGGCATCATTCCTGCACGCCGGGTGTGCACCGCACCACCAACGGTGAGATCGGGAGCCACACGGCGTCGTGCGGACGGGCACGGCCGGTCCCCGGAGGGAACGACCGGGTCGGCAGCGGGCGCGACGCCGTCAGAGGGACGAGCAGGAAGGTCCCAGGGGGACCGTGACCGCGGTGGTCGCGCCGAAGGCGTCGACCGCGGTGAGGACCAGCAGGCCCGGTCCACCGGCCGGCACCTCGGAGGCCAGGGAGAACGTCCGGCCCGCTCCCAACGCCACCGGCGTCGGCGCCGCGCCGTCCAACGACGACGTCAGCTCGACGGCCGACTCGTCGACCACGCGCCCGGCCACCGAGTGCACCGTGGCCTCGCACGTCGCCGCTCCCGGCGGGCCCGGCAGGTCCCGGACCACGCGGTGCGCCAGGTCCTCGATCGTCGGCGCCCGGCTGACCGAGCCCCGCACCCGGACCTCGCCGGTCGAGCCGTCCGGCCCGGTCAGGCCGAAGGGCAGGTCGAAGGGGCCCTCGGGCAGGCCGGTCCGGTCCAGCGTCAGGCTGATCTCGACCGACTCGCCCGGTGCCAGCACCCCCGACGCCGGGCCCAGGCCCAGCCACGAGGTCGAGGTCGCCTCCCAGGCGATCCCGTCGCCCCCCACGTTGCGCAGGTGCAGGCCGCGCACGGTGCCGGTCCCCCCGAAGTCCACCACGGTCCGGTCGGCCTCGAGGCGACCCGGCGAGGGCGCCACGATCACCGGCGACTCCGGGGCGGGCGGGGCGTCCGCCGACGGGGGCGGGGCCCCCACCTCGACCACCGGTTGCCCGTCGGCCGGCTGTCCTCCGGCCGGCTGTCCGTCCACCGGCCCGGCCTCGCCGAGGGCGACGACCACCGGGACCTCGGCCACCGGCAGCCCGCTCGCACCCGTCGAGGAGGAGGACGAGGGCGACGAGGGGGACGTGCCCTGCGCCGAGGGGATCGGCACCGGCATGGGCGCGGCCTGGTCACCGGCGGGCGCGGGGGCGAGCCAGGCGACCCCGGCGGCCACGACCACCGCCGTCGTCCCGGCGGCCACGGCGAGGATCCCGGCCCGACGGGTCGACGCCACCGCCTCCCGACCGGTCGCGCCCGTCGCCTCGGCCCACGACTGCTCGCCACCGGCCGGAACGGCGTGGGCCTCGTCGAAGCGGGCCATCACCCGTTCCCGCACCAGGGAGGGGGCCGGCGACAGCGGGAGCGCGGCCACCAGCGCCAGGGGGGCGACCAGCCCGGCCCGGCTCTCCTCGCACACCTCGCAGCCCTCGACGTGGCGGCTCACCAGCGAGCGGATCCGCGGCGTGTAGCGCCCGTCCCACCGGGAGAGCAGGGCGGCCAGCTCGTCGCAGCGGCGCGAGCCGTGCCGGGCCAGCAGCAGCGAGCCGATCGAGCGCTCCACCCGGGCCTTGGCCCGGTTGAGCAGGACGTAGGCGTGACCCAGGTTGACGCCCACGGCGTCGGCCAGCTCCCGGCCGACCATGCCGTGGCGCAGGTGCAGCTCGAGCACCTCGCGGTCGCGCGGCGCCAGGCCGTGCATCGCGGTCCACACCAGGCCCACCGCCTCCGCCTGCTCGGCCCTGGCGTCGGGCCCCGGTCCCTCGTCTTCCACGTCCCGGTCCTCCTCGGAGAGGTCGATCCGCCGCCCGCGCCGCAAGCGCTGGAGGGACTCGTTGCGGGCGATGGCGTAGAGCCAGGGCCGGAAGGCGGCCGGATCCCGCAGCTGGTGCAACCGGTCGATGACCCGGACGAACGTCTCCTGGGTGGCGTCCGCCGCCTCCTCGCGGTTGCGGAGCAGGCCGAAGCAGTAGCTGTGGATCCGGTCGGAGTAGCGGTCGTAGAGCTCCGAGAACGCGGCGCGGTCACCGTGGGCGGCGCGGGCCGCCAGCTCCGGATCGTCGACACCCGTCTCGTTCATCTGCCTCCACCCGACTCGAGTTCCTTCGGGTCGAGATGCAGCGGGGCGCCCGGTCCTTACACTCGGGGCCCTGCTCGTCACCGAGCGCCGCCGGCACGGAGGGCCACGATCCGGTCGGGGGGACCGCCCGGCGTGGCGGGCACGTCCAGGAGCGTGACGGTCCGGCCACCCAGCCGCTCCACCCCGCTCCACAGCGTGACCCGGTCGCCGGCCCGGAACGTCCCCGCCGACACCTCCCGGCCGTCGACGTCGACCCGGACCTCGTAGACCCGCCCGTCGGCCAGCGCGGGCAGGCCCCGGGCGTCCACGTCGAGGCGCCAGCCGGCGTCGTTGGCGGTGACGTCGGCCACCAGCACCACCGTCCCGTCGGCCGCGGCCAGGGCCAGCTCCGCCCGCTGGGGCTCCGAGGGGCGCAGGACCGCGCCGACCGCCACGGCCACCGCGAGCACCCCGGCCAGGCCCGGGACCAGCACCCAGCGGGGCGGCGACCACCACGGCCGGGCCGGCGCCCACGGCCGACCCCCGCCAGGGACCGCCGTCGCCCCCCGTCGCCGCGACCCGGTGCGCCGGACCCCCTCGGGGGCGGGGGCGAGCGCCGCCACCGGATCGGTGCCGCTCGCCGCCCGCAGCACGGCGGCCCGCAGCTCGGGTCCCGGGTCGTGCCAGAGGGCGGGGTCGCCGAGGAGGGCCTCGAGGTCGTGGTCGAGGTTCACGCCGGCCTCCCCGCCAGCCGCGCCGTCGTCCCCTGGGGCTCGGCGTCGTCCGACAGGGCCGCGGCCAGGGCGGCCCGGGCCCGGTGCAGGCGGGACTTCACCGTCCCGAGCGGCAGGCCGAGCTGCTCGGCCACCTCGGCCAGCTCACGGCCCTCCAGGTGGACCATCCGCAGGAGGTCCCGGTGGGCCGGCGACAGCTCGTCGACCGCCCGGCGGAGATCCCAGACGCGGGCCAGGTCCTCGGCCAGGTCGGCCGCCGACGGGGCGCCGACCCCCTCGTCGAGGGGCACGACCGGGATCGTGCGGCGCCGGTAGGCGTCGATGGCGGTGCGGGAGGTGATCGTGGCCAGCCACGGCCCCAGCGGTCGGGCCGGGTCGAAGCTCGCCGCCGCCTGCCAGGCCCGGGTGAAGGCCTGCTGGACGATCTCCTCGGCCGCGTGGTGGTCGCCGGCGGCGCGGCGGGCCACGGCGTACACCATGCGGTGGTGCAGGTCGTAGACCTCGGCGAAGGCGGCGGCCTCCCCGCGCCGGAACCGCTCCTCGAGGGTGCCGGTGGTCCGGCGGGCGAAGCGGCGCATCGCCCTGTGGGATGCGCATCGGGGCCGAGCCCTACACCCGGCGGCACCTCCCGGGACGCGGATGGACCCCCTCCAGGGGAGGGGGTCCATCCTGCAGGCCGTGGGCACCAGGCGGGCGGAACCGGCCCCCACGACACCATCCAGACGAACGAGCAGGGCCATGCCTAACAGGTACGAGCGCTGTTAGGCGCAGGTTCCCCCACCGTCCGATCCCTGCCGGTGGCTCCCTACCTGTCGCCGCGCCTCGACGGGCGGTCCTGCCTTCCCGGGCAGGACCGCCCCAGGGCACGCGCCCACAGGCAGAGCAATCCGTACTCCTGCCCCCGACGGGCCCCGTCCGTACCGTCGCCCCCATGCGGACGGACAGGACAGCACGCCACCGGCACCACCAGCGCAGCGACGCCGAGCTCGTCGCCGCCGCACGGGCCGGGGACCGGGAGAGCTTCGGCCTCCTCTACCACCGCCACTCCGAGGGCGTGCTCAGCTTCGCCCTCCAGGTGACCCGGTCGCCCCACGACGCATCCGACGCGGCCCAGACCGCGTTCACGATCGCCGCCGAGCGGCTCCACCAGCTCCGGGACCCGGCCCGCTTCCGGCCCTGGGTGTTCACCATCGCCAAGAACTGCGCCTACCGGCAGGCCCGGAGCCGGGCGCACCTGGAGCTGCGGGCCGACCCGGGCGAGGAGCGCGAGCCCGAGCACGCCGAGAGCGACCCGATGCTCGTCGAGCGGGACCTCGTGGTGCGGGCCTGCGAGGCCCTCGAGCCCCGGGACCGCGGGATCATCGCCCACCGGCTGCGCGACGGCTCGAACGCCGAGCTGGTCGAGCTCCTCGGCGTCACCCACGGCCACGCCCACGTCCTGACCCACCGGGCCCTCCGCCGCCTCCGCGCGGCCATCTCGGTGGTCCTGCTCCTCGACGACCCGTCCCACTGCATCGGCCTGCAGCGCACCCTGGCCGCCGTGGCCCGCCAGGAGGTGTCCCGCCGGCACCGCCGGGTCCGGGGCCACGTGGCCCGCTGCACGGCCTGCGCCGAGGTGGCCGGCCACCGCACCGGCGAGCTCTCCACGGAACCCGCCGCCGAGCAGGCCTGAGCTCGGATCCCTCCACGATCCTTCCGCCCACCACAACCCCGCCCACCCGACACGGCCCGGTCGCCCCCCGACCGGGCCGTGTCGCGCGTCAGGCGACGATCTCGACCGGCGTGCCCAGGGGGAGGATCTCGGTCAGCTCGGTGATGGTGTCGTTGTGCATCCGGATGCAGCCGTGGCTGCTGTCGATGCCGACCGAGGAGGGGTCGTTGGTGCCGTGGATGCCGATCACCCCTTCGCCCCCCTCGAAGTCCGTGAGCTCGGTGGAGAAGCCCGACAGGCCGTAGGCGAAGGGGCCGTAGGCGCCCTTGGGGTTCGGCGGCTGGAGCAGCTCCTTGATGTAGAAGACGCCGCCGGGGGTCGGCACGTCGGCCTTGCCCAGGCCCACCGGCTCGACCCGCACCACCTCGCCGTCCTTCTCCAGGACCAGCTCGTGGGACGACAGGCGCACCGTGATCTTGTACGGGTTCACGGCCAGGGAGACGTCGGAGGCCTCGACCCAGCCCTTGGACCCGTTGGGCCGCAACGGCAGGTGGACCTCCAGCGCGCGCTCGGTGCGCTGGGCGACCAGGAAGACCAGCGGCCCGCCCACGTCGGTCGGGTTGGCCAGCTCGGCGGCGACCTCGGTCATCTCCGGTGAGGTGTAGGCGACCAGGTTCGGCACGACGGCCTCGGCCACCAGGCTCTCACCCGGCCCCAGCGGCGCCTCGGTGGTCGGGGTCGGGGCCACCGAGGCCGAGGTGGTGGTCGCGCTCGGATCCCGCGGCGTGACGTCGTCGGCCAGATGGGGCCGCTCGCCCGAGCAGGCGGACGCGCCCAGCAGGGCCGTGAGGGCGAGCGCAGCGACGGCCGCCACACGACGTCGGGTGCGGTGGTCGGCACGTATCGTGGGCATCGGGCGCCTCCTGTGGGTCACCGGGGCGGCACGGGGCGACCGGCGCCCCGGACGGTCACCCCTCAGATGCCGCAGGTGCCGTCAGCCTGACAGCCGTGCGGCCGCCCGGCCGCTCTCAGTCCGCTCGGGAGACCCGCGTCCCGGCCGCGAAGTCGAGCACGACGCCGCCCTCGTCGTCGGCGATCTCGTAGCGCGACGCCCCGGCGTCGACCTGGGCCCACGGGTTGTCGAAGCGCGGGAAGCCACCCAGGTCGACGGTGGTCCCGTCGACGGTCAGCGCCCCGGTCGACCCGAACGACATCTCGCCCTCGGTCGGCGAGTCGAAGCGGACGTCGAAGCCGCCCGGGAGCTCGCCCGCCGGCGGACGGGGGGTGACCGTCACCGCCGACGAGGTCACCTGCTCGACGAACTCGGCGAAGGTCCCCGACCGGGCCCCGTCCCCGACCTGGGAGATCCACACGTTGTCGGCCCCACCCTCGGCCACCAGGTCGTGCTCACGGGTCAGGCCGCCGACGTAGACCGACGGGTCGTGGGCCCGCCAGGTCGTCGGGCGCCACGACCACAGGGCGACGTACCCGTCGCCGGCCCGGCCGATGGTCCAGCCGTCGCGCTGGACCACCTCGTCGAACCGCTCGATGGGGAACCAGGCGTGGGTGAAGGGCAGGTAGGAGAACCGCTCCAGCGGCCCGGCGCCCGGCGGGGCGAACGCCGGCGCGTAGAGGTGCAGGGCCGTGGCGCCGTGCTGGGCCGACCGGGGCAGGGTGGCCGAGCCGGTCCTGTAGCCGTCGTCGTCGGCCCAGCGGGTCGTGCGGGCGTGGGGCTCGTTGGGGGGGTGGGTGTTGAACACGACGGCGTCGGCCGTGGCCGTCGCCTGCCACGCGTGCTCCTGCTCGCCGGCGCTGCCCGGGCGGTGGTCGACCACCGTGGACAGCCCCACCTCGCCGGTGTGGTACGTGTACGAGTTGGCCTCGGACAGCAGCGTGAAGGTCAGCATCGGGGCGAGCTGCGCGGCGAGCTGGGCCACGGTGTCGGGATCCCCGCCGGCGAAGTCGACCAGCGGCTTGTAGAGGGCGAAGAAGGGGTTCTCCCACAGGCCCCGGTCCTCGATCTCGGCCAGGGTCAGCGGCACCGCCTGCCACAGGCTCTGGGCGCCCCGCTCCCACCAGAAGGCCACGTTGTCGGGCGTGTGCTCGAAGCTCGTGCCCGGCGGCGCCACGGGCGACGGGGAGTACGGCGCGAACGCGTCGACGGCCACGCCCGTCCGCTGGCGGTCGACGAAGGGCTCGGTCGACGCCGCGGCCCGCAGCACCACCGCCGGCGGCCGGTAGCGCCGGGCCACCGCCATGAGCGTCGCCGCCGGGCTGGGGTGGACGTCGTAGCCGTCGGCGGCCTCGTCGAAGACCAGCTTGGCCAGGTTGAAGGTGCCCTGGTCGGCGGCCCGGCTCTTGTCCTTCATGTACGAGCGCCCGTGCGACGCGGCGAAGTTCCCGTCCACCAGGTGCAGGCCGATGTCGAACAGCAGGACGTCGAGGGCCATGGCGGACCGGCGGGCCAGGTCCGGGTCCTCGACCAGCTCGGCCAGGGCGAGCAGGGGGCTGACGTCCTTCTCGTAGTAGACGTCGGAGTGCCACTCGGTGAAGCCCAGCTCGGCCTTCTCCTCGATCCAGGCCAGGGCCCGGGCCGCGCCGTCGTCGCGGTGCTCGGCGCCGGTCCGCCCGTCGGCGAAGGTGGCGTCGGGCAGGCCCTGGCCGGCCAGGGCCTCCGCCGCGGCGAGCATGATCCGGTGGTTCTCCGACCAGAAGTACTTGCCGTCGGGCGTGCCCGGGTCGGGTTCGGTGAACCAGTAGCGGAACGACGTGAGCCGCTGCTCGACCGCGGCCCGGGTCTCGGCCGACAGCTCCTCGCCGTGGCGCTGCCACAGGACCACCAGGTAGAGCAGGTCGAAGTCGCTGGTGTCCTGCTCGCCGTCGATGCGGGCGAACGTCTCGGCCAGGAAGTCCGGGCCGATGTCGGCCAGGCGGAAGCCGTACCCGTCGTCGCGCGCGACGCGCTCGGCCCGGGCCAGCAGCATCAGCGGGTCCTTCTTGGAGTGCGGCGTGATGTGGAGCAGGTACTCGTCCTGGCGGGCGACGAAGGCCTCCTCGTCCACGAAGCCGTCGCCGTCGCCCAGGCCCGCCGGCGCCGGGACGCCCTGCGGGGACGAGGTGCCGTCCCCTCCGGGCGGAGCCGCGCCCCCACCGTCCCCGCCGCTCCCACCGCTGCTGCAGGACACGGCCAGCACCGCGGCCGCCACCAGCGCCGTCACCGCTCGCTTCGCCATCCGTCCGCCCTCCCGATCAGGAGCACAACGTCCACCCGCCGGCGCACCGGCCGGGCCCACAGTAGGGATCACCCGCCGCCTCGTCGGGTCGCACCCCCGGCGGTCACGCGTCGTTCACCCGCCGTTCGCCCCAGGTGCGCCCGCGGCGGACGGTTCGAGGTCGAAGAGCCCGCCGAGCTCGTCCCGGGACGAGATGCCGAGCTTGGCGTAGGCCTTGCCCAGGGTGTTCTGCACGGTCCGCAGTGAGATCCCGAGGGCCTCGGCGATCTCCTTGGCCGGGCGGCGCTGCGCGGCCAGCCACGCGATGCGCCGCTCCCGGGCCGTCAGCCGCAGGAGCTCGACCGCGCACGGCCCCTGGCCGGGCACCCCGGCACGCCGGGCGAGCTCCCGACCGAGGCGGGCGACGCGCCCGGCCAGCTCCCACTGGCCGCCCGCCGCGGCCACCGCCGCGGCGCGGGCCGCAGCGGGCGCCGCGACCAGGTCCAGGCCCAGGTCGGCCAGGCGACGGACCTGGGCCTCCAGGTCGGCCGCCTCGCCAGCCAGGCTGGCCCGGGCGAAGGCGGCCACGGACTCGCCCAGCGGCCCGCCGGCCCGGGCGGCCAGCCGCTCCACGGCGTCCACGTCGGCGGGCACGAGGGCGCCGGCCACGGCGAGCTCGTGGCGGGCCTCGAGCTCGAGCACGCCCAACCCGTGGCGGGCCAGCTCGTCGGCCGCGGCCCGCAGCGCATCGACGGCGGCGTCGACGTCGCGGTGCTCGGCCCGGGCCAGGGCCAGCTCGAGCCGGGCCCGGCGCCCGGCCAGGACGTGCTCGGCGCCCGCGGGCATGCGAGCCAGGAGGTGGGCCACCCGCAGCACCGTGCGGTCGTCGCCGAGCAGGCTGGCCGCCTCGTACTGGCCGAAGCCGGCCAGCCGCTCCCGCAGGGCCCGGGCCGCCGGGATCCCCAGCGACATGCCGAACCAGGACGCGGCCTCGGGCAGCCGGCCTGCGCCCAGGCACGCCTGGCCGCAGGTGAAGCTGGCCCAGGCCCGGACCTCGAGGGCCACGTCGCTGCGCCCGCCGGCGTACTCGTGCTCGGCCAGCTCCAGGCCCCGGCGCCAGTCGCCCTGGAGCACCCGGACCAGGGCCCGCAACGTCTCGGCCAGCGGCACCCAATTGCTCCAGCCGGTCGGGCGGCCCTCGGGACGGTCGAGGGACAGGGCGTCGAGGTCGGCGTCCAGGCCGACCAGGTCGCCGGCCACGACCCGGGCCCCGACGGCCAGCAGCCGGGCCTCGTCCCGGTCGGCCGGCGCCTCGGCCCCGGCCAGCGCCGACGCGGCCAGCTCGCCGGCCAGGACCGGGAAGCCCAGGGTCAGGGCGGTCCAGCCCCCCCTCACGGCGTAGATGCGACGGCGGACGGGGTCGGGCACGGCGTCGAGCGCGGCGGAGATGGCGGCCAGGGCCTCGGCCGGCTCCAGGCCCAGCACCGGCAACCGGTGGATGACGACCTCGGCCCGCTGGAAGGGGTCGACGGCATGGGCCTCGGCGTACCGGAGCACCTCGTCGGCCTCGGCCAGCTCACCCAGGTAGCCGCTGACGATCCCCAGCGCCAGGGCCTGCTCCACGCCGGGCGCCCGGGCCCACGCGCTGCGGGCCAGGTGGTGGGCCAGGTCCAGGTCGGCGTTGGAGACCGCGGCCTGCACCGCCTCCAGCGCCGCCGGCGGATCGAGCTCCATGCCGGCCTTGACCATCCAGCGGGCCATGCGGACCACGTCCACCGCCGTCCGGCGGCCCGACCGGGCCAGCGCGTCGTTGAGCTCGGCCACGGCGCGGCGGGCCTCCAGCGCGCTGAGCCGGGCCCGGACGCGGTCGCCGTGGAGCGGGTTGGCGAAGCGGACGTGGTCCTCGCCGTTGATGGTCAGCACCTGGAGGAGGCGGATGGCCAGCGCCTCGTCCAGCGCGGCACGCCCGCCCGCCTCGACGGCCAGGTCGGCCGGGAGCGGCTCGGCCAGGGCCACGACGGCCAACAACCCCGGGTCGGGTCCCGCCTCCGGCGATCCCGGCCCGCCCGGGAGGGCGACGGCCAGGTCGGCGTGGAACAGGTCGGGGTCGAAGTGCAGCAGCGACCCCGAGGCCACGAGCGCGCCGCTGCCCCGTGCCGCGGCCAGGAAGTCCCGGACGAGCAGGGGCAGGCCACGGCTGCGCTCCCAGGCCGCGTGGAGGAGGTCGGGTGCGGGAGGGCGACCGGCGGTCGCCTCGATCAGGTCCCGGGTCTGGTCACGGTCCAGGCCCGGGACCGCGACGGCCACGGCCCGCCCGGCCCAGCGGTCGTCGAGCGCCAGCGTGGTGGCCAGGAGCCGGGCACCACCCGACTCGACCAGGCCCTGGAGGTCGTCCCAGCACGCGGCGTCGGCCTGGTCGAGGTCGTCGGCCACCACCAGCAGCGACCGCTCGGCCTCGGGCCGGGCCAACCGGGCCAGGTCCTCGGCGGTCGTGCCGCTGGCCGGCAGCCACTCGACGTCGAGGCCACGGGCCGCCGGGCCGCCCGTGACGATCTGGGCCACGGTGGTCCGACCCGAGCCGAGCTGGCCGTGGAGGGCGACGACCGCGCCCGGCCGGCGCAGCGCGGCGGCGACCTGCCCGACGAGGTCGTCCCGCCCGATGATGGGCCACCCGAGTTGCGCCATGCCGCCGCCCGTCCGCGGACCTGCTGGTCCGATTCCGGACAGTCTGTCGCGCCTCGACCCCCTCAGTCACCGGTGAGGTCGAACACCACGCTGTGGTCGCGCAGCTCGTAGCGGTTGGCCACGCCGAGCTTGCGGTAGGCGCGGAGCAGGACGTTGTCGACGGTCCGGCGCGACAGCGCCAGGGTGGTGGCCACCTCCTTGCTCGACAGGCCACGCGCCACCAGCCGGACAATGTCGGCCTCCCGCGGGGTCAGCGACGTCACCGGCCCTCCACCCGGCCCCACGTCGCCGGCGGCGGGCAGGACCAGGCCCGTGGCCCGCAGGCCGGCCCCGAGCCGGGCCGCCTCCCGGGCATCGCCCCGACCCAGCGCCTCGGCGTGGCCGAGCAGGGCCAGGACCAGGGCGGCGTCGATGCCCCCGCCGAGGGCACCGACCGCATCGTCGACGGGGACGCCGGCCCGGGCCCGGCGGTGGAGGTCGCCGACGGCGGCCAGGACCGAGCCGTGGTCGACCGTCTCGTCGTCGCCCGGGCCGGGACCGGGGTCGACCAGCCGGGCGGCCATGACCACCCATTGGGCCACGACGCCCTCGCCGAGCACCGACCGCCACCTCGACGCCGTCCACCGCTGCGGGGTCCGGGCGGCGGCGAAGCCGGGGCCCAGTCCCTCCAGGGCCGCGGCGAGGTCCCAGCCGGCGCGCGACCAGGCCCAGGGCGCGACGGGGTCGGGGTGCCCGGACAGCAGGTCGACGGTGGCCCCGACGACCGCGGCCGACAGGGCGCTGCGGCCCACGCCGCACTCCAGCGCGTGGCCGTAGGTGTCGTGGAGCCCGTCGCGGCCCGGGGCCAGCTCGCCGTCCAGGCAGGCCCGCAGCGCGGCGAGGACCCGGCGGTCGTGGCGGTCCCAGGGCCGTGTCGCCGCGGCCCCGGACCACACGTCGAGCTCGGTCCGGGCGAAGCGGGACGCGGCCCGGCCCAGGTAGGCGGCGGCGCGGCCGAGGGCGGTCGACAGGTCCGGCTCGGCCGCCACGGGGACCGACGCCCAACCCGGCGGCTCGCCGGCCGCGTCGAGCCGACCGGCCCACTCGACCACCTGGCTCGCCGGCCCGTCGGGCCCGAGGGCGGCGGCGGTCGCCGCATCGCCGGTGACCAGGGCACGATCCACGCAGCGCCGGACGTCGCCCTGGTCGTGGCGGCCCCGCTGGATGCGCCAGCGGGCCACGTCGTCCTCCTCCGACGAACCGGCGACGGCCGCATCGAGCAGGGCAGCCCGCAGCTCGGCCGGGGCCGCGGCGCGGATCCAGCGGCCGACGACCCAGGGCCGGACCCGCAGCCGGGCCCGGCGGCCCGTGACGGCCAGCATCCCGGCCCGGTCGAGCTCGAGCACCACCTGCGGGTCGACCAGCCGCTCGAGGTCCGCCAGCGAGATGGGCTGGAGCACGGCCAGGGTCCGCAGCGCGTCGGCCCCGCCCGGCACCAGCCTGCTCAGGTGGTCCGCGACCGCGGCCGCCACGGCCGGATCGGCCACCAGGCGGGCGCCCACCTCCTCGGCCGGGGTCGTCCCGGCGTCGAGGCCGGGCACCGCCGCGGCGACCGGCGCGGCGAAGCGGGGGATCCCCTCGGTGGCCACCCGGACCCACCAGGCCAGCTCCTCCCGCCCGGCCGCCGCCGGGTCCTCGACGGGGAGCAGCGTGGCGAGGTCGGGCAGGGCCAGCGGCGGCAACGAGACCCGGCGGACGTCGCCCTGCAGGCGCTCGGTGAGCAGCGGGGGGAGCGGGCGCTGGAGGCCGGCGGCCACCACCGCCACCGCGCCGGGCCGGTCCAGCTCGACGACCACCCGGGCCAGCACCCGGGGGTCGAGCCGGTCGGCGTCGTCGAGCACGACCACGTGGTGCCCGTCCCCGGCCGGCGGCGACCCGTCCTCGCCGACGACCGAGACCCCGGCGGAGCGGGCGATGTCGCGGGCCGCCGCGGCCATGGTGGTCTTGCCGTGGCCGGGTGCCCCGAGCAGCACGCACCCGCGGGCGGCCCGCTCCACGACCACCGACCGCAGCACGTCCAGGGCCGCCTGCCTGCCCACCACCGCCGGCACCGGGCGCCCGCCCATCCGCCGAGGATACGCCCGCCTCGAGCCCGCCCGCCCCGGCCGGCGAGGTGCCGGGAGCGGGACGGCCTGACGAGCCTGGCGGCACCCGCGGCGCGACACTGCGGGCATGCGCACGCTCGGGCTCCACCACACCGCGGTCAACGTCGAGGACCTGGACGAGGCCCTCGACTTCTACGTCGGTGTCCTGGGGATGCACCGGCGCACCGACCGACCGGCCCTGCGGATCGACGGCGCCTGGCTCGACACGGGCCAGGAGCAGGTGCACCTGGTCTGCGGTGACGTGCCCCCCGACCACGGCCAGCACATCGCCCTGCTGGTGGAGGACCTGCCCGCCGCGGTGGCCGAGCTCGGGCAGGCCGGGTACGAGGTCAGCCCGATCGTGACCATCGGATCGAGCATCCAGGCCTTCCTCCACGACCCGTCGGGCAACCGGGTCGAGCTCCACCAGCGGGTCGGCTGAGGTGGCCTGGTCGGCGTCGCCCGAAGAGGTCCGCGTCGAGCACACGGCCGACGCCCTGGCCTCGATCGGCGGTTCCTTCGTGGCCTTCTACGCGGCGGTCGCCCTCGTGTCGCTGCCGCTGGTCCTGCTGCTCGCCCCGTCGATGATCCTGGCCTGGGGTGCGTTCGTGGTCGCGGCCGGCGTCGTGGCCTGGCAGGCGCGCCCTACGCGCATCGCGCCCTACTCGTTCGTGCTGACCCCCGACGAGGCCCGGCTGACCTGGACCGGCGAGGGGGCCCACGTGCGGCGGGCCGACGCGACCCGGGTCGTGGCCGAGACCCGGCCGGCCGGCCGGGGGGCGACGACGTACGCGGTCGAGGTCCACGGGACGGGGGGCAGGGTCCTGCTGTCCACCTCGCTGGGCTCGCCCGAGGAGCTGACCCTCGTCGAGGCGGCCTTCGAGGAGTGGCGCTGGCCGGTCGGCCGCTGACGGGGATCGCCCGCGGGAGCGGTCGCGGCCGGCCCCGATCGGATCAACCCACGACGACGGTGCCCGACATCGTCGGGTGGATCTCGCAGAAGATCTGGTAGGTGCCGGGCCGCTCGGGCAGGGTCAGGGTCCCGGACGCTCCGGCGGCGACCTGGCCGCTGTCGAAGGCGCCGTCGCGCGCCGTGGCCGTGTGGGCCGCGCTGTCGCGGTTGGCCACGGTGACGGTGGCACCGGGGGCCGCGGTCAAGGCGCCGAAGCGGAACCCGGAGATGGTCAGCGTGGCCGGGGCCGGCCCGTTCCCGCCGGCCGGGCGAGTGCCGCCGGTGCCGTACCCGCCGGCCGGGACCGTCGCCGACGGACCGGTGGCCCCGTTCGGCGCCGGGGCAGGGGGGCCTCCCGGCTCGACCACGAGCGCGCCGAGGAAGACGCCGGCCGCGGTGGCGCAGGCCAGGAAGGAGCCGGTGATGCGGGCCACGGGCGGGACCTCCTCAGTACGGGAAGCCGAAGTTGTCGAAGAACCACAACGACGACGTGAACCACAGCCCGACGAGCAGGCTGAGGACCAGGCCGCCGAGCACGGGCAGCCCGAAGCGGGGCAGGCCGTCGACGCGCAGGGCGAGGAGCTTGGTGGTGAACGCCCCGTAGAAGGCGCAGCCCAGCACCGAGTGCACGGCCTGGCGGGTGCCCACGGTCTGGTAGCCGAGGGACCAGAGGCAGTGGTACGCGACGGGCAGCGTGAGCACGAAGGCGACCACGCCGGCCCACCGGTGGGCCGGGGGCACCCACGCCGCGGTGGCGCCGCGCCGGCCGGGGAGCCGTCCGAACATGGCCAGGGCCGAAGCCAGCTGGACCAGGGCGAGCACCGCCGCGCCGGTGGTCAGCCAGGCCTTCATGGCCAGGACCGAGGGGAAGCCGAACGTGGTGATCGAGCCGCCCGTGGGCACGTGGGTCCGCCCGTAGGTGCCCAGCGACACCGACACGGCGGCACCGACCAGGGCCAGGCCGGCCAGGACCACGACCGGGGTCGCTCCCCCACCGGCCCCGGCTGCCGGCCCGTGCTCGGTGTCCTCCGCCCGCAGGACCACCTCAGTACCCCTTGGCGCTCGACCCGGTCGAGCCCGACCCGGTCGTCCCGCCGGAGCCCGACGTCGAGCCAGCGGAGCCGCCCGTGCCGCCGGCGTCGCCGTCGCGGACCAGGCTGCCGTCGGCCCGCACGGCGAACCACACGCCGCCGCTGCCCTGGCCGTTGACGTCACCGGGGGCGGCGTCGCCGGCGAAGCGGTAGAGGGGCCACTTGCCGGCCTTGAGCTGGCTGTCGCCGTCGGCCCGCTCGACCAGCGACAGCGTGGCCGGGTCGATGCCCTCGCCGGGGTTCGGCAGCTCGTCGGCCAGGGCCGGCGGCCAGGCGTCGGCGCAGGCCGCGTCGCAGGTGGGGGTGCCGTCGGCGTCGTCGGTGAAGGCGTAGAGGGTCAGGCCGTCGGCGTCGACGAGCACCTCGCCCAGCGAGGTCTCACCCAGCGAGATCCCGGCCGGGGCCTCGTCGCCCTCGTCCTCGCCACCCTCGCCGGCGCCGTCCTCGACGAGCTTGCCGTCGGTGGCGACCACGAACCACACGCCCCCGCTGTTCTGGCCCTTCAGGTCGCCGGGGGTGGCGTCGCCGGAGAAGTAGTAGAGGGGCCACCGGCCGGCGACGAGCTGCTTGGTGCCGTCCTCGCGGGTGACGGCGTTGAAGATCGCGCTGTCGAGGCCCGGGCCGACGGTCCAGGTCTCGTCGACCAGCACGGGCGGCCAGGCGTCGGCGCAGGTGCCGGCGCAGTTGGACTGGCCGTCCTTGTCGTTGGTGAAGCCGTAGACGGTGAGCCCGTCGGGGCCGACCAGGATCTGGCCCAGGTCGGAGTCGGCCGACTTGACCGCCACCGAGCTGCCGGCCGGCGCCGCGGCGGTGGTCTCGGTCGGCAGCGTGGTCTGGTCGGCGCCGGTGCCGGCGTCGTTGCCGCCGCAGGCGGCGAGCACGGCCGCGCCAGCGGCCAGCGTGCAGATGAAGCGTCGAACGCGCATGTGTCCCCAACTCCTCGACTCGGGTCTCCGTCACAGATGCGGCCCGGAGTCGGGGCCTTACAGGTGGGAGGTCCGAGGAGGGGCGTGCTCAGCGCTCGGTCGTGCGCTGCTCCCAGCTCCCGTGGACCGGCCCGTCGGGGTCGAGGGCCGACCGGGCGTCGAGGGTCTCGCGCTCGATCTCGGGGACCCGGCCGCCCATGTAGACCGCGCCGGCGGTGGCCCCGGCGACCAGCCCGACCACGGCCACGACCAGGAGCCGCAGCCATGGCGCAGCGCCACCCCAGGCGAACAGGGCCAGCGGTGAGAAGAGGACGACCCCGGCCAGCCCACCGAGCAGCGCCCCCCGACGCAACCCGGTGAGCTGGGCCCGGGTCGTCGGGCCGAAGCCCGGCACGCCGACGGCGTCGGCCGCCTCCCTCCGCTGCTGGCGGCGCAGCTCGCCCACGGTGGGCGGGCCGTCGACGTCCTCGAGGTACTTGGGCTTGTCGCCCGGGCGCGGCGCATCGCTGGCGGACACGGTCGGTCCTCCTGTGGGTGGCTCTGGGTCCGCGGTTCCCCCTCCGGGCCCGGCCCAACCGCCGATCGGTGCGCCCGGCGCGTCGTTAGGGTGGCAGGCGATGGCCGGGGAGCACCGTTGAGCACCGCCACCGTGGTCGGTTCGGGCCCCAACGGCCTAGCCGCGGCGGTCGTGCTGGCCGGCGCCGGCGTCGAGGTGACCGTGCTCGAGGCGGCGGCCGAGGTCGGCGGGGGCTTGCGCACGGCGGAGCTGACCCTGCCCGGGTTGCGCCACGACGTGTGCTCGGCCGTGCACCCCTTCGCCGTCGCGTCACCGTTCCTCGCCTCGCTCGGGTTGGAGCGCCACGGGCTGCGCTGGTGCCACCCGCCGGTCGACCTGGCCCACCCGCTCGACGAAGGCCGGGCCGGCATCCTGGTCCGGTCGCTGGAGGACACGGCCGCGGGTCTGGGCGAGGACGGCCCGGCCTGGCGGCGGACCTTCGCGCCGACGGTGGCCCACTTCGACGCCCTGCTCGACGACGTCTTCCGCCCGCTGCTGCACGTGCCCCGCCACCCCGTCCGCCTGGCCCGGTTCGGCGTCCCCGCGCTGGCCCCGGCGACGGTGCTGGCCCGGCGGTGGCGGACCGACGAGGCCCGGGCCCTCTTCGGCGGGGTCGCCGCCCACGCCCTGCACCCGCTGGGCCGGCCGACGACGGCGTCGATCGGGCTGATGCTGGTGGCCGCCGGGCACCGGGTCGGCTGGCCCGTGGCCGAGGGGGGCTCGTCGTCGATCGCCACGGCACTGGTGGCCCGGCTGGACGAGCTGGGCGGGCGGATCGAGACCGGGGTGAGGGTGACGTCGTCGGCCGACCTGCCGCCGGCGGACCTGACCCTGCTCGACCTGGCCCCGGGGGCCGCGGCCGAGGTGCTCGGGGACCGCCTGCCGCCCCGGGTCGCCCGGGCCTACCGGCGCTGGCGCCACGGTCCGGCGGCGTTCAAGGTCGACCTGGCCGTCGAGGGGGGCATCCCCTGGCTCGACGAGCGGTGCCGGCAGGCCGGCACCGTGCACGTCGGAGGCCGGTTGGAGGAGGTCGTGGCCGCCGAGCGGGCGGTGGACGCCGGGCGGATGCCCGAGCGGCCCTTCGTGCTGGTGGCCCAGCAGCACGTGGCCGACCCGTCCCGCTCGGCCGGCGACGTGCACCCGATCTGGGCCTACGCCCACGTGCCGGCCGGGTACGGGGGCGACGCCACCGAGGCCGTGCTGGCCCAGATCGAGCGCTTCGCCCCGGGCACCCGCGAGCGGGTCCTGGCCGTGGCGACCCGCGGCCCGGCCACCATCGAGGCCGACAACCCCAACTTCGTGGGCGGCGACATCGCCACCGGCGCCAACGACCCGTGGCAGGTGGTCTTCCGCCCTCGCCTCGCCCTGGACCCCTACGCCACGGGCATCCCGGGGACCTACCTCTGCTCGGCGGCCACCCCGCCGGGTGCCGGCGTCCACGGCATGTGCGGCGCCAACGCGGCCCACGCCGCCCTGCGCCACCTGTCCCGCCGGGACTGACCCGCCCGGCCCCCGCCGGACGCGACGGGCCACCGGCACCCGCACGGCACCGGCGACCCCGTCACATCGGCTCAGGTGGGCGAGCCCACCCAGCGTCGTGTGTCAGATGTAATTCTTGCAGATGCGGTGCAGCGCCACGTATTGGTGGATCGAGTCCATGCTCGCGTAGTCCTCCACCCGCAACTTCGCCATCAGGTTGACGCACTCGAAGTAGTCGTACATGCCGGCGGAGGCCGGTGAGGCGCCACCGACCACAGCCAGGCCGCCGAGAGCACCCGTCAGGGTGAGAGCAGCGATCGCGCGTCGCATCAGGGATTCTCCTTGTCAGGCCGGCAGACCTTGCCGGTCCCACGCAAGATCCGCGCCCCGACGACATCTAACACACCCCGACGCCCGCGATCCCCAGGGTCAGCGGCGACCGCGGATGAGGACCTCCTGGGCCAGGGTGGCCACGTGGACGCCGTCACGGCTGGTGACCCGGCCCGAGGACAGGCCCCGGCCCGCGACCAGGCCGTTGCTGTGCATGTCGTGGAGGTGCCACTCGTCGGCCCGGACCGGCCGGTGGAACCAGATGGCGTGGTCGAGGCTGGTCGACGTGTAGGCCGGGACCCAGCCCGGGGGCGCGCCGCCCGGGTGCATCTCGTCCTCGACCGAGCCCTCCGTGTCGGGGTGGAGGCTGTAGACGGCGTCGCTGGGCATGTCGTCGGACATGTAGGCCAGGGCGCAGGCGTGCAGGATCGGGTCGTCCCCCAACGGTTCGAGCATCCGCAGCCAGGCCGTGGACCGGGCCGTCGACGCACCCTTGCCGAAGGCGTAGCGGCGGTCGAAGAACTGGCTCCAGGTGTCGGTCTCGAGCGACTCGGGCTCGGGCACCTCGGGGGGCAGGCCGACCGCCTGCTCGTCCACCCCCGGCTCGCCGACGTGGAAGCTGACCACCAACGTCGTCATCACCCCGGTCGACTGGACGGCGCGCACGTTCCGGGTCACGAAGCTGCGGCCCTCGCGGACCCGCTCCACCTCGTAGCGCACGACCTCGGTCTCCAGGCCGGCCAGCATGAAGCAGGCGTGCAGGGAGTGGGCGCTGAAGCGCTCGTCCACCGTGTGGTAGGCGGCCCGCAGGCCCTGGGCGATGATCTGCCCGCCGTACATCCGCCCCCACGGGCTCTGCAACCCCCAACCCAGGTAGGTGTCGCCCCCGGCGGCTTCGAGGTCCATGACCGCAGCGAAGTCCACCGCAGGATCGTGGCAGGGCCGCCCACCCCGGTCCAAGACGCGGGAACCGCAGGACCGGCGCGCGTCGTCCCAAGGCGCACATCGACCAGGGAGGTCCCACATGTCGAGCACGCGCCGGCGCGCCGCGGTCGCCGCCACCACCTTCGGCCTGGCGTCGGTCGCCGCCCTCGCCCTGGCCGGCCCGGCCGGGGCCTGCGGCGGCCTCGTCGGCGAGAACGGCACCATCGAGCTCGTCCGGACCACGACCCTCGCCGCCTTCCACGACGGGGTCGAGCGCTACGTCACGTCCTTCGAGTTCACCGGCGAGGGCGAGGAGGTCGGCTCGATCATCCCGCTGCCCGACGTGCCCACCGCGGTGGAGCGGGGTGGCGACTGGACGCTCCAGCGCCTCGCCCTGGAGGTCGCACCCCCGGCACCCCGCGCGGCGGGCGGCAGCGAGGCCTCCGCCGCCGACGGCGCTGCCGAGGTCCTCCTCGAGACCCAGATCGACGCGCTCGACATCACGATCCTGCGCGGCGGTGGCGACGAGGTCGGCCGCTGGGCGCGGGACAACGGCTTCCTGCTCACCCCCGACGCCCCCGAGGTCCTCGACTTCTACAGCACCCGCAGCCAGATCTTCATGGCCGCCCGCTTCGACGCCGGCCGGGCCGCCGAGCTGGGCCAGACCGCGGGCCAGGGCACGCCGATCATGCTGACCATCCCCACCGACCAGCCCTGGGTCCCCCTGCGGATCCTGGCCCTGGGCCTGGAGGACAGCCGCTTCGTCGAGGCCGACGTGTTCCTGCTGACCGACGAGGAGCCCCAGCTCCTGGCCGGTGGCCCCGGCCTGGCCCTCGACCGCAGCGGACCGGCCTCCGCCGGCCTGCTGGCCGACCTGCGCAGCGACGTCGGCATGGAGTGGGTGCCCGAGGACATGTGGCTGACCTACCTGCAGGTCGGCGCCCCGGCCGCCGAGCTCGACTACGACCTGGCCGTGTCGACCGACCGCCGCACCACCCCGACGCTGGCCGACGTGGGCGTCGACGCCCCCGAGGCCCGGCCGGTCACCGCGCCCGGCGAACGGTCGCCGTGGCCCGTCGTGGCCGGCGTGGGCGCCGGGATCGTGGCCCAGACCGCCCTGGTGCTGCGCGACCGGCCGCGCCCGGCCCGAGTGGGCACGCCGGCATGAGGTGGGCCCCCCGCCTGGCCGTGGCGGCCGCCGTCGCGGTGCTCACCACCGCCACGGCCATGACCTTCGAGGACGCCGGACGGGGCGACGACGTCCTCGGACCCGGGCTGGTCACCGTCGAGGTGTCGATCGACCGGAGCCGGTTCTCGGTCGAGCACCTCGAGGTGCGCCAGGGCACGCTGGTCCAGTTCGTGGTCGACAACCAGGACCCCATCGACCACGAGCTGGTCGTCGGCGGCGAGGACGTCCACGCCCGGCACAGCACCGGCACCGAGCGGCGGCACCCGCCCGTGCCCGGCGAGGTGTCGGTGCCCCCCGACGCCCGGGGTGCCACCTTCTACCGGTTCGACGACGCCGGCACGGTGGTGTTCGCCTGCCACCTCCCCGGCCACGCCGCCTACGGCATGGTGGGCGAGGTGGAGGTGGTCGCCTAGCCCGGCGAACGGGGCGACGACCACGCGTAGCCTGCGCGGCCATGACTGCGACACCGCTCACCGTGGGCATCCCGACCGAGGTCAAGGACGACGAGCGCCGGGTGGCCCTGACCCCCGACGGCGTCCGCGAGCTGGCCAGCCACGGCGTCGACGTGCGGGTCCAGGCCGGGGCGGGGCTCGGCGCCAGCATCACCGACGACACCTACCGGACCGCCGGGGCCAGGGTCCTCGACACGGCCGAGGAGGTCTGGGCCACTGCCGGCCTGGTCTGCAAGGTCAAGGAGCCCCAGCCCGAGGAGCTGGCCCTGCTGCGGGCCGACCTCACCCTGTTCACCTACCTGCACCTGGCCGCCTACCCCAAGGTGGCCGAGGCGCTCTGCGCGGCGGGCACGACGGGGGTGGCCTACGAGACGGTCATGCGGGCCGACGGCTCGCTCCCCCTGCTGGCCCCGATGAGCGAGGTCGCCGGGCGGATGGCCGTGCAGGCCGGCGCCCGCTTCCTCGAGGCCCCCCAGGGCGGCCGGGGCGTGCTGCTCGGCGGCGCGCCCGGGGTCCAGCCCGGCCGGGTCACCGTCATCGGCGCGGGCAACGTCGGCTGGAACGCAGCCTGGATCGCGGCCGGCATGGAGGCCGAGGTCAACCTGCTCGACCGCAACCTCGACCGGCTGCGCTTCGTCGACCAGATCCACAAGGGTCGCATCACCACCCTGGCGTCGAACCGGGGCACCGTCGAGCGCTGCCTGGCCACCTCCGACCTGGTCATCGGGGCCGTGCTGGTGCCCGGCGGGCGGGCTCCGGTGGTCATCACCGAGGAGATGGTGGCCTCGATGCAGCCCGGTTCGGTCCTCGTCGACGTGGCCATCGACCAGGGCGGCTGCGCCGAGACCTCACGGGAGACCTCGCACCACGACCCGACCTTCGTCGCCCACGGCGTCGTCCACTACTGCGTGGGCAACATCCCCGGCGCGGTGCCCCACACCTCGACCCACGCGCTGACCAACGCCACGCTGCCCTACCTGGTCGAGCTGGCCGTGCACGGACCGACCGAGGCCTGCCGCCGCGACCCGGTACTGGCCCAGGGCCTCAACATCGAGGCCGGCGAGGTGGTCAACCCCGTCGTGGCCGCCTCGCTGGGCCTGCCCGCGGGGACGCCGTGCTTCGCCACGGCGTGACCGAGCGGGTGGCGGCCGGCACGTCGCCGGCCGCCACCGCCCGGTTCAGCCCTCGAACTCGAAGGCCTCGGCCGCCTCGGACGTGTAGCCGGTGACCAGCGGCG
>JBFWTJ010000006.1:0-26534 GCA_050247895.1 Acidimicrobiia bacterium
TCGGGGACGTCCTGCGGTCCACCATCACGGTGGTCGGATCGCACGGCCCGGTCGCGACGCTGTCCCAGCAGCTCGTCGAGGGCGACGAGCCGGGCCCGGTGCAGGTCGAGGCGGTGCACCCGGCCGACCCGCAGAACACCGTCACCCACACGACCGACGGGATCGGTGGCCTCACCCGCCGGCACCACAGCCCGTGGGGCGCGGCGGTCGACCCGACCGACTGGCGGACGGTCCTGGCCGACACCGACGAGCCGTCGGGCACGACCCCCGGTTGGACGGGCCACGCCTACCGGACGGCGCAAGGGCTCGTCGCCATGGGCCCCCGGCTCTACGACCCCGCGGTGGGCCGGTTCCTCCAGCCCGACGTGGAGACGCCCGATCCCGAGGACCCCTTCGACTTCAACCGCTACCCGTACGTCCGCAACAACCCGACCCGGTACACGGACCCGACCGGTCACTACCCCGAGGACCCGGGCGACATCGGGAACCCGAGCTGGGGGCTGAACCGGCCGGGCGAGACGGCCGACGGCAGCCGCTACGACCTGGCGGCCTTCATGGACCACTGGCTCGGCGAGGGCGCCACCGAAGCCGCGTTGGAGAAGGTCGGCGCGACCTACGAGACGCTCAGGTCCGAGTACAACGCCCGGCTGGCGTGGGCCAAGCAGACCAAGATCGGCGGCGACCTCACGCTCTACGAGCATGCCGTCAACCAGGCCTACGGCAACGCCGCGCCAGCTGTCCGGCTCCGGGTCGTCGAGCACTCGCCCGAGACCCGCGAGGTGGTCGGCCAGCTCGACGCCGTGCCCGCTCCGCACGGCGGCACCCTGGCCGACGTCGTGATCCGCTCGGCGGAGCGCAAGCTCAAGTGGCGCTCGGCGGACGTGCAGATGGCGGCACCGGGAGCGTCGGTGGCCCTCGGTGTCGGTCGGGTGCTGACCCCGATCATGCAGAAGGCGGCCGAGACCCTGGGCAAGGCAGGTCTGCTCACGTCGGCCTCGACCGCGCACCTGAAGCGACAGGCCCTCCTCCAGACGGGGCGAGGGCTCGCGGGCGTCACGCCGGTCTCGCTCGAGGGCGGCGGACCCAAGCTCGTCCTCGGCCTGGCCCAGGTGGCCGGTACGGAGTACCGCCCCCTCGTCGCCATGGAGATGGCCACGAGGGGGACGTCGTGGGACCTCCTCCCCACCCACCTGAACCCGTGGTCGCGGGGAGCCGCCACCTACGCGGCGACCAACGAGGCCAAGGTCCACTCGCTGATCAGTGGCGTCGTCTCCGAGGGCGGCTCCCTCCACTTCAACCTGGGCGGGATGCGCCTCTCGCGCCTGACCGGACCTGGTTCGCTCGACGCCTCGGTCACCGAGATCGAGCTGTGGACCGTCATGCAGCCGGAGTTCGCCTCCCGGACCACCTTCTACGGCGGCATCCACCCCTGACGGCCGGAGAGCCCTGGGCGGGGAGCCTCCGCCCGGGGCTCGCGAGCCTCCGTGGAGCCGGGTGTCGGGCTCGAACCGACGACCCCTTCTTTACAAGAGAAGTGCTCTACCAGCTGAGCTAACCCGGCGGTCGGACGACCGAGCGTAGCCGAGGGTCCTTGATCGGCGGCCCCCGGCGGGCCACCCTTGACCGGATGGCCCTGACCGACCGACAGCGTGCGATCCTCGAATTCGAGCGCGCGTGGTGGACCGAGCCCGGTCCCAAGGACGTCGCCATCCGCGAGCGCTTCGAGCTGTCCGGCACCCGCTACTACCAGCTCCTGGCCGAGCTGGTCGACGACCCCGAGGCCTACGCCTTCGACCCGCTCCTGGTGCGCCGGCTGCGCCGCACGCGCGACCGCCGTCGCCGGGCGAGGTTCGAGGGCCGGCCCATGAGCCAGCTGGACGGGCGGTAGGGCCGGGGGCAACGCTCCTGGCCCCGACACCCGGCCCCGAGGAGGGACCATGGCACGACGGCGACCGGCCGAACCGACTGCGAACGCCACACGGGGGGCGATCCTGGTCGTCGTCGCGGTCGTCGTGGGTCTGTTCCTGCTGCGCAACGGCCTCGACACGTCCGACACCGTGCGGGCCGGCAACGACGGCGGCTCGTCCTCGTCAGGCAACGGCCAGGACGAGGGCGACGACGAGGGCGACGGCGGCAGCACCACCAGCTCCACCGTGGCCGCCCGCCCCGCGGCCCAGGTGCCCGTCGTCGTGCTCAACGGCACCAACACCGGTGGCGTGGCCGGCAAGTACAACGACGCCCTCGCCGCGCAGGGCTACCAGATGGGCAACGCGGCGAACGCCAACCCCAAGGTGGCGGCCACCGCCGTGTTCTTCCTGCCCGGCTGGGAGCTGGAGGCCGCCGCCGTGGCCGCGGCCATCGGCGCGCCGCCCACCAGCGTGGCGGCCCTGCCCGCCGCGCCCCCGGGCGAGATCGGCACGGCCCAGGTCGTCGTGGTGATCGGTCCCGACCTGGCCGCCGTCGACCCGCCGGCGGCCACGACCACCACCGCCGCCGCGGCGACGTCGAGCACCACCGGCTGAGCGCCGGCCCACGTCGCGCCCCGTGAGCGACGCCGTCGCGCTGCTGCGGGCCGACCCGGCCCGCACGGCCCTCCTGCTCGACTTCGACGGCACCCTCGCGCCCATCGTCGACGACCCGGCCGCGGCCCGACCCCTGCCGGGTGCCGCCGCCGTGCTGGCCGACCTGTCGGACCGCTACGGCGTCGTCGCCGTGGTGTCCGGCCGCCCGGTCGCCTTCCTCACCGCCCACCTGCCGCCGGGCCTGGTGCTGTCGGGCCTCTACGGGATGGAGCTGCGGCGCGGCGTGGAGGTCGAGTCCCTGGGCGGTGCGGCGTGGCGGCCGGTGGTCGCCGAGGTCGCCGCCGACGCCCGGGCCTCGGGCCCTGCCGGCGCGCTGGTCGAGCCGAAGGACCTGTCGCTGACCCTGCACTACCGGACCCGCCCCGAGCTGGAGCCCGCCGTGCTGGCCTGGGCCCGGGCTGCGGCGCAGCGCTCGGGCCTCGAGCTGCGCCGGGCCCGCATGTCGGTCGAGCTGCACCCCCCGGGCGCCCTCGACAAGGGCACGGCGGTGGCCGGGCTCCTCGACGGGATGGCCGTGGCCTGCTTCGTCGGCGACGACGTGGGTGACCTGCGGGCCTTCGACGCCCTCGACCGCTTCGCCGCCACGGGGGGGCGCAGCGTGCGGGTCGTGGTCCGCAGCCCGGAGACCGCGCCGGCGTTGCGGGCCCGCGCCGACCTGTTGGTCGACGGCCCCGAGGGCGTGCTCGGGCTCCTCTCGTCGCTCTGAGGAGAGCAGGCCCGCCCCCGCGCCACCGGGGGTGGCTCGCTCACGCGTCGCCACCGGGGTCGCGGCCTGGCGCGGGCTCCCGGGCCGGGCGAGGGCCGGCGACCGACCGCCGCCACCGGGTCCGGGTGCGAGCGCCCTCAGCGGGCGGCGGTGAGCTGGTCGGCCAGCCAGTGCTCGGGGGTCCGCGCCACGGCCAGCTCGCGCAGCCGGTCGGCCCGTCGCCGGCGCTCGTCGGCCGGCAGGGTCAGCGCGGCGTGCAGGGCGTCGGAGGTGCCGGCCACGTCGAAGGGCGGCGCGGCGAGCGCTGCGGGGGAGAGGCGCTCCCAGGCCCCCGCCTCGGGCGACAGGCACAGGACGGCGTGGCGGTCCGACACCAGGGCACCCTCGGTGGCGACCAGGTTCAGCCCGTCGCGGATCGAGTTGACCAGCAGGACGTCGGCCCGGCGCAGCAGCGCGACCGAGCGGGGGTAGTCGTCCTCCACGTCGAGGTGGATCGGCGTCCAGCCCGGCGTGGCGAACCGGCCGTTGACCTCGCCCACGAGCGCCTCGATGTCCTTGCGGTGGTTCCGGTAGGCGGCCACGCCCTCCCGGGAGGGGTAGGCGCAGGCCATGAAGCAGACGCGGCCCCGCAGCTCGGGATGCCGGTCGAGGAGGTCGGCGTAGGCCAGGAAGCCCCGGACCAGGTTCTTGGCCGGCTCGATGCGGTCGACCCGGCCGATGAGCTGCACGTCGGCGAACTCGGCCTCGATGGCCTCCGCCGCGGCGACGCAGGCCGGCGACGCGGCCACGGCCCGGATGTCGTCGGGATCCGAGGCCAGCGGGGCCACGAAGGTCTTCGGTTCGAGGCCGGCCAGGTCGCGGGCCGAGGCGGCGAAGTCGTCGGCCCAGCGCCGGGTGTGGAACCCGCAGGCGTGGTGGGCGGCCAGCCCCTCGAGCAGCTCCCGGGCGTGGGCGGTGGGCAGCGGGCGCAGCCAGGCCGGCGGCGCGAAGGGCGTGTGGCTGAAGTGCACCGCGGTGACGTCGGGCCGTCGCGACCGGAGGCGCTCGGCCACCAGGCACAGGTGGTAGTCCTGCACGAGCACCGCCGCCCGTGGCGGCGCGGCGTCGGCGATGGCGTCGGCGAAGGCGTGGTTGAGCGTGCGGTAGGCGTCCCACGCCGCGGCCCACGACCGGTCGAAGTTCGGCTCCCGCACCAGGTCCCACAGGCCGTGGTGGGCGAACCACAGGACCTCGTTGGCCACCACGTCGTAGGCCAGCCGGTAGGTCTCGGGGTCGAGGTCGACCAGGCCGATGCGCAGGCCCTCGGCCTCGACCACGCCGGACCGGGCCGCCTCCCGGTCGACATCGGACATGGCGGCCGCGATCCACACGGTGTCGGTCCCGGCCACCAGGGGGCCCAGGCCCGACACCAGGCCCCCTGCGCCCCGCCGGGCGACCAGGCGCCCGTCGTCGAACCGGAACGAGAGCGGGCCCCGGTTGGAGGCGATCACCACGGGCCGGTCCATGGGGGCAAGGTAGCGGCCGTCGTGGCCGGGGCTGCCCCGGCCGACCCGTCGGTGGCGTCCCAGGCTGCTTCGCGGCGGCCCGGGGTCCTCCGGGCGTGCGAAGGTACGGCGATGCGCGTGGTGGCCGCCCCCGACAAGTTCCGTGGCACGGCGGACGCGGTCGAGGTCGCGGCAGCGATCGGGCGGGCGGCCCGGGCCGAGGGCTGGGAGTGCGACGAGGTGCCGCTGGCCGACGGCGGTGAGGGCACGCTCCAGGTCCTGGGCGGCGCGAACCGTTGGAACCGGGTCACGGGACCCGACGGGCAGCCGGTCGAGGCCGGCTGGCGGATGTCGGGCCGCACGGCGGTCATCGAGATGGCGGCGGCGTCGGGGCTGGCCCTCGCCGGCGGACCCGAGCGCAACGACCCCATCGACGCCACCACGACCGGGACCGGCGAGCTGATCGTCGCCGCCGTGGACGCCGGTGCCCGTCGCGTGGTTGTGGCGGTGGGCGGGTCGGCCACCACCGACGGGGGCCTGGGCGCGCTGCGGGCCCTGTCGCCCCCGGCCCGGTTGCGGGGCGTCGAGCTGGTCGTGGCCTGCGACGTGCGCACGAGCTTCGTCGACGCGGCCGAGGTGTTCGCCCCCCAGAAGGGCGCCTCGCCGGCCCAGGTGGCCCTGCTGCGGCGCCGCCTCGAGCGGCTGGCCCAGGTCTACGCCGACGAGTACGGGGTCGACGTGACCCGCCTGCCCGGCTCGGGCGCGGCGGGCGGGCTGGCCGGGGGGCTGGCCACCGTCGGCGCCCGGCTGGTGTCCGGCTTCTCGCTCGTGGCCGAGGAGCTCGACCTCGACGACCGGATCGAGGGCGCCGACCTGGTCCTGACCGGCGAGGGGTTCCTCGACGAGGAGAGCTTCGACGGCAAGGTCGTGGGCGGCGTCGCCGAGCTGGCCCGGAGCCTGCACGTCCCCGCCGTGGCCATCGCCGGCCAGGTCTTCGACGAGATCGGCAACCGGATCCGGGCCTGGTCGCTGGTCGACGAGTTCGGCGCCGAGCGGGCCCAGCGCGACGCCATCGGCTGCGTCGAGGCGCTCGTGCCCCACGTGCTCGCCGCGGCCTCGGCCTGAGGCTCCCCTAGGGTCGGGACCATGGTGGAGCGGATCCGGCGGGCCGGAACGGTGGCCTGGGCCCTGTGCGGCCTGGCCCTGGTGCTGGTCCTGCTCGGCATCGTGGCCTGGGTCATCCGGGTGGTGTGGCCCCCGGCGATCCTGGCCGGCGCCATCGTCTACATCCTCAACCCGGTGGTGACCTGGTTCCAGAACCGCCACATCCCCCGGGCGGTGGGCACGGGCCTGACCTACCTCGGCGTGGCCGCCGTCGTGGGGCTCGCCGTGCTGCTCATCGCCCCGGCGGCCAGCGAGCAGTACGACGAGCTGGCTGCCCGCTGGCCCGAGATCCGCGAGGACATGGCCGACTCCATCGACGACCTGTCCCGGCGGTCCCGCGAAGGCGACTGGCCGATCGAGATCCCGACCTACGACGAGCTCGAGGAGCAGCTCTCCAACGGCGGCGGCAACGACCCCGACATCGACCGTGACGGCGACGGCGTGGTCAGCGCCGACGAGCGCGAGCTCGACCGCCAGCAGCGCCAGGAGCGCTTCGCCGACCAGCTGGCCACCGCCCGCGAGCTGGGCCTGCGGATCTTCCACGTGGGCCTGATCTTCCTGCTGGCCCCGATCATCGCCTTCTACCTGCTGGCCGACCTGCCCCAGATCGGGCGCATCAGCCGCTCGCTGGTGCCCGAGCGGGCCCGGGCCGACGTCATCGTGGTGTCGCGCCGCCTCAACCGGGCCATCGGCGGCTACTTCCGGGGCCAGCTCGCCGTGGCGGCCATCGTCGGCACCATGGTCTCGATCGGCCTGGCCGTCATCGGCCTGCCGTTCTGGCTGATCATCGGGATCATCGCCGGCCTGTTCAACATGATCCCGCTCATCGGTCCCTGGGTCGGCGCGGTGCCCGGCATCGTGATCGCGCTGACGACCCGCGACGTGGGCACCGCGGTCTGGGTCGCGGTGGTCATGGCCGGGGCCCAGCAGATCGACAACCACTTCATCAGCCCGCTGGTCATGCAGCGCGCCGTGAAGCTGCACCCGGCCGTGGTCATGCTGGCCCTGCTCGCCGGGGGCACGCTGGGCGGCTTCTTCGGGCTGCTGCTGGCCGTGCCCACGGTCGCGGTGCTCAAGATCCTCATCGGCCACGCCTGGCGCCACTTCGTGCTGGACGAGCCGCTGGACGAGATCGAGGCCCGCTGGAACCTCGACGACGAGGTCCCGGCCACCGCGGTGGTCATGCAGCCCGTGGGCACCCGCCTGCGCGAGGAGGCCGTGGAGGCCGAGCTGGCCATCGGGACGGGCCCTCCCGGGGAGGACGGCGAGGGGGACTGAGGAGGGCCGGTGGGTCTCCGGCCCTCCTCAGGCGGACGTGGGCGTCCCGGGGCGGGGGCTGGGGGTGCGGCGGGGGCCCCTGACCCGCACCAGGGCGGTGGCCAGGACCTCGAGCGCCTGTGGCTCGTCGACCACCGCGCCGGGGGCGAGGTCGCCGACGGCGAGCTCGGCCCGCTCGGTCGAGCAGCCGGTCAGCACCTGGACGAGCTCCCCGAGGCGATGGCCACGGAGGTCGATCACCCGCTCGCCGGTGCGCACCTTCTGGATCGAGACCCCCATCTTCACCACTGCTCCAGTTCTCCGCCCGATCCGTCGTGACCTTCCTGGCATCGGCCGTCCCGGGCCAGCCCTTTAGGGGATTTCTGGGCCGAACGGCCTACGGGCGGATCCGTCGCCGGACGGGGTCGTGGCGGGTTGCGGTTCAGGCCGTGCGGCGGCGGTAGCCGGGCACCTCGACCAGCGGCGGGCGCTCGCCGACCGAGACCTGGACCGGCTCGCGGTCGGGCCGGACCAGGGTCGCGACCTCGTCGCCCAGGTCGGGGGCGGCCCGGCGCAGGGCGGCCTGCAGGACGGCCAGCGCCTGGGGGCCGAGCTGGTGCAGCGGGCGGTTGCGGTGCCGGCGGGTGCCCAGGTCGACCTGGGCCATCGACTCGACGCCGTCGGCCGCCGCGATGTCGACCAGCAGCCCGAGGTCGACCCCGTAGCCCTGCACGAAGGGCATCCGCTCCAGCACGGAGCGACGCCCGGCGTACTCGCCGGCCAGCGGTTGCACGATCGAGGCCAGGTGGGGGAACAGCGTGGCCACCAGCGGGCGGGCGACGAGCTCGGTGACCCGGCCGCCGCCCTCGCCCTCGTCGGAGAGGGGGCGGTCGTAGAAGCCCTTGACGAAGCCGACGTCGGGCCGGGCCAGCAGGGGGCCCAGGAGCCCGACCACGAAGCGCTCGCCGAAGTCGGTGATGTCGGCGTCGACCCAGGCGATGATGTCGCCCCGGGCCGCGACCAGCGAGGTCCACAGGGCCTCGCCCTTCCCCTCGCCGGGTTCGAGGTGGGTGAGCACGTCGCCCACGCGGACGACCCGGGCCCCCGCCGCGGCCGCCACCGCCGCCGTGTCGTCGGTGGAGTGGTCGTCGACCACCACGACCTCGTCGACCAGGCCGGTGGTCCGGGCGAGCCCCACGATGACCTCGACGATCGAGCCGACCGTGCGGGCCTCGTCGCGCGCCGGCAGGCACACCGACACCGTGTGCTCCTGGTGGCGCTTGAGCTCCGCCAGGCGGCCGGCGTCGAAGTCGGCGTGGTGGAACGTGCGGATCATCGGGGGGCGCACGGCGCAGAGGCTACCGACCGGGCCGTGCGCCCCCTCGGGTCGGGCCTGTCGGGGTCTGTCCGGAATGGCCGGCCTTCGCCGCCTGTTCACTACCATCGGCCCGCCCCGAGCCGAGCGAAGCGAACCCGAGACGAGGACTGGCGATGAGCGTGACCGTGCGGATCCCCACCACCCTGCGGCCCCTGTCGGGGGGCCGGTCCGAGGTGGGCGTCGAGGGCGCGACGGTCGGCGAGGTGCTGTCCTCGCTGGAGGTGGCCCACCCGGGCTTCGCCGAGCGGATCCTCGACGACGAGGGCGGCCTGCGCCGGTTCGTGAACGTCTTCGTGGCCGACGACGACGTCCGCTTCCTCCAGGGCCTGGACACCCCGGTGCCCGAGGGCGAGACCGTCAGCATCATCCCGGCGGTGGCCGGGGGGCAGTAGCCCGGGGTGCCTCCGCCGGTTAGCACTCGCGGGTTGCGAGTGCTGACCGTGGGTGCTTGACTCGTAGCAGTCACGTAGGCCGAGTGCTAACCACCGGTGCACCCAACGGAGGGAACCGCCGATGCCCAAGATCATCTCCTTCGACGAGGAGGCCCGTCGCTCGCTCGAGGCCGGCATGAACAAGCTGGCCGACGCCGTCCGGGTCACCCTCGGGCCGAAGGGTCGCAACGTCGTCCTCGAGAAGAAGTGGGGCGCCCCCACGATCACCAAGGACGGCGTGTCCGTCGCCAAGGAGATCGACCTCGAGGACCCCTACGAGAAGATCGGGGCCGAGCTCGTCAAGGAGGTCGCCAAGAAGACCGACGACGTCGCCGGCGACGGCACCACCACCGCCACCGTCCTGGCCTGGGCCATGGTCCACGAGGGCCTGCGCAACGTGGCCGCCGGGGCCAACCCGATGTCGCTCAAGCGGGGCATCGAGGCCGCCGTCGAGGCCGCCGTGGCCAACCTGGGCACGCTGTCCAAGGACGTCGAGTCCAAGGAGCAGATCGCCCAGGTCGCGGCCATCTCCGCCAACAGCGACACCGAGATCGGCACCCAGATCGCCGAGGCCATCGACAAGGTCGGCAAGGACGGCGTCGTCACGGTCGAGGAGTCGAACACCTTCGGCCTCGAGATGGACCTGGTCGAGGGCATGCGCTTCGACAAGGGCTACATCTCGCCCTACTTCGTGACCGACCCCGATCGCATGGAGGCCGTCCTCGAGGATCCGCAGATCCTCCTGGTCAGCTCCAAGATCTCCGCCGTGCGCGACTTGCTGCCGGTCCTGGAGAAGGTCATGCAGTCGGGTCGCCCGCTGCTCATCGTGGCCGAGGACGTCGAGGGCGAGGCCCTGGCCACCCTGGTCGTCAACAAGATCCGCGGCACGTTCAAGTCGGCGTCGGTCAAGGCCCCCGGCTTCGGCGAGCGCCGCAAGGCGATGCTCCAGGACATGGCCATCCTCACCGGTGGCCAGGTCATCTCCGAGGAGGTCGGCCTCAAGCTCGAGAACACCACGCTCGACCTGCTCGGCAAGGCGGCCAAGGTCATCGTCACCAAGGACGAGACCACCATCGTCCAGGGCGCCGGCGCCGAGGCCGACATCAAGGGCCGCATCCAGCAGATCAAGAACGAGATCGAGAACACCGACTCGGACTACGACCGGGAGAAGCTCCAGGAGCGCCTGGCCAAGCTCTCCGGCGGCGTCGCGGTGCTCAAGGTCGGCGCGGCCACCGAGGTCGAGCTGAAGGAGAAGAAGCACCGCATCGAGGACGCCGTGTCCACCGCCAAGGCGGCCGTCGAGGAGGGCATCGTCCCCGGCGGTGGCGTGGCGCTGGTGCGCTCGCAGGCCGCGGTGCTCACGGTGGCCGAGAAGCTCGAGGGCGACGAGGCGACCGGGGCCAAGATCGTGGCCAAGGCCATCGAGGAGCCGCTCCGCCAGATCGCGCTCAACGCCGGCATCGAGCCGGGCGTCGCCGTGGAGAAGGTGAAGTCGCTCGAGGGCAGCAACGGCCTCAACGCCGCCACCGGCGTCTACGAGGACCTGGTCAAGGCCGGCGTCGCCGACCCGACCAAGGTGACCCGCTCGGCGCTCCAGAACGCGGCGTCGATCGCGGCGCTGTTCCTGACCACCGAGGCCGTCATCGCCGACAAGCCCGAGAAGGACGCCCCGGCGATGCCCGGCGGCGGCATGGAGGACTTCTAGCTCCTCCGGTCGGCTTCCGACCTGTCCGCGAGGGGGCCCTTCGGGGCCCCCTCGCCGCGTCCCGGCCCGACTCGCGCGGTCAGCCGGTGCGGGGTCGGGGGATCCAGCGGGGGTCGACCTCGTCGTCGGGCTCGAGGGGGCGCATGGCCAGGTCGACCGCGCTCCACAGCGTGCGCGACGAGCCGTAGAACAGCAGCGGGACCCCCACCGAGACCGCGACGCAGGCGACCAGGAGCCAGATCGAGGGCGACTCGGGCCAGGTCGCGGCGAAGCCGCCGACCAGGACGACCAGCAGGGCGCCGCCGCTGGCGATGGTGTTCATCCCCAGGGCCCCGATCCAGTGGCCCTCCACCCGGTCGAGGGACAGGTTGCAGCGCGGGCAGCGCTCCTCGAGGGTGAACCACGACACGAAGCACCCGCCGGAGCCGCACAGGGGGCACCGTCGGACCAGTCCCCGGAGCAGCATCGTGGTCGTCGAGGGGCGTCGCCGGGTCCGTGCCGTCACCCCTCCAGCCTCCCAGGAAAGGTCCGGCGATCCACCATCTGCACACGCGGCCGGACCGTCCCCCGCGCCGTCGTTACGCTGGACCCGACCTCGACGGGTCTCGCACGGGAGCGGCAGGTGAGCGGAGCGGGAGAAGGAGCGAGCGAGCCCCCGGTCCCGCCGCGTCCCGAGCACGCCGAGCTCGACGCCGAGGCGGCCGAGATCCGGCGGCTGGTCGAGGCCGGGGCCGGGAGCCCCGAGGAGCTGCGGGCCCTCGCCGAGCGGTTGCGGGCCCACCGCGAGCGGGAGCAGCAGCTCTGGCGGCGCGACGTGCGCCCCACCCTGTCCCGCCGGGGCGCCGACTCGGACCGGAGCCGCCGCCAGCTCGTGGTCGTGCTGGGCGTGGCCAGCGCGGTGGCGCTGCTGCTGGGTGCGGTGGCCAGCGGCAGCCCGATGGTGATCGCCGTGGTCGTCGCGGCCCTGGCCGGGGTGGCGTACCTCGTCGGCCGGCGGCGGCCGACCGGCTGAGCGCGGGTACCGTCTCCCCGGATGGCCCGGGGTCGTACCGCCAAGGTGCTCACGCAGCGCTGGGACGGTCGGGACCTGCACCGGCGGCCCGACGAGCTGGTGGTGGAGGAGCCGCTCGAGATCCACCTCGACGGCACGCTGGTCGCCACCACCATGCGCACGCCGGGTCACGACTTCGAGCTCGCCGTCGGCTTCTGCCACGGCGACGGGCTGCTGGGCGGGGCCCCGGTGCGCAACTGCCGCTACTGCGCCACGGGCTCCGCGGTCGAGACGGCCTTCAACGTGGTCGAGGTCGACACCGGGGGCGCGGCCCCGCCGCCCCGCCCTCGCGTCACGGCGTCGACCTCGGCCTGCGGCATGTGCGGGTCGGCGGTGATCGACGACCTCCGTGCCGCCCTGGCCCCGTTGCCGGCGGCCGCGCCCTGGCCGACCGACCTGCTGGCGTCGATCCCCGAGCGGGTGGCGCCGGGCCAGGACCTCTTCCGGGCCACCGGCGCGGTCCACGCCGCGGCGGCCTTCGACCGTGAGGGTGGGATCCGGGTCATCCGCGAGGACATCGGCCGCCACAACGCCGTCGACAAGGTCGTCGGCCGCCTGCTGCTCGACGGAGAGCTGCCGGCCGGGGACCTCGGGCTCTACGTGAGCGGGCGGGCCGGCTTCGAGATCGTCCAGAAGGCCTGGGCCGCCGGCTTCACCGCGGCCGTCTCGGTCAGCGCACCCTCCGCGCTTGCCGTCGAGGCGGCTCGGACGGTGGGCTTGGCGCTGCTCGGGTTCGTCCGGGGCGGTTCCGCCAACCTCTACAGCGAGGGGCAGGACGGGCCGGGGTCGTTTGGACCCCGCTCCCCGGCTCCGTCCGTGACGGGTGGCGACCTCCACGGCGGGGCGGCGGTGCAGCCGTAGGTTCGGGGGGAGGGCACCCTGGACGCGGGTGAGGGGCCCGCGACGCAGGCCCCTCACCCCGCTTCGTACTGGTTCGTCAGCGCCAGACGAGGCAGGTGCCGTGGCTGACCTGCGCCTTGTGGGCGTTGCCGGTCCACCAGGTGGCGACCCCCGCCGCGGCCTTGCAGGCCGACTGGCAGGTCGAGGCCGACGCACCCTCGCAGGGGATCCAGGTGTGGCCGTAGGAGGGCGGCGGCTGGGTGTTGGTGATGTCCTGGGCCGAGGCGGCGGTCGGCAGGGCGAGCAGGGCCAGGCCCGTCAGCGCCCCGGCGAAGATCTTCCGGGTCTTGGTGATGGTCATGACCGTTAGGAGTCGTGACGACGTCGGTCCCAACAGGGGCGACGACGTTTTCCTCACCCGGCTCGTCCGGGCCGGTCGAAACCGCCGGTCCACTACCTTCGGGCCGATGCGACCAGGGGCAGGGCGGTGAGCTGGCGCGAGCAGCTGACCGGTTGGAAGCCGTCGGCGTGGGCCGGGCTGCGGCCCAACGGGGTGGGCGAGCAGAAGCCCAACCACTACAGGGACATGGCCCGGGTGGCCTGGGCCAGCCGGGCCCACCCCAAGTACGCCCTCGACGTGCTGACCAAGGGCGCCTGCGACGGCTGCGCCCTGGGCGTGGCCGGGCTCCACGACTGGACCATGGACGGCGTCCACCTGTGCACGACCCGGCTGAACCTGCTGGCGGTGAACACCGCCGACGCCCTCGACCCGGTCGTCATGTCCGACGTCGCCGCCCTGCGGAACCGCTCGGGCGCCGACCTGCGCGGGCTCGGCCGCCTGGGCCACCCCCTCCGGCGGCGCCGCGGCGAGCCGGGCTTCCGGCGCATCGACTGGTCCGAGGCGCTGGGTGCCCTGGCCGGCGCCATCGGGCGGACCGATCCCGATCGGGTGGCCCTCTACCTGACCAGCCGGGGCATCACCAACGAGGTGTACTACGTGGCCGGCAAGGCGGCTCGGGCCATGGGGATCGCCAACGTCGACTCGGCGGCCCGGGTGTGCCACGCCCCCTCGACCGTCGGGCTCAAGGACGCGATCGGGGTGGCCGCCTCCACGTGCTCGCTGCGCGACCTGGTCGAGAGCGACCTGATCGTGCTGTGGGGCACGAACCCGGCCAACAACCAGCCGGTCCTCATGAAGCACCTGTACCTGGCCCGCAAGCGCGGGGCCCGCATCGTGGTGGTGAACCCGTTCCTGGAGCCGGGCCTGGACCGCTACTGGGTGCCGTCGAGCCTCGAGTCGGCCCTGTTCGGGACCCGGTTCTGCGACCTGCACGTGCCGGTGCGCCCCGGCGGTGACGTGGCCCTGGCCAACGCCGTGCTCAAGCGGCTGGTGGCGCGGGGCGAGGTGGACCGGGCCTTCGTGGACGCCCACACGACGGGCTGGGACGACCTGGTCGGGACGCTCGACGGCCAGGACCTCGGGGACCTCGTGGACCAGGCCGGCGTCGAGCCGGCCGTGCTGGAGGCCTTCGTCGACGAGTACGCCCGGGCCGGCGCGGCCGTGCTGGTGTGGTCGATGGGGATCACCCAGCACCGGGACTCGGTCGACGGCGTGCGGGCCATCGTCAACCTGGCCCTGGCCCGGGGCAACGTCGGGCGGGACGGCGCGGGCCTGGTGCCGATCCGGGGCCACTCGGGCGTGCAGGGCGGGGCCGAGATGGGGGCGTACGCCACCGCGCTGCCCGGTGGGGTGCCGGTCGACGCGGCCGGCGCGGCCCGGCTGTCGGCCCTGTGGGGCTTCCCGGTGCCGTCCCGGCCCGGGCTCACCGCACCCGAGGCGGTCGAGGCGGCCGCGGCCGGAGGGCTCGACGTCCTGTGGGCGTCGGGCGGCAACTTCCTGGACGTCCTGCCCCAGCCGGCGCGGGTCGCCGAGGCCCTGGGACGGGTCCCGCTGCGGGTGCACCAGGACGTGGTGGTGACCAGCCAGATGCTCGTCGAGGGCGACGACGTGATCCTCCTGCCGGTGTGCACCCGCTACGAGCAGGAGGGCGGCGGCACCGAGACGACCACCGAGCGCCGCATCGTCTTCAGCCCGGAGATCCCCCGCCGGGTGGGCGAGGCCCGCAGCGAGTGGCGGGTCTTCGCCGACGTCGCGGCCCGGGTCCGGCCCGACCTGCGGGCCCACCTGTCGTGGCCGACCAACCAGGCGCTGCGGGCCGAGATCGCCCGGGTCGTGCCGGCCTACGCCGGGATCGAGCGGTTGGCCCGGACGGGCGACCAGGTCCAGTGGGGCGGGCGCCACCTCTGCGTCGGTGGCGAGTTCCCCACCGACGACGGCCGGGCCCGCTTCAGCTCGCTGGTCCCCGCCCGGCCCGAGCTCCCGCCCGGTGCCTTCACGGTGGCCACCCGGCGGGGCAAGCAGTTCAACTCGATGGTGCACGCCGCGGTCGACCCCCTCACCGGCGCGGGGCGCGACGCGGTCTTCATGGACGGCGCCGACGCCGCCGCGCTCGGGTTGTCGGAGGGGGACCCGGTCCGGCTCCGTTCGGACCAGGGCACCTTCGAGGGCCACGTGCACCTGACCCGCCTGCCGGCCCGGAGCCTCCAGGTCCACTGGCCCGAGGGCAACGTCCTGCTGCCGACGGGCCCGTCGCACCGCGAGCCGGCCTCCCAGGTGCCGGACTACAACGCGGTGGTCCAGGTCGAGCCCGGGGGAGCACCGGAAGCCTCCTGATCACCTGGCGGGGTCGGCGGACGTCTGCCCGCCGACCTAAATACGACTTTTCTTGTGGGGGTTACGTGGTTTAGGGTGCCCGGTGCGCTCCTCCACCCGGGAGCTGTCTTCGTTCCTTAAAGATGACTGAGTTCATAATTATTACCGAGTTCTTGGACTAAAGCCAGCAAAGGACCACCCGCCATGTCCGTCGTCACCGACGTCGAGGAAGAGATCACCCAGCTCTGGTACACCCGCTGCCCCGTCCCCACCGCCAGTGGCCTGGCCTACTCGCTGGGCTGGTTGCGGGACGGGTACGCGGGCGACGGCGTCGAGATCGGGATCCTCCAGGAGGCGCCCCTCGAGATCGCCCGGCACCACTTCGACCACGACCTCGTCGGCCTGCTGCGCGAAGGGGGCAACGTCCCCGCCTTCGCCGCGCGCGCCGACGGCGCCCCGACCCGGCTCATCGGCCTGACCTGGATCGAGGAGCTCCAGTCGATCGTCGTGCGCCCCGACGCCGGCATCCGCGAGCCCTCGGACCTGCGCGGCGCCCGCCTCGGCGTGCCGGCCTGGGCCTCCACCCGCGACACCAGCATGGGCCGGGCCATGGCGCTGCACGGGTTCCTCAGCGCACTGCGCCTCGGCGGGCTCACCTGGGACGACGTCACCCTCGTCGAGATCCCGATCGAGCCGGTGGTGCCGCCCCGCGACGGCGACGCGCGCTCGTTCGAGCGGGCCTGGCCCGGCCTGGCCCAGCTCGTGGACGGGCAGGTGGACGCCATCTACCTCAAGGGCGGCTCGGCGGTGGAGGCCATCGAGCAGGCCGGTGCCGTCGTGGGCATCAACCTCGACCTCTACCCCGACAAGCGCGTCCGGGTGAACAACGGCACCCCCCGGCCGCTCACGGTCCACCAGCAGCTCCTCGACGACCACCCCGAGCTCGTCGTCCAGTTCCTGGTCCAGACCCTGCGCGCCGCGGAGTGGGCCGAGGGCAACCCCGACCGGGTCCGGGAGATCCTCGCCCGCGAGGTCCGCTCCGGGGCCCACGGCGTGGAGGTCGCCTACGGCGAGCAGCTCCACACCTCCCTGCGCCCGTCGCTGTCCGACGAGCGGCTCGAGCTCTTCGACCGCCAGAAGGAGTTCCTGCTCCTCTACGGCTTCCTCGCCCGCGACTTCGACCTGGCCGGGTGGGTGGACCACGAGCCCCTGCGCGCCGCCCGCGAGATCGTCGCGGCCGGCGGCGGGCCCACCGGGGGGTCGCCGTCGTGAGCAGCGAGTTCCTCTGGTACATCATCGGGTCCGACGGCCGCCTGCCCTGGGAGCCCGAGGGCCAGCGCGAGGTCGACCTCACCTACCTCCAGCAGATCGCCGTCGCCACCGAGCGGCTGGGGTTCGCCGGCAGCCTCATCGCCTCGGGCCTGCCCGACGGCTGGGTCCTCTCCAGCGCCCTGGCCACCGTGACCGAGCGCGTGAAGTTCCTCGTGGCCATCTACCCGGGCATCACCTCCCCGGCCCAGCTGGCCAAGACGGCCGTCAGCTTCAACGACCTCTTCGGCGGCGACCGGCTGCTGATCAACGTCATCAACGGCGAGGACCCCGTGGTGCGCGCCCTGGGCAACTTCCTGCCCAAGGAGGAGCGCTACGAGCAGAGCGTCGAGTACTGGCAGCTCTTCCGCCGCCTCACCGAGGGCGAGGTCGTCGACCACGACGGCGAGTACTTCAAGCTGGAGAAGGCCGGGGCCCGCTGGGACCTGCCCGCCGGCCATCGCGTGCGGATCCCCCTCTGGTTCGGTGGCTCCTCCGACGCCGCCCTGGCGGCCGCCTCCCGCTTCGTGGACCGGTACCTGACCTGGGTCGAGCCGCTCGACCGCACCGCCGACAAGCTGGGCCGGGTCCGCGACCTGGCCCGGGCCGCGGGCCGGGAGATCTCGTTCGGCCTCAGGGCCCCGCTCATCGTGCGCGACACCGACGACGAGGCGTGGGAGGTCGCCGACCGCTACCTGCGCGAGACCCGGCCCGCGACCTTCGAGGCACGGTTGGCCAACCTCCGGGCCGGCGGCACCTCGGGCGGGCGGTCCGTCGGGGTGCAGCGCGGCTACGAGCTCGTGGCCGGCCGGTCGTTCGGCCACGCCCGCGACCTCGAGGTCGCCCCCAACCTGTGGGGCGGCTACACCCTGATCCAGGGCGGCCCGCCGACCGCCATCGTGGGCAGCCCCCAGAGCGTGGCGGCCCGCCTCCTCGAGTACCGGACCCTCGGCATCGACCGGTTCATCGTCTCCGGCTTCCCCCTGCTGGAGGAGACGTACCGCGTCGCCGAGACCGTCATCCCCCTCGTCCGGGCCGGTGAGGCCCGGATCGAGGCGGAGCTCGAAGCCGAGGCGGCCGCCGCGCTCGGCCCCCGTCCCCAGGCCGTGCCGGCCTGATCCCCGACACCCCTCCCTTTCCCCCCTGTCATCGAACACGAAGGAAGTCCCCTCCATGACCAGCCCCCGCACCACCACGACCGGGAAGCGCCGAGCGTCGCGCTCCGTGCCGGTCGCGGCGCTCCTCCTCGTGCTCGCGCTTGTCGCCGCGGCCTGCGGCGACGACTCCGACGACGCCGGCACCACCCCGTCGTCCGAGGCCCCGGCGGGCAGCTCGGGCTCGTCCACCGATGACGCGAAGGACGAGGAGGAGGACGCCGACCCGACCGGCGAGGAAGCCTTCGGCAAGGTCATCAAGGTCGGCGGCCCCATCGGCGGCGCCCCGGCCGTGAAGGCCGCCGTCGACCAGGGCTTCTTCGAGGAGGAGGGCCTCGAGGTCGAGTACCAGCAGCTCTCGGGCGGTCCCGAGGCGCTCACCGCCACCATCGGCGGCTCGGTCGACGTGGCCTACTGCGACATCTTCGCCTGGGTCGGTTCGCTGGCCAACGGCTTCGACACCCAGCTCCTCCAGGCGGCCAACGGGCCCGGCGGCGGCAGCACGGTGCTGGCCCGCCCGGGCAGCGGCATCGAGGAGCCCAAGGACCTCGAGGGCAAGAAGCTCGCCATCATCGCCCTGCCCCTGTCGAGGGTCCAGGCCAACATCTGGCTGGAGTCCAGCGGCGTGGACCCCGACAAGGTCGAGCTGGTCAGCGTGACCCAGCGGGACACCATGGGTGCCATCACCTCGCAGGGCCAGGTCGACGCCACCATGATCAGCGACCCGTACTCGCCGATCTGGCAGGACGAGTACGGCCTGGAGCCCATCGGCGAGATCGTCGACGGCAAGCTGCCCGCCGACGCCACCATCGCCGCCTACCTGGTCCGGGGCGACTGGGCCGAGAAGAACCCGGTCACCGCCGAGCGCTTCGTCCGGGCCATCCGCAAGGGCGCCGACTTCCTCAACAACGCCACGCCCGAGGAGAAGGCCGAGCTGAAGCTCAAGTGGGACAAGCTCGACCTGTTCGCCCTGGACGAGAAGACCCCGGGCGTGCTGGCCAACTTCCACGACTCGATCTACCGGGACGGGCCCCTCGACCTCGAGGACACCAACGAGTGGCTCGAGACGGGCCTCAAGTACGGCGCCATCGAGAAGCTGGTCGACATCGAGCCGCACCTGGCACCCGTCGGGCAGAAGGCGACGCTGTGACCGCGGTCCTGCGGGCGGGCGGCGAGGTCTCCTCGTCGCCCGCCGGCCCGGCGGAGCGGCCCTACCTGTCGGTCGACGGGGTCGGGGTGACCTTCCGCTCCAAGGGCGCCGACGTCACGGCCCTGAGCGGCGTCTCGCTCGGCGTGCGCCAGGGCGAGTTCCTGGCCATCGTCGGCCGTTCCGGTTGCGGCAAGTCGACCCTGCTGCGGACCCTGTCGGGCCTGCTGCCCGCCACCCGGGGCAAGGTCGTCCTGGACGGCCAGGTCGTGTCGGGGCCCTCGGCCCAGGTCCGGTTCGTCTTCCAGGACTACAGCCAGTCGCTCTTCCCCTGGAAGACCGTGGCCGGCAACGTCGCCTTCGGGGTGAAGCACGCCGTCGAGCGTGGTGCCGACGTGGGCGAGACCGTCGAGTGGGCCCTGTCCCTGGTCGGGCTGGAGGGCGTGGGCGGGCGCTACCCGTGGCAGCTCTCGGGCGGCATGCAGCAGCGGGTGGCGATCGCCCGTGCGCTGGCCGCCCGCCCGCAGGTCCTGCTCATGGACGAGGCGTTCAGCTCGGTCGACGCCCTGAGCCGGGCCAAGTTGCAGGACATGATCCTGGAGGTCTGGGGCGAGCTGAAGCTCACCGCGGTCTTCGTGACCCACGACATCGACGAGGCCGTCTACCTGGCCGACCGGGTCGTGGTCGTCGACGAGAAGGGCAAGGGCGTCACGGCCGAGCTGCCCATCGACCTGCCCCGGCCCCGCCACCAGGTGGACACACGGGAGACGCCCACCTACCTGGGCCACCGCCGCGACCTGCTCGGCCTGGTCCTGGGGTGAGGGGGCCGAGGTGACCAGCTTCCTCGACGACGCCGACATCCTGCTCGCCGACGAGGCGGTGGAGGAGGGCGTCGCGGTCGACCCCGACCCCGACCTGCCCGAGCGCCCCGGGGGCAGGGCCGTGCGGCTGGTCCGCCGCTACGTCCGCAGCCGGGGCTTCGGTTGGACCGCGCTCGCCGCGTTCATCCTCTACTGGCAGCTCAAGGGGACGTCGCAACCGTCGGCGATCCTGCCCGCCCCGACCAAGATCCTGTCCCGCTGGTACAGCGAGATCACCGACGGCGAGCTGGCCGGCGAGCTCGGCCAGACCATGGTGTCGATGGCCTACGGGTACGTGATCGCCGCCGTGGTCGGGATCACCATCGGGGTCCTGATGGGACGCGTCCGGTTCATCCACGGCCTGCTCGAACCGGTCGTCGAGATCGTCCGGCCGGTGCCCATCATCATCTTCATCCCCGTGGTGATCCTCTACATGGGCCTGGGCCGGGGCATGAACATCATGGTGATCGTCCTGGCCGCCGTGAACCCCGTGCTGCTGAACTCGTTCGCCGGCGCGCGCGTCGTGCCGGCCACGCTGGCCGACACCGCGGCCACCTTCCGGTTGAGCTGGTTCCAGACCCTGCGCGAGACGGTCCTGCCCAACGCGGCGCCGCACATCTTCGTCGGCCTCCGCCTGGCCCTGGCCAGCTCGCTCATCGTCGCCGTCGCCACCGGCATGATCGCGGGGACCTCCGGCCTCGGCTACTACATCCTCAACGCCCAGCAGACCCTCAACGTCGAGAAGATGTACGCCGGCGCGCTGACCGTCGCCATCATCGGCTACGGGCTCAACCTGATCTTCCTCACGATCGAGCGGCGCATCCTCCACTGGCACCTGGCCAGCGGAAGGGCCCACTGAGCAAGGCCGGCGCGAGGCGCGCGCCGGCCCGGTGCCGGCGCGCGCCTCGTTCGCCCCGACACGCAACGACCCCCGATCCCCACCAGACAGGAGACGTCCCATGACCACCCTGGACAGCAAGCTCGGCCCGTCCGACGTCGAGTTCGTCGAGCAGCTCCAGCGAGACGCCGACCTGGCGTTCCGCTCCTTCGTGGAGGCCGGCACCCTGTCGGCCAGCCACACCTTCTTCGCCGTGGAGCGGGCGCCCGGCGGGAACCTCGCCGTGGTCGCCTTCCCCGAGCTCGTCGCCCACGACCAGACCGTGAAGGTCACCCTGGTCAGCCCGGAGGGCGAGGCGCTGCTGGGCTCGACCCGGGTCGGCCTCGCGGCCAGCTTCGGCCCGCTCTTCGACGAGTTCCCGAACGTCACCAGCATCGCCCACGTCCACGGCGACTACCTGGGCGCCTGGGCCCAGAGCCACCGGGACCTGCCCATCCGCTACGCCCCGGTCCAGCGCCAGACCCTGTCCAAGGCCATCCCCAACTACATCGACCGCCGCGCGTCGCAGACCGAGTTCATCCTCGACCGGTTGCGGGAGGACCCCCACGTCACGGCGATCCTGGAGGCCAACGGCGGGGCGACGGTGTGGGGCGAGCGGGGCTTCCTGGCCCTGGCCCAGTTCATCGTGCTGGTCGAGGAGGGCGCCAAGTTCCAGCTGCTGGCCGAGTCGCTCGGCGGCGCCCAGGACTACGGGCCCGGCGTGCTCGAGCAGCAGTGGCGGGTCAACGGCCTGACCGAGAAGGCCGCGGCCCTGGGTCTGCTGGCCTCCAACTGAGGTGGCGCACGCTCCCGGACGGGACCACCGCGGCGACTCCGGCCCCCGGGTCGCCGCGGTGGGACCGCCGCGGCGGTGGCGGGCGTGACCGGCGCGCTCGACGAGCTGCCCGCCGGTCGCGCCACCGCCGCGGACAGGAGGTCGGCCGCGGTCGTGTGGGCCCGGGACCTGCGCAAGGTCCACGGCGAGTACGAGGCCGTGCGCGGCATCGACCTCGAGGTCGAGCGGGGTGAGTGCTTCGGCCTGCTCGGACCCAACGGCGCGGGCAAGAGCTCGACCATGCGGATGATCTCGTGCGTCTCGCCGGCCAGCGGCGGGGTGCTCGACGTGCTCGGGCTCGACGCCGCGACGAAGGGCAAGGCGGTCCGCAGCCGCCTCGGCGTCGTCCCCCAGGACGACACGCTCGACGTCGAGCTCACGGTCGAGGAGAACCTGCTGGTCTACGGCCGGTACTTCGGCCTGTCCCGCCGCGAGTGCCGGGCCCGGACCGGGCGCCTGCTGGAGTTCGCCTCCCTGGAACGCTGGGCGAAGCACCGCGTCGGCCAGCTCTCGGGCGGCATGCGGCGCCGCCTGACGATCGCCCGGGCGCTGGTCAGCGACCCGGAGCTGCTCCTGCTGGACGAGCCGACCACGGGCCTGGACCCCCAGGCCCGCCACCTGGTGTGGGACCGGCTCCACTCCCTCAAGCGGGACGGGGTCACGCTGCTGCTCACCACGCACTTCATGGACGAGGCCGAGCAGCTCTGCGACCGGATCGCCATGGTCGACGGGGGCCGCATCGTGAGCCAGGGCCGGCCCGACGAGCTCATCGACCGCCACTGCAGCCGGGCGGTGGTCGAGGTGAGGGTGGAGGCCGACGGCGACGCCGAGGCGCTCGCCGCGGTGGTGGCGGTCGGGGGCGGCGTCGACCGGGTCGAGGCCCTGTCGGACCGGGTCCTGGCCTACGCCGCCGACGGCGACGCCGTGGCGGTCGAGCTCGAGTCCTGGGGCATCCTGCCCCACCGGGTGCGGGTCCGGCGGGCCACGCTGGAGGACGTCTTCCTGCTCATCGCCGGCCGGCGGCTGGTCGATTGAGCGTCGTCGAACGGTGGCCGGTCACCGCGCCCGGCGGGCCTCCGGCCCAGCGGGGCGTCGGGGCGGCGCTGGCTCCGGTCGGCGCGGCCTTCGGCTACTGGTGGGTCCGCCACCGGCACGGCTGGCGGCGCGGCCTGGCCTTCGGCCTGCTGGCGCCGGTGCTCTACCTGGTGGTGCTGGGCACCGTGATGGGCGGCTACGTCGACGAGAGGTCGAGCGCGCTGGCCCGGATCGGGACCGACCGCTACCTGGCCTTCATCGGCCCTGCGGTGGTGGTGTCGTCGGGGATGCTCGTCGCCATGACCGACGCCGGGTTCCCCTCGTACCACGCGTTCCAGAAGTCGCGCAGCTACCTGGCCATGATCGCCACGCCCCTCGAGGTGCGCGACGTGGTGGCCGGGCACCTGCTGTGGGTCGCGGCCCGCGTCGGGTCGGTCAGCACGGTCCTGGTCGTGGTCCTGGCCGCCATGGGCGGGACGTCCTCGCCCCTGGCCGTGGCGATCGTGCCCGTCGCGGTGCTGATCGGGGTGGGGTTCGCGGCGTGGATCTCGGGCATCGCCTCGATGGTCCGCAACGACAGCGGGTTGCTGGCCATCAACCGCCTGGGGACCACCCCGATGCTGCTCTTCGGCGGCGTCTTCTACCCGGTGGCCCTGCTGCCCGTGGCGCTGGGGGCCGTGGCGCGCCTGACGCCCTTGTGGCACGGCGGCGAGCTGGCCCGGGCCCTGGCCGCCGGCCGGCTGGAACCGGTCGACGGCCTGCACCTCGCCTGGCTGGTCGCCACGACGGTCCTGGGGGCCGTGTTCGCCGTGGACCGCTACCGGGCCAGGCTCGTGGCGTGACGGTCCAGGTCGAGGGCCGGGAGCCCGTGCGCGTGGCCCGGCCCCGCTCGCTGCTCGGGGGCGTGCTGTGCCTGGTGGAGCGCAACGCCATGGTCCACCGGCGCATGTGGCTGGTGATCGTCTCGGGCCTGGGCGAGCCCGTCTTCTACCTGCTGGCCATGTCGGTCGGCGTGGGCCGGCTGATCGACACCGTGCCGGGGCCCGACGGCCGGCCGGTGAGCTACACGTCGTTCGTGGGGCCGGGGATCCTGGCCGCCGCGGCCATGCTGGGCTCCCTGTCGGAGAGCACCTTCCGCCTGTACCGCAAGATCATCGACGGCCACACGTACCAGGCCATCCTGGCCACGCCGGTGACGGTCCGGGAGGTGGCCCTGGGCGAGGTCCTGTGGGCGACCGGTCGGGGCGCGATCTACGTGGTCGGCCTGAGCACGATGCTCGGCGTGGCCGGGGTGGTCGAACCGGTCCGGCTGCTGCCCGCCGCGCTGGCCGCGCTGCTGGTCTGCGTGGCCTTCGCCGCGGCGGGCAGCGCGGCGACGTCCTTCATGCGGGCCTGGCAGGACCACGACCTGGTCGGCCCGGTGATGATGACGATGTTCCTCTGCTCGACGACCTTCTTCCCGCTCGACGCGTACCCCGGCGCGGTCCGGCCCCTGGTGCAGGCCACGCCGCTGTACCACGGCGTGTCCCTGGTCCGCGGGCTGGCCATGGGCCCGGTCGGTCCGGCGCTGCTCGGGTACGCCGCCTACCTGGTGGTGGTGGCGGCGATCGGGGCGCGGGTCGCGGTCCGGCAGCTGGAACGCCGGCTGGCCCCGTGAGGGCCGCGGCCGGCGGTGTTGCGGCAACGACGATTTAACACTTCGGTCCCCTGCCCGCCGTCGCATTCGTCAGCGATCGGGGGAAGAATGTGACATGGCCCATCTGCGGGGCGCGATGGCGGGGTTGGCGGCGCTGGCCGTGCTCGCGTCGGCCTGCGGTTCGGGCGGCAGCCAGTTCGTCACCAACGACGACGAGCGCCTCTACCTCGAGCTCCCGGCGGACTGGACCACCTTCGACAACGCGCAGATCATGGCCGAGATCGGTCGGCTGCCGGCCATGAGCACGCTGGACCAGGTCCGGTACCAGGAGCGGCGGTGGATGGCGGGCTTCGCCACCACCCCCGAGGTGTCGGTGGTCGGCTTGCTCGAGCCCATGGGCTCGGTCCCCACGGGCTACGTGCAGGTGCTGCGGCTCGACGAGGACCAGCACTCGAGCATCTCGGTGTCCGACCTGCGCGCCCTGGGCTGGCCCCCGACCGAGGACGGGACCCCGCTCGACCCGCTCGAGTTCGCCCGCGAGAACCCGGACGGCCAGATCCGGGTCACCGCGTACGACGAGCCGGTGATCGCCGGGCGCGGGCGGGGGGTGCACACGCGGGCCATGTTCGACGGCGTCGGCGACGCCGACACGATCATGCGGGACGTCACCGCCTACGTCGACGACGCGTCGCTCACCGTGTACGTGCTGGTGGTGGGCTGCCTGGCCCGGTGCTTCGCCAGCAACGCGGCAGAGATCGACGCCATCGTGGAGTCCTGGACGCTCGAGGAGCTGCCGTGACCGAGGTCGACCTCTCCCCGGGCCTGCCCGCCCCCGACCACCTCGGCGCCGGTTCGGCTCCCGAGCGGGCCACCCGCAAGCCGCTCGCGCCGTGGGACCGGCTCAAGTTCCTCGTCCTGCTCGTCGGCCTCTACTGGTTCTTCGTCTGGTCGGACTACGCCGACCCCAACCCGCTCAACGACCTGGGCGACGCCGTCGCCGCCACCAACCGCTCCAAGTGGTTCCTGTTCGTCCTGTTCGGGATGGAGGTCGTCCGCCAGCTCCACTACCTGGTCGCCGAGCGCCACGCCGGCTACCACCGGTTCTGGTCCGAGAAGGTCTTCGGCCGGTGGGAGGCCCGGCTGGTCCGGATGGACGACTGGAACCGCTACCGGGCCGCCCGGGCGGCCAAGGTCGTGGTCGGCCTGGTCGTGGTCAGCGTCGTGCTCGGCACGATGTACGACCGCCCGCCGGTGCTCGCCGCCCTGGAGGCGCCGCGTCGCCTGTGGGAGTGGCTCCCGCTGGTCATCCAGCTCCTGTTCGGCTTCGTCTTCGTCATCGTGCAGTTCGTCGGCCTGTTCTGGTTCCTGTCCCGGGGCGGGACCGAGGTGTACATGCCCGACGACATCAAGACCCGCTTCACCGACGTCTGGGGCCAGGACGCCGTGCTGGAGCGGGTCAAGGAGAACGTCGTGTTCCTCGAGGCCCCGGAGCGGATCGAGGAGAAGGGCGGCTACGTCCCCCAGGGCATCCTGCTGTGGGGTCCGCCCGGCACGGGCAAGACGCTCATGGCCGAGGCGGTCGCCGGCGAGACCGGCCGGCCCTTCGTGTTCGTCGACCCCGGTGCGTTCACCAACATGTTCATGGGCGTCGGCATCCTCAAGGTCAAGGGCCTGTTCCGCAAGCTGCGCAAGCTCGCGGTCCGCTACGGCGGCGTGATCGTGTTCTTCGACGAGGCCGACTCGCTGGGCAACCGGGGGGCGCTGACCCCGGGGCCCTTCGGCGGCCAGGCCGGCGCCCGGCAGGATCCCTGGGCGGCCGAGGACCACCTCCGCTGGCTCTCGCCCGAGTCGCAGGCCGCCGTGCTGCGCTCGAACCTGGTGCCCTCGGCGCTCGACGTCGGGCCGGGCCGGGTCCGGGACCGCATCATGATGGGCGGCATGGCCGGCGGCGGGGGGATGGGCACGCTCCAGGCCCTGCTGTCGGAGATCTCCGGCCTGAAGAAGCCCCGCGGCTTCCTGAACCGCTACGTGCGGCGGCTCTTCGGCATGCGGCCCAAGCCCCCGCCCAAGTTCCGGATCCTGGTCATGATGGCGACCAACATGCCGCAGTCCCTCGACGAGGCGCTGCTGCGCCCGGGTCGCATCGACCGCATGTACAAGGTCGGCTACCCGTCCAAGGACGGGCGCCGGCGCACCTACGAGGGCTACTTCGCCAAGGTGCACCACGAGCTGACCGGCGACGACGTCGAGAAGCTGGCCACCATCACGCCCTACGCCACCGGGGCGACGATCAAGGACCTGGTCAACGAGTCGCTGATCATCGCCATCCGCGAGGGCCGGGACACGATCACCTGGAACGACGTCATCCGGG
>JBFWTJ010000007.1:0-25918 GCA_050247895.1 Acidimicrobiia bacterium
GCGGCGGGCGGTACGGCATCGGTCACGTCAACGTCTCCTGTCGGATGCGGGCGGCGGCAAGGGTGACGGCGAGGAGCTGGGCGTCGTCGGCCACCGGATCCTCGCCCAGTCCCGCCCGCACGGTGGCCTCGTCGAGGCCGGTCCGCTCGACGACGGCGGCGACGAGCCGGGACGGCCCGACCGTGGCCGGGATGCCCAGGCGCCGGACCACCGCCGAGCGGAGGTCGTGGCGGACCAGGTCGGCCACGGGCCCGGGCTGGCCGCCCCGGGCCAGCAGCCGGCCGGTGGCCTCGGTCAGCTCCGAGCCGGCCACCGCCACCGGCTGGTCCTCGACGACCGGCCGGCCCAGGCGCACGGCCCGCCAGAGGGCGTAGGCGGCGAAGGCCACGCCGAGCTGGGCCAGCGCCCGGCGCACGCCGTCGGGGACCAGGTCGACCAGGCTGCGGTCGCCGCCGCCCACGGCGGGGGCCAGGGTCACGAAGGCGACCCGCTCGTCGCCCCGCGGGGCCACCAGCTCGGCGGCCAGGGGGGCGTTGTCGGCCTCGGCCAGCGCGCCGTTGGTCAGGAAGCCGGGCGAGGCCACGGCCAGGACCCGGCCGGCGCCCTCGGTCCGGGCCACCACGAACGCGACGTCGCCGTTCCCGTAGCAGCTCCGGTCGCCCTCCCCCACCTCCAGGCCCGACGGGTCGCCCGGCGCGATCTCGCCCAGCCCGGCGAGCTCCTCCACGTCGCAGCGTCCCGGGCCCGCGCCCTCGGGGTCGACGAAGTCGAACAGGCCCGACGCGAACGACGGCGCCAGCGGCGAGCGGGGGTCGGCCACCACCAGCGTGCCGCCGGCGCGGACCCAATCGGTCAGGTCGTCCCGGCCCCGGTCGTCGAGGCGGTCCCAGAGCACCACGGCGACGTCGTCGTCGGGGCGCACGGCACGCCGGTCGAGGCGCACCTCGGCGCCGAGCTCGCGCAGCAGGGCGACCAGGGCGCTGGTGCCCGGCGGCTGGTGCGAGCGGGGGTCGAGGGCGCGGTCGCTGCCGCCCCGGTCGCGGGCCAGGAGCCCGACGACGACCACGGTCAGGGCCAGGCCGGCCACGAGCAGCGGGCCCGAGCGCGACCTCGCCGGTCCCTCCTGGCTCATGCCGTCACCGCCGCGGCGCGGGGCACGCGCACCCGGTCGGCCAGGCCGGCGAAGCGGTCGGCCTCGGCCGGGCCCGCCGTCGCGCCGCCGTACCAGACGGCCTCGAACAGCTCGGTGGCCGCGGCGAACGCCGGTGCGGCCTCCGGCAGGCCCCGGCGCACGTCGCCGACGTGCTCGCCGGTGGTGCGGCCGGCCTGCTCGGGGATCACGCCCCGGCGGACCAGCTCGCCGACCAGCGCCCGGTGGCGGCAGCGCAGTCCCTCGGCCCAACGCCCGTCGGCTTCGAGCGCCGCGGCCTCGGCCAGCCACTCCTCGGGCGTCCGGGTCGTCTCGACCATCACCTCGGGCCGCTCGGCGCGCGGCGCCCGGATCGGCCCGAGCCGCGCGTTGCGGGCCACCACGTAGGCGATGACGGCGGCCGCCGCGCCCAGCAGCGCCCAGGCCAGCAGCTGGGAGAGCCACCCGCCGCCACCGGCCAGGACCGAGAACAGGCCCTCCAGCCGTTCGGCGACCCAGCCCAGGACCCGGTCGAGGATCGACCGGCTGGGCGGGTCGTACCGGTCGTCGGCCAGGATCCGCTCGGCCGCGTCGCGGACCGCGTCGGGGTCGTGCCCCGGGGCGAGGGCCCGGGCCCAGCTCAAGGCGCGGCCGACGGGAACGCCCGATCGACCTCGACGGCCACGTCGAGCCCCTCGGTCCGCACCCGCAGGTCGAAGTACCACAGCGTGGCGGCCGCCGCGGTGACCGGGGCGAGCAGGACCCCGCTGACGATGCCGGTGGCGGCCACGAACACCCACAGGAGCCCGTCGAGGCCGGGCACCAGGCTGAGCAGCGAGGGGATGGCGCTGAGCGCCTCGTCGAAGAGCCACAGCACGATCACCAGCAGCGTGCAGAAGCCCAGGGTGGCGCCGTAGCGCCGGCCGGTGAGCTGCATCGAGCGGCGCAGCGCGGCGAACGGGCCGAGGTCCTCGGCCACCAGCGCCGGAGCGGTGACGAAGAGCAGGGCGGCGATGAACAGCGACCCGACGAACAGGCCGATCACGCCCACCGCCTCGAGGAGGTGTCCGACGATCCAGGCCACCAGGAGCGTCGGCGAGCGGCGCAGCGTCTCGCGCCGCACCGCGGCGGCGTCGACCGGCTGGTCGGTGAGGCGGGCCCAGGCGACGCGCATGGCCCCCACCGCCACCAGCGTGCCGGCCAGCGAGGGGCCGAGCAGGCTCAGCACCCCCACCCACTCCCCGCCCGACGAGGTCACCTCGGCGTCCGACTCGGTGGTCCACAGGTCGATCGACAGGCCCTGCTCCACCACGTCCGCGGTGGCCCACGCGGTGATCAGGCTCAGCGGGACGATCAGGACGGCGGCGAGGCCGATGAGCAGGACCGGGGCGTGCTTGAGGGTGGCGAAGGCGCCGTCGAGCACGTCGGACATGGTCGAGGGGCGCAGGCCGGACCGGGGCTCGACCGGTCGGGCCGGCGCCGGAGGGGTCGAGGGCGAACCGGGCGCAGGGCCGCCCGCCGGCGGTGGTGCGTCGACGGCCTCGGTGCCGGGGGCGACCCAGCCCTGCGTCCCCCAGCTGTCGGCCATGGCCCCTGTTTCTATCGGGCTGCTAGCAAGAGGGCGATGCAAGGCTACGGGCCGGCCACGTACGGCGACCGCTTCGCCGACGTCTACGACGCGTGGTACTCGACGGTGACCGACCTCGACGGCTGCGTGGCGCGGGTCGCGGCGGTGGCGGCCGAGGTCGGCGGCGGGCCCGTGCTCGAGCTCGGGGTGGGCACCGGGCGGCTGGCCCTGCCGCTGGCCGAGCGGGGCCTGGAGGTCCACGGGGTCGACGCCTCCGCCGCGATGCTGGACCGCTGCCGGGCCAAGCCGGGTGCCGACCGCCTGCACCTCTCGCTGGGCGACATGGCCGAGCTCGCGCTGGTCGACCCACCGGCCTTCGCCGTGGTCCTCGTCGCCTTCAACACGCTGTTCAACCTGCCCGCCGAGGCCGACCAGCGCCGCTGCCTGGCTCGCTGCGCCGCGCTGCTGGCGCCGGGCGGGGCCCTGCTGGTCGAGGCGTTCGTCCCCGACGAGGACCCGGAGGCCGCGACCCGGGCCGCGGTCGAGCCCCACCACATCGGGGTCGACGACGTCGTCCTGACCGTGAGCCGCAGCGACTTCGCCACCCAGACCGTGCAGGGCCAGCACGTCCACCTGCGCGAGGACGGGATCCGCCTGCGGCCGTGGTCGCTGCGCTGGGCGACCCCGACCCAGCTCGACGACATGGCCGCCGCGGCCGGCCTGGAGCCCTGGTGGCGACGGGGCGGCTGGCGGGACGAGCCCTTCGACGGCGACTCGGCCCTGCACGTGTCGGCGTGGCGCCGGCGCTGACGCGATGGGGTCTCGGCGGGGCGATAGGGTCCGCACCGTGACCGACGTCTCCTCGTCGCCCGCGCGCCGGTGAGCCAGCTCCGTCTGAACCCCCTCACCGGCCGATGGGTCACGGTCGCCGCCGAGCGGGCCGTCCGTCCCGGCGACCTGCTCCTGCGGCGCCAGCCGGTCGAGGCCCCGCCCCACCGGGCCTGCCCGTTCTGCCCCGGCAACGAGGAGGCGACCGCGCCGGCGCTGGAGACCTACGGCCCCTCGGGCGACTGGCAGGTCCGGGTGGTGCCGAACCTGTACCCGGCCTTCGAGGGCAACGCCCCGATGCACGTGCACAACCTCGGCCCGGTCTTCACCCAGGCCACGGCCAGCGGCGTGCACGAGGTCCTCGTCTACACCCGGGACCACAAGGGCGCCTGGTCCGAGCTCGACGACAAGCACGCCGGCCTGGCCATGGCCGCCATCCGCGACCGGATGGAGGACCACGCCCGGCGCTCGACGGTCCGCTACACCCAGGCCATCGTCAACCACGGTCGCGAGGCCGGCGCGTCGCTCGAGCACCCGCACGGCCAGCTGCTGGGCATCCCGTTCGTCCCGGGCGAGATCGCCGAGGAGGAGGCGGGCTTCCGCCGCTTCGAGGGCTCCTGCCTGCTCTGCACGACCTTGGAGGCCGAGCTCCAGGCCGGCCACCGCCTCCTGGTCGACGACGATCGGGCCGTGGCCCTGTGCCCCTACTGGAGCGGCACGCCCTACGAGGTGCTGATCATCCCCCGGCCCCACGAGGTCCACCTCGAAGCCGCCTCGCCCAGCGTGGTGGTGGCGGTGGGCCGGGTCCTGCGGGACGCGCTGCGCCTGCTGCGCGACCACGTCGGCGACGTCGCCTACAACGTGGTCTTCCACACCGCGCCCCACCACCACGACGGCCCGTTCCACTGGCACGTGCACGTGCTGCCCCGGGTGACCAGCGTGGCCGGCTTCGAGCAGGGCACCGGGGTGATGATCAACATCACGCCGCCCGAAGAGGCCGCCCGCCAGCTCACGGGCCGCGAGTAGCCACCTGCCCGTGGCCGACGTGCGCGAGGTGGGCTGGCCCTTCTGGGCGCCCTCGGACCTGTCCACCGTCGAGGCCGCGCTCGACCTGGCCGGCGTGGCCCGGGGCGACCACTTCGTGGACCTGGGCTGCGGCGACGGCCAGGTCCTGGTCGCCGCCGCCCGCCGGGGCGCCCAGGTGCTGGGCGTGGAGATCGACGACGACCTGGCCGCCACCGCCCGGGCCGCGCTGGAGGCCGAGGGCCTGCCGGGCACGGTGGTGGTCGCCGACCTGTTCGACCTCGACCTGGACGCCGACGTGGTCTTCACCTACCTGAGCCCGGGGACCCTCCAACGCCTCACCCCGGCCCTGCGGGCGCTGCGCGGCGCCCGGCTGGTCACGGTGGACTTCGAGGTCCCCGACCTGGTCGTGGACGACGTGGCCGGCACCGCCCACCTCTACCGGCTGCCCGGCCGTCGCCGGCGGCGGGGCAGCCCGGGCTGGCCCGCGGCAGGGACCCTGATCGTGACGGTGGCCGGCTACGAGTCGCTGTCGGTGCTCCACGCCGTGCACCCCGGGGGCCCGGTCGAGGTGGCGACCTCCACCCCGCTGGCGCGGGCCGGGTCGTTCCGGCCGGGGCTCGATGACGCCCGGCCGGGCCAGCACCTGGCCGTCGACGTGCGCTGGGAGGGCCACGCCGCGGGCACGGTGGCCACGGGCACGGTCGAGGTCGCCGGGCTGGCGCCGCACCACCTGACCGTGTGCTTCACCGACGACGAGGAGGCCCAGGGCGCGTGGGACCTGGACCCCGGCGGCGTGGCCGACCTGGCCATCGCCTTGGCCGACCGCAGGCCCCCCACGACGCCCGACGGGCTGCTGGCGGTGCTCGGGGCCTGAGCCCGCCGCGGCGCGGGCTGTAAGGACCGGGCGGTCCCCCCGATCTGAGCGACATGACCGCCATCCGCATCCCCGCGGCGCGCCGGACCGCCCGTCCGGCCTGGGCCGCCGTCGTCGGCGTGGTCACCGGGCTGGCCCTCGTGGCGCTGGCCTGGCTGGCCCGGACCGGCACCGGCACCGACGTCGCGGCCGTCGTCGTGCCCCTCACGCTGGTCGGCACCCCCGCCGTCGGCCTCGGCCTGTGGGCGGGCCGCAGCCGCCTCATGGTCACGGCCCGCTACCGGGCCCGGCGCTAGGCGGGCCCCACCCTCAGGGGGGACCGGGCAGGCGGAGCCCGCCTAGGCGACGTGCGGCCGTGCGCCGGCCGGTGCGTGGCTACGCGAGGTACCGGTGCTCGGCGTCGCTCAGGGCCGGGTACCCGAGCAGGTCCGAGAACTCGCCGTAGTCCAGGTACTCCTCGGCCAGGTCGGCCAGGTCCTCGCCGGCGGCGACCCGCGCGTAGCACCCGCGGATGGCGGTGATGGCGGCGAACAGGCCGTGGAGCGGGACGATGGCGATCCGCACGCCGGCCTCGTAGAGGCTGGCCGGGTCGCGCACCACGTGGGACTGCATCCAGTGGCCGACCGTCCCGTGGCCCATCAGGGGGATGCCGACGCGCCGGTGGAGCTCGGCCCACTGGTCGGGCCCGAAGGACGGGTCCAGGGTCGTCGGGAAGATCATGTCGGCGCCCGCCTCGGCGTAGGCCTCGCCCCGGCGGTAGATCTCGTCACCGGCGGCGTCGGTGCGGGCCACGATCAGCATCGACTCCCGGGCCTCCACCGCAGCGCGGACCTTCCCCTTGGCCTCCTCGATGTCGACCAGCGGCAGGGTTCCTCCGCTGTCGAGCTTGGGGCAGCGCTTGGGCGACACCTGGTCCTCGATGAACGCCGCGGCGCTCCCCGCGTTCTCGAACTCCCGCACGGCTCGGGCGCACTGCAGGACGCCGCCCCAGCCGGTGTCGAGGTCGGCCATGATGCTGATGTCGACGGCCAGGCGCATGTCCCGGATCCGCGAGAGCATGTCCGCCTTCCCGTACAGCTCCATGTCGGGGTAGCCCATCGACGCCGAGATGACCGAGCCGGCGGCGAAGACGCCGCGGAACCCCGCCTCCTCGGCCAGGCGGGCCGACAGCCCGTCCCACGCGTTGGGCATCAGCACGATCTCACCCGTGTCGAGCAGTTCCCTGATCTTCGTGCCACTCATCGATGTGCTCCTCTCGTCATGAACGGATTCCGTCTGGCTCCCGCGGCGAGCCGCGCCCGGCGCGGTCGTCCGAGACCTCGGCACCGCCGGACCGGCCGACGCGGTCGGCCGGCGGTGGTGCAGGGCACCGGTCGCCGCCGGCCGCGCCCGGCTCGGCGGGATCGGCCCAGTCGGGCAGCCCGTCGACGCGGGCGACGGCGGAGAGCGAGCGGCCGGGGACCGCGGCCAGCAGCTCGCGCGTGTAGGCGTCCCGGGGGTCGCCCAGGACCTGCTCGACCGGGCCGACCTCGACGATCCGGCCCTCGTGCATCACCGCGACCCGGTCGGCGAAGGCCTCCACGACGGCCAGGTCGTGGCTGATGAACAGGTAGGCGACGCCGTACTCCTCCTGCACGTCGCGCAGGAGGTTGAGGACCTGGGCCTGGACCGACGCGTCGAGCGCGGCCACCGGCTCGTCGCAGATGATCAGGTCGGGGCGCACCGCCAGGGCGCGGGCGATCGCGACCCGCTGCAGCTGGCCGCCCGAGAGCTCGCCCGGGTACCGGGCCGCGAAGCGGGCGCTGAGCCCGACCCTCTCGAGGAGCTGCGCGACCTGCTCCCGCCGCTCGCCGGCCGTGCCGACGCGGTGCACGACGAGGGGCTCGGCCACCGAGGCACCCACGGGCACGGCCGGGTCGAGCGAGCTGTAGGGGTCCTGGAACACCATCTGGACCCGTCGCCGGAAGGCTCGCAGGGCGGACCCCCGCAGGGCCCGGACGTCGATCCCGTCGAAGGTGACCGACCCGGCATCGGGTTCGACCAGCCGGTTCACGATCCGGGCCGTGGTCGACTTGCCGGCACCGGACTCGCCGACGAGCGCCAGCGTCTCGCCCCGGTCGAGGTCGAAGCTCACGTCGGCGAGCACCGACGTGGTCCCACGACGGCGGCCCGAGCCGAACGACTTGCCCAGGTTGGCCACCACCAGGAGGCTCATCGGGCCGCCACCGCCCCGAGCGCCTCGACGGCACGGCCGCAGCGGACCGACCGTGCCCCGCCCGCGTCGAGCTGGATCGGTTGGGGCGAGTCGCAGGTCGCCGGGTCCCGGAGGGCGCAGCGGGGCGCGAACCGGCAGCCCTCGGGCCAGGAACCGGGATCCGGGATGCTGCCGGGGATCGCGGTGAAGCGCCGCCGCCGACCCACCGGCATCGTGGCCAGGAGCCCCGCCGTGTAGGGGTGCCGCGGCGAGGCGAAGACGTCGCCCACGCTCGCCTCCTCGACGATCTGGCCGGCGTACATCACCGCGACCCGGTCGGAGATCTCGCCGACGACCGGGAGGTCGTGGCTGATGAACAGGACCGACACCCCGCTGGCCTGGTGGACGTCGCGCAGCAGGGCCAGGATCCGCTCCTGGACCCGCACGTCGAGGGCCGTCGTGGGCTCGTCGGCGATGAGCAGCCGCGGTTCGCAGACCAGGGCCATGGCGATCATCACCCGCTGGCACATGCCGCCGCTGAGCTGGTGGGGGTAGCGCCCGGCGACCTGCGCGGGCTCGCGGATCCCGACGCCTTCGAGGACCTCGACCGCCCGGTCGTGCGCGACCCGGCGGGCCAGGCCGAGGTGCCGCCGGGCCACCTCGGCGATCTGCTCGCCCACCGCGATGCTGGGGTTCAGGCCCCGCGCCGCGTGCTGGAAGACCGTGCCGATCCGCGCCCCCCGGATCTCCCTCAGCTCCCGCTCCCCGCAGGCGAGGAGGTCCACGCCGTCCAGCAGCACGGAACCCTGCGCGACCCGACCGCCCCGATGCCCGAGCAGGCCGATGACCGCCATCGCGGTCACGGACTTGCCCGAACCCGACTCCCCCACCAGGCCGGTCACCTGGCCCGTGGGGATGGCGAAGCTGACGTCGTCGACCACCCGGCGCCAGCCCTGCCGGGAGGGGAACTCGACGGTGAGGTTGCGCACCTCGAGGGCGAAGGGGCCGTTCGGGACGGTGGCCACCTCAGCCCTCCCCGCCACGGGCGACGTCACGGGACAGGGCGCGGGCCAGGCCGTCGCCGACCATGCCGAAGGCCAGGACCGTGACCACCACGAGGACCCCGGGCGGCCAGGCCAGGTGGGGTGCCCGCTCGAGGTTGGACAGGGCGCTGGAGAGCATCGAGCCCCAGCTCGCGGTGGGCGGCGGCGCGCCGAGGCCGAGGAAGCTCAGGCTGGCCTCGGCGTTGACCGCGGTGCCCAGCACGATCCCGGCCTGGACGACCAGCGTCGGCAGGATGTTGCGCAGGACGTGCTGGACCACGACGCGCCCCGGGCGCGCCCCGATCGACCGGGACGCCTCGACGAACGACTCGCGGGCGACCTCGCGCGACGCGGCCCGGGCCACGCGGAAGAACCTCGGCGCGAAGACCACCCCGACGGCGACCATGGCCACGGTCAGCCCGCTGCCCAGCGTGGCGACGATCGACAGGGCGAGGATCAGCGCCGGGATGCTCATGAAGCCGTCGTTGGCCCGGTCGAGCAGGGCGTCGACCCTGCCGCCCCGGTAGCCGGCCAGGACGCCCAGCGGGATGCCGATGCCGCCGCTGACGACCAGGACGATGGCCGCGGCGACCAGCGACACCCGGCTGCCGTAGATGAGCCGGGACAGGGCGTCGCGCCCGAAGTCGTCGGTCCCCAGCAGGTGGGCCCCGCTCGGCGGCTGCAGGCGCTCGAGCAGGGACTGGGCGTCGGGGTCGCCGGGCGCCAGCTGGGGGGCGAGGACCGCGGCGGCCACGATGACGAGCAGGAGCGCAGCGCCCAGGCAGGCCTTGGGCTGGCGGATGAAGCGGCGCAGCACGGTGCTCGACGGCGAGCCGACCGCGGCGACCGGACCCAGGGTGGTCGCCGTCATCGCAGCCTCGGGTTGATCCAGGCCGACACGAGGTCGACGACGAGGTTGATGACCAGCACGACGACGGTCGTCGCGGCCACGATCCCCAGCAGCATCGGCATGTCCCGCCCGAACACGCTGCTCACGGCCAGGCTGCCCAGGCCGGGCAGGACGAACACGGACTCGACGGTGACCGCACCGCCGATGAGCTGTGCGAGCCGGTAGCCGAGCACGGTCAGGACCGGCACCACGGCGTTGCGCAGCGCGTGCTTGAGCACCACCTGCCGCTCGGGCAGGCCCTTGGCCCGGGCCGTGGCCACGTAGTCCGACGACAGGGCGCTGGTGAGCGACTCGCGCACCTGGAGGGCGAACTCGGCCGCGGGCAGCGCGGCGAGCGCCAGCGACGGGAGGACCAGGTGGCGCAGCCACTCGAGGGGGTCCTCGCCCAGCCCGATGTAGTCGATGGCCGGGAACCAGCGGCGGTTGACCGAGAAGAAGATCACCAGGATCATCCCGAGCCAGAAGGCGGGGACGGCGAGGGCCACGGCGCTCATGGTGGTGACGGCCCGGTCGACCAGCGAGCCCCGTCGCACCGCGGCGGCGACGCCGCCCAGGAAGCCCAGGACGACCGCGACGGCCAGGGTCACCGCGACGAGGGAGATGGTGACCGCGGCGTGCGAGACCAGCAGCTCGCTGACCGGCGCCCGGGCCACGAGCGAGTCGCCCAGCTCCCCCCGGCCGGCCGAGGCCAGCCACGACACGTAGCGGGACGTGACGGGTTCGTCCAGCTTCAGCTCGTCCCTGACGGCCTCGACGCGCTCCTCGGTGGCCTCCTGCCCGGCGATGAGGCGGGCGGGGTCCCCGGGAGCCAGGTCGACCAGGACGAAGAGTGCGAACGTGACGACCAGCAGGAGCGGGACGCCCGCCGCCAGGCGCCGCAGGATCATGCGGAGCACTCGATCACCTCCATCCTCGCTCTCGGACGGGGAGGTGGCGGACGACCACGTGGGTCACGCCACCACCTCCCCCTTGCACCGGTCCTGCTCGGTCCCCGAGCCGTCAGGCCCGGATCCCGAGGTTGGAGAAGTCCGGCACGCCGGTCCAGGCCCCGTACATCCCCGAGTCGGCGCCGACCAGGGCGTCGGAGTGGGCGAACAGGTACTGGGCCCGGCAGACCGGCGCGTACCAGGCCTCCTCGCTCACGATCGTGAGGAGCTCGTCGTAGACCTCGGCCCGCTCGTCCTGGCTCAGGGTCGGGTCGACGCCGGCCCGGGCCAGTTCGGCGACCCGCCGGGTGCCGGGATCGTCGCCCCGGGCGAGCTTGAGCCCGCCGACGATGAAGTCGGCCACGATGGTGTTCGGGTCGCCGCCCGGGACGATGCCGAGCACGACGGCCTGGGACTCGCCGGCGGCGAACCGGGGGAAGACCTCGATGGCGGGCACCGGCTTGACCGTGACGGAGATCCCGACCTGCTCCAGCATCTCCTTGGCCGCCTCGGCCAGCGGCTGGCTGGCGCCGGCCGCGCCCACCTCGAGCTCGAAGCCCGGGTCGGCGACGCCCGACGCCTCGACCAGGCGGCGGGCCTCCTCGACGTCGGACGGGTACAGCTCGTCGATGGCCTCGACGTGGGCCCAGTTGCCCTCCTCGTAGGGCTGGAGCATGGGCTCGCAGGTGCCCTCGTAGAGGCCCTCGGAGATCGCGGCGCGGTCGAGGGCGAAGTTGACCGCACGGCGGATGTCGACGTCGTCGAGGGGCGCCCGCGTGGTGTTCAACATGATGGTGTTGGCCACCCGGGCCGTGACCAGGAGCCCCTGGATCTCGCCACGGTCGACCATGCCGACGGCGTTGGCCACCTGCGGACCGGCGATGAAGGCGATGTCGAGCTGGCCCGCCCGCACGCCGTTGATCCGGGCCGCGGCATCGGCGATGAAGCTGATCTCGAGCCGCTTGGCCCTGATCTCGGAGTCGTCCCAGTAGGGGTCGACCCGCTCGTAGACGACCTGCTCGTTGGGCTTGAAGTCGACGACCCGATACGGACCCGATCCGGCGTCGCCGGGGTCCTGGTCGAGGGGCCGCCCGCTGGCGACGGCCGCCGGGCTCATGACCACGCCGGCGTTGCCGGTCAGGGTGACGGGCAGCTCGGCCCCGCCGGAACCGTCGAGCACCAGCCGCACGGTGTGGTCGTCGACGACCTCGACGGCGGTGATCGACGCGAGCTTGGGTGCCGCGGTGGATCCGGGGAGCGTCTTGGCCCTCTCGATGCTGGCCTTGACCGCGGCGGCGTCCATGGCCTCGCCGTCGTGGAAGGTGACGTCGTCGCGCAGCTTCAGCTCGAGGGCCTTGCCGTCGTCGACGAAGGTCCACTCCGTGGCCAGCATCGGCTCGACCGAGTTGCCGTCGGGCGCCATGCGGGTGAGGCGGTCGAACACCGGCGAGTTGTAGAGCGGGTCGGACGGGAAGTCCGAGGTGTGCGGGTCGAGGGTCCGGGTCGGTGCGGAGAAGGCGGCCCGCACGGTGGCATCGGCGTCGACCTCGTCGGCCCCCACCTCGGGGGCCTCGGTGGACGAGCTCCCCGAGGACCCGGCGGGGTCGGAGCCCGAGTCGCCGTCGGAGCCGCAGGCCGCGGCGAACAGGCCCCCGGCGAGGGCCACGGCGAGCCACGCCCGGCGCCGCCGGGCCGACCGGCTGCCCCGCGGGGCCGGGCCGGGATCGCCGGGACGGAGGTCGGGATCGAGGTCTGATGGTTGACGCTTCATTTGCTGTCCCCCCAACTCACGGGTCGTGTTGCTGCAGATGTCGTTCGGGCCGGTGACCGCCCGGCACCCGGATCGGGGCGCGGCGGGTCACGGACCGGCGGTGGTGGTCCTGTCGGGTCCCCGGCGAGCGGGCCGGAGACGGATGTCGATGTGTTCAGCCGGGTGGCTCTGGGGTGGGCCCCCGGCTCGGCGAGGAGGGCGTGCCGCCCTGCTCCGCGGCGGCGAGCGCTGCCGACGATGCCGCCCCGAAGTGGTGCTCCATGGCGCCGATGAGGCGGTTGAGCAGGCCGAGCAGGAGATGTCGCTCGTCCTCGCTGAAGTCGACGAGCATCTGTCCCAGCATCTCCAGGCGGCGCATCTGGACCCCCGCGTGGAGGTCGCGACCCGCCTTGGTCAGCGCCACGAGCACGACCCGGCGGTCGTCGGGCGACGGCCGGCGCTGCGCGAGGCCGTGCTGCTCGAGCCACTGGACGGCACGGGTGGCGGTCGAGTCGTCGACCTTCAGGGCCACCGCGAGCTCGCCGACGCGCTGGTTGTCCCGGCTCGCGAGCTGGTCGAGGAGGTCGACCTGCTTGGAGTCGGCGAAGCGCCGGTAGCCCGAGAGCTGCCGCCAGGCGAAGTCGGCCGTCCGTCGGAGCTCCCTTATGGCCGCGGCGAGGTCGAGCACCACCTCCGGCTCGTCGACGTCGAACGACACGTCGGGACCCGGTCGGCCCGTCCCGTCGGAGATCCCCCCCGTTGCTCCCCTCCTCCCCTCATTGTCTGCAGGTCGCAGACAATCTGGTCGAACCATAACTCTGCAGCGCGCAGACATCAAGGAGGAGTTCGGCCGTTCCAGGCCTCCGACCAGGGCATCCGGCCGCAGCCGGCTCATGGTCACCACCGTGACCGGGCCCGGCGCTAGCCCTCCGGATCGTCCCGGGTGGCGCGGGCCAGGCGGGTGGCCGGGTCGTAGGCGCGGCTGCGGGGCACGCCCAGGTCCCGCGCCACGGCGGCCGCGGCGTCGCGGGCCGAGGCCCCCCGGGCCAGCTCGACCCGCAGCGCGGCCTCGATCGCCTCGTCGGAGGGCGCAGCCGGCGGCGGGGCCCCGTCGAGGACCAGGACGATCTCGCCCGGCGGCTCGCGCTCGGCGGCCCAGCGGGCCGCGTCGCCCAGGGTCCCCCGCCAGACCTCCTCGTGGAGCTTGGTCAGCTCCCGGGCCACCGCGACGCGCCGGGCGGGCCCGCACGCGCCGGCCAGGTCGGCCAGGGTCCGGGCCACCCGGTGGGGCGCCTCGTAGAGCACCACCGTGCGCTCCTCGCGGGCCGCCGCGGCCAGGCGCTCGGCCCGAGCCGAGCCCTTGCGGGGCAGGAAGCCCTCGAAGGCGAAGCGCGCCGTGGGCAACCCGCTCACCACGAGGGCGGTGAGCGCGGCGGACGGTCCGGGCACGACCTCCACGGCGTGGCCCGCGGCCAGCGCGGCGCGCACCAGCCGCTCCCCCGGGTCCGACACCGCCGGCATGCCCGCGTCCGACACGACCGCCACCCTGGCCCCCGCGGCCAGCCGGTCCATCACCACCGGGACGGCACCGGCCTCGGTGTGGTCGTTCACGACCATCAGGGGACGCCGCTCGATCCCGGCCAGCTCGAGCAGCCGGCCGGTCCGCCGGGTGTCCTCGCAGCAGACCAGGTCGGCCGCGGCGATGGCCTCCGCCGCCCGCGGCGCCAGGTCCCCCAGGTTCCCGATCGGCGTGCCGACCAGGACCAGCGCGCCGCTCATCGGCCTCTCCGACGCCCCGGCACCCCGGCCCCGTCCCCCACGGCACGGCCGACGCCCCTGCCGTCACCCGGCCATGGCCGGTGGACCGGGCCGTGCCGGGCGAGCCGGCCGGGCCAGGCCACCCGACCCGATGGTCGCGCCCTCCTCACGGGTCCAGGGGCTGGTCGCGGGCCTCGAGCTTGTCGCCCGGGGCGAGGCCCCACCGGGCGAACGAGCCGGCCTCGGCCTCGATGACCGACCGGGCGCCCCGCACGGGCGCGGTGAGCCGATGGCGGGGCACCGTCGCCACCCGGACCACGACCAGGTCCTCGTCGCACCACGCCACGTCGATGGGGAAGCGCATGCCGATGGTGTGGATGGACCGGGCCGGGCGCAGCAGCAGTGCGCCCTCGATGCCGTCGCGGCCGAGCAGGCCCCGGCGCCGGGCGGCACGGGTCTGGGCCAGCTCCAGGCTGGCCAGCACCTGTCCGTCGCGCAGGAGCCACCCCACCGCGGTCACACGTTGAAGCGGATCTCGAGGACGTCGCCGTCGGCCACGACGTAGTCCTTCCCCTCGACCCGGAGCTTCCCGACCTCCTTGGCCTTCTGCCACGAGCCGAGCTCGAGGAGCTCGTCCCAGGCGATGACCTCGGCCCGGATGAAGCCCCGCTCGAAGTCGGTGTGGATCACCCCGGCGCACTGCGGCGCCCGCCAGCCGGCCCGGAAGGTCCAGGCCCGGCTCTCCTTCTCCCCCGTGGTGAAGAACGTGCGCAGGCCCAGGAGCTGGTAGGCGGACTGCACGAAGCGGGGCAGGGCCCCCTCGCCCAGTCCGAGGCCCTCGAGCATCTCGGTGCGCTCCTCGGGCGCGAGCAGGGCGGCCTCGGCCTCGAGCTGGACGCACATGGCCAGCACCTCGGCCCGGTCCGACAGCTCGGCCCGGACCGGGTCGAGCACCGCGTCGACGTCGAGGAGCTGGTCCTCGTCGACGTTGACCAACGCCATGACCGGCCGGTTGGTGAGCAGGAAGTAGGGCCGCAGCAGCAGGCGCTCGTCGTCGGACAGGTCGGACCGGTAGAGCGGGGTCCCCGCCTCGAGGATCCCCACGGCCCGCTCCAGGGCGGCGACCTCGTCGGCGATGGAGCGATCGGCCTTGGCCGCCTTGCGCCGCTTGTCGACCTGGTTCTCCGCCGTCTCCAGGTCGGCGTAGACCAGCTCGAGCTCCACCACCCGCAGGTGCTCCAACGGGTCGCTCGAACCGGGCACGTCGGCGTCGGCGAAGGCCCGGAGCACCAGCACGACGGCGTCGACCTCGCGGATGTGGGCCAGGAACCGGTTGCCCAGGCCCTCCCCCTTGCTCGCCCCCTCGACCAGGCCCCCGATGTCGACGAACTGCACCGCGGCGGGTACGACGCTGCGGCTGGACGACATCGCCGCGAGCCGGTCGAGCCGGCTGTCGGGCACCTTGGCCACCCCCACGTTGGGGTCGGTGGTGGCGAACGCGTAGGGCGCGGCCAGCGCACCGCCACCCGCCAGCGCGTTGTACAGCGAGGACTTCCCCGCGTTGGGCAGCCCCACGAAGCCGAACCGTTCCACGGGGCCGAAGGCTACCGGCGGCTGCCGACCCGCCCCCGACCGGCCCTCACCGGTCCGGGCGGGACGACCCGCGGCCCGGGTCCCGGCGGCGGCCACCCCGGCCGGGACCGCGCCCCCGCCGGGCCGCGGCCTCGGCCTCGGCGTGCAGGGCCCGCCACCGCTCCAGCCGGGCAGGGTCCAGGGTCCCGTCCCGGACCGCCCCGGCCACCGCGCAGCCCGGCTCGCCCCGGTGGGCGCAGTCGGCGAAGCGGCAGGCCTCGGCCAGCTCGTCGATCTCGCCGAAGGCGCTCGACACCGCGTCGGGATCGGCCGACAGGCCCACGGCCCGGACGCCGGGCGTGTCCACCAGGACCCCACCGCCGGGCAGGGCGTGGAGCTGGCGGGCGGTGGTCGTGTGCCGGCCCTTGGCGTCGCCCTCGCGGACCTCACCGGTCTCGGCCACCGGCGCCCCGACCAGGGCGTTGGCCAGCGAGGACTTCCCCGCGCCGGACTCGCCCAGCATCACCACGGTCCGCCCCGACACGGTGGCCCGCAGCTCGTCGAGGCCCTGCCCCGTGACCGACGAGGTGGCCAGGACGCGGGCGCCGGGGTCCGCCGTCGCCGCGGCCTCGACCAGCGGGCCCAGGTCCTCGACCAGGTCGGCCTTGGTCACCACCACCGTCGAGGTCGCGCCCGCGTCGCCGGCCAGCGCGGCGAAGCGCTGGATCCGGCCGGCCCGCACGGGCCGGTCGGCACCGCAGACGATCAGGACGTCGTCGAGGTTGGCCACCAGGGCCTGCTCGCTCCCCCGCTCGGCGTCGCGACGGCGCAGGACCGAGGCCCGCTCCAGGACGTGGGCGGCCACGCCGTCGACCACCGCGACCCAGTCCCCCACCACCGGCGTGGGGTCGAGGTTGCGGCGGAACGGCACCTGGGTCGGCCCGCCGGGCCCGACGACGGCCAGGGCCACACCGTCGTGGCGCGCCACCCGGGCCGGCGTCGCGCCGGGCAGGCCCAGCCCGGCGAGCAGGGCGGCCCACCGGTCGTCCCACCCGTAGGGCTCCAGGCCGTCGTGCTCCACGCCGGGAAGCTACCGGCGCCGCCGGCGGCGGTCCGTCGCCCACGGCACGGCGTTAGCCTGCGGCGGTGGACGCCGACGTCATCGTGGAGGGCCGGGCCAGCGCGGCCGTCGTCGCCGACCGGGCGACCCTGCACGTGAGGGTCCGGGCCGAGTCCGCCACCCGGGACGACGCGCTCGCCCGGGCAGCTGCGGTCGCCGCCGCGGTCGACGCCGCCCTCGCCGCCCGGGGCGAGGCGGTGGCCCGCGCCGTGGGCGCCGTGCTCTCCGTCCACCCGCGCACCCGGTGGCACGACGGGGAGGAGCAGCAGACCGGCTGGGCCGCGGCCCGCGACACCCGGGTCGAGGTGACCGGCCTCGACGAGCTCGGCACCCTGGTCGGCGAGCTGGTGGCCGCCGGGGCTGAGGTCCACGGCCCGTCCTGGACGGTCGACCCGACCAACCCGGTCCACGCCGAGGTGCGCCGCGCCGCCGCGGTCGACGCCCGGGAGCGGGCCGTGACCTACGCCACGGCCCTGGGCTACGAGCTGGGCCTGCTGGTGTGGATCTCCGAACCCGGCCTGCGCAGCCCCCGCCCGGCGGCCCCCGAGATCGGCTTCGCCCGCATGGCCGCGCCGGCGGCGGCCGGCGGCGGGAGCCCCGAGGTGGAGCTGGTCCCGGCCGAGCTGACCGTGTCGGCCTCGGTCGAGGTGGGCTTCTCGCTCGTGCGGGGCGCGGGGTGACCACCCCGACGACGCCGGCCGACGCGCTCGACCGGATCGTCTACCTGCTCGACCGGATGCTGGCGCCCACCCCCAAGGTGCGGGCCTTCCAGCGGGCCCGCGAGGTCCTCGACGAGGTCGGCGACCAGCGCATCGGCGACCTCCACGCCCAGGGCCGCCTGCGCGACCTGCCCGGGATCGGCGATGCCACCGGCACCGTCATCGCCGACGCCCTCGACGGACGGGTGCCCGACTACCTGGCCCGCCTCGAGGAGGAGAGCGCCGTGCCCGCCGGCGAGGGCGCCGAGGTCCGGGCCGCGCTGCGGGGCGACTGCCACACCCACTCCCTGTGGTCCGACGGCGGCGCCACGATCGAGGCCATGGCTCGCACGGCCGTGGCGCTGGGCCACGAGTACGTGGTGCTGACCGACCACTCGCCCCGGCTCACCGTGGCCCACGGGCTGTCCCGGGACCGGCTGCTGGCCCAGCTCGAGGAGGTGGCCCGGCTCAACGACGAGCTGGCCCCGTTCCGGATCCTGACCGGCATCGAGGTCGACATCCTCGCCGACGGCACGCTGGACCAGCACGAGGACCTGCTGGCCCGCCTCGACGTGGTCGTGGCCAGCGTCCACTCCAAGCTGAGGATGCCCGCACCGGAGATGACCCGACGGATGGTGCTCGCCGTGGCCAGCCCCCACGTCGACATCCTCGGGCACTGCACCGGCCGCAAGCTGGTCGGCGCCGGTCGCCCGCCCGCCACCTTCGACGCCGACCTGGTCTTCGCGGCCTGCGCCCGCTTCGACACCGCGGTGGAGATCAACTGCCGACCCGAGCGCCAGGACCCGCCCGAGGAGCTCCTCGAGCTGGCCCTGGAGTGGGGCTGCAAGGTGGCCATCGACACCGACGCCCACGCCCCGGGCCAGCTGGAGTGGCAGCCCTACGGCTGCGACAAGGCGGCCCGTTGCGGGGTCCCCCTCGACGACATCGTCAACACCTGGGCGGCCGACGACCTGGTCGCCTGGGCCGCCGAGCACGCCACCGCCTGAAGGTTCCGGACGGCCTCGCCTGGAGCGCCGACCCCGTGGCCCGGTAGCCTCGTCCGCCATGTCGAAGCGCACGAAGAAGGCCACGTTGCGGGCCCGCAAGAAGAAGGCCAACCACGGCCGCAAGCCCAACCGGGGCCGCAACTAGCGCACCCGTCGCGCCCTGACCTGTCCACGACCGCCCTCCGGGCTCCCTCGGAGGGCGGTCGCGCGACGGAGGGCCGGTTAGGGTCCCTCGCGATGCGACCGCCACGGCTGCGCTGACCGTGCTCGACCACGTCTTCACCGACGCGATCGGCGCCCTGCGGGACACGATGGAGAAGGCGTTCCTCGAACGGCAGGCGTTCGAGGAGCGCTTCCAGGTCGACGTCCTGCTGGGCGACACGACCTGGGAGACCAGCTACGGCCTGCCCGGTGAGGGCCTGCCGCCCCGGGTCCAGGCCGACATCACCTTCGACTGGCCGACCTGGGCCCAGACCGCCTACCGGTCCTGGTACATCGGCGAGGAGTTCGACGAGGCGCCGCGCATCGAGATCGAGATCGTGCTGCGCATCCAGCGCCTCGGCTCGCTGCCCGACGTCCGCCGGGTCCTCGACGCGCTGCCCCCGCAGAGCCCGGCCATCGGCGGTGACGTGCTGGAGCGCTCGGGACCCACGGTCGAGACGATCTACAGCCCGGACCTGGAGGACCAGGACCTGGCCATCGAGGTGTCCTACGAGGGCTCCTACGAGCTCGACGAGGCGACGCTGGCCGACGGCTCGATCCTCGACCAGCACTTCTCGGCCATGGGTGGCTGGATTGCCTCGACCCTGGTCCGGCTGGGCGACCTCGACCTGGACTTCCGGCCCGCCGACGACGACTGAGGGTCCGGGTCTACTCTCCCGCGATGGACGTACGCCCGACGCGGGACCAGATCCGGCAGGCGCCCAAGGTCCTGCTCCACGACCACCTCGACGGCGGCCTGCGACCGGCGACGGTGGTGGAGCTGGCCCGGGAGGTCGGCTACGGCGACCTCCCCACGACCGATCCCGGCGAGCTGGGTGCCTGGTTCACGCAGGGCGCGGCACGCCACGACCTCGACCTGTACCTCGAGACCTTCACCCACACCGTGGCCGTGATGCAGACGCGGGAGGCGCTGGTGCGGGTCGCCGCCGAGTGCGCCGAGGACCTGGCCGCCGACGGGATCGTCTACGCCGAGGTGCGCTTCGCCCCCGAGCTGCACATCGAGGCCGGCCTGAGCCTGGACGAGGTCGTGGAGGCGGTGCTGGAGGGGTTCCGGCGGGGCAGCGCGGGCCGGCGGATCACCATCGGCACGCTGCTCACCGCCATGCGCCACGCGGCCCACTCGACCGAGATCGCCGAGCTGGCCATCCGCCACCGCGACGAGGGCGTCGTGGGCTTCGACATCGCGGGGAGCGAGGCGGGGAACCCGCCGACCCGGCACCTCGACGCCTTCCGCCTGGTGGCCGGGGCCAACTTCCACATCACGATCCACGCCGGCGAGGCGTTCGGGCTGCCCTCGATCTGGGAGGCGGTCCAGCTCTGCGGGGCCGAGCGGCTGGGCCACGGGGTCCGGATCGTGGACGACATCTCGGTCGACGACGAGGGGAAGGTCACCCTCGGCCGCCTGGCCTCGTTCCTGCGCGACCGCCGGGTCCCGCTGGAGATGTGCCCGACCTCGAACGTGCACACCGGGGTCAGCCGGTCGATCGCCGAGCACCCCATCGGGCTGCTGGCGCGGTTGCGGTTCCGGGTCACGGTCAACACCGACAACCGCTTGATGAGCAACGTGACGCTGACCGACGAGATGACCGGCCTGGTCGAGGCGTTCGACTACGGCTGGGACCAGATCGAGTGGCTGACGCTGAACGCGATGAAGTCGTCGTTCTGGCCCTTCGACCAGCGCCTGCGGATCATCAACGAGCAGATCAAGCCGGGCTACGCCCTGCTGCGCGCCGCCCACCTCTGAGCGAAGGTCCGCGGGGCCCCGTCAGGGGATGAAGTCGGCCAGGGTGGCGGCGAGCTCGACCGGCATGTCGCCCTGGATGCTGTGGCCGGCCTCGGCGAAGTGCACCACGGCGGCCGACGGGAGGCGGTCGCGCAGGCGCTGCTCGTCGTCGTCGCGCAGGACCGAGTCGGGCCGCAGGCCCCGGGCGAGCAGGACGGGGACGTCGATCGCGGCCAGCACGTCGGCCAGCCCGTCGTGGATCGTCGTCCCCGGTTCGGGGGCCGGCGGCGGGGCCTGGCCGGGGTCGTCGAGGCGCCAGCGGGAGTGTCGCCAGACCCAGCTCCCGTCGTCGAGCTGGAGGGCGTTGTGCAGGATGCCCCGGCGCAGCGACGACTCGGAGCGGGTCGGGTTGAAGGCCATGGTCCGGGCCAGGAGGTCCTCGAGGCTCGGGAAGGTCACAGGGCCGTCGACGAAGTCGGTGATGTGGCGGGACCGGTCGGCGTGGATGCCGGGCAGGACGTCGACCAGGGCCAACCGGCGGACGAGCTCGGGGGCCCGCCCGGTCAGGGCGATGGCGGTGAGCCCGCCCAGCGACATGCCCACGACGCCCGCGGCACCGGGCGCGAGGGCCCGGATCGCGACCTCGACGTCCTGCGCCGCGGCCTCGGGGAGGCGGCGCCGGCTCAGGCCGCCCGCCGGCGCGTCGGAGTGGCCGTGGCCCGGCAGGTCGATGGCGACCAGGGGCCGGGGCCGCAGGGCCAGGGCCACCGTGTCCCAGGTGTGGGCGTTCTGCGCACCGCCGTGGAGGAGCACGACCTCGGGCTCGCCCTCGCCCCACACCAGCGCGCTCAGGCGCCGGTCCCCGCCGACCTCCACCTCGGTCCGCCGGACGGCGGGCGGGCCGTCGTAGGGCAGGCCGTGCTCGGCCGCGTTCTCGTGGAACAGGCCGAACTCGTCGTACGCCACCCGCTCGATCCCCGACACGCCGCCCAACCTAGGCAACGCGGACGCTCGGCGCACCGCTCCGGGCGCCGATCGTCACCGTCAGAGGTTGCGGCGCAGCAGGGCGTGGACGCGCTCCCAGTGGAGCTCGGACGCGGCCCGGTCGTACCGGTCGCCGGGCGGCGCGTAGCCGTGCACGGCGTCGGTGATGACGTCCATCGCGTAGGTGACCCCGGCGGCGTCGAGGGCCTCGACCATGGTGGCCCGCGTCTCGGGCGGCGCCGTCGGGTCGTCGTGGACCCAGCCGAAGTACAGCTCGGCCCGGACCCGGTCGAGCCCGAGGTGGGGCGAGTCCTCGCCCTCGCGCACCAGCCAGGCCCCGTGGACGGACGCCGCGGCGGCGACCCGGTCGGGCAGGGCCCGGGCCAGGGCCACGGTCAGCCCCCCGCTCATGCAGAAGCCCACGGCACCGACCTTGCCCCCCGCCGCGGCGGGGTCCTGGCCGGCCAGGGCCAGGAGCGCCTCGGCGTCGCCGACGATGTTGGTCGGCGTGACCGTGTCGATGAGCTCGCGGCGCCGGTGCATCTCCTCGTCGGTCTGGCCGAACACGCGGTAGGGGCTGCCCCGGTAGAAGAGGAACGGGAGCATGACGTAGTAGCCGGCGGTGGCCAGCCGGGACGCCATCTCCTCGAGGGCGGGCCGGATGCTCGGGCCGTCCATGAGGTACAGGACGACGGGGTGGGGCCCGTCGTGGGTGGGGTGGTACACGAAGGTCGTCATCACGCCGTCGGGCGTGGTGACCTCGATCTGGCGCTCGATCACGGTGCCGAGTCTGCCAGGCGCCGCGTGACGTGCTTCACAGGCCGTCGAGGATGGCCCGGGTGGCCGAGCAGCCCAGGCGGGTGGCGCCGGCGTCGACCATGGCCAGGGCGGTGGCGGCGTCGCGGATCCCACCGCTGGCCTTGACCCCGAGCCGCCCGCCGACCGCGGCGGCCATCGTGGCCACCGCCTCGACGTCGGCGCCGCCGGCCGGGTGGAACCCGGTGGAGGTCTTGACCATGTCCGCCCCGGCGGCCTCGGCCGCGGCGCACGCGGCGACGAGCTGGCCCCGGGTCCACAGGGCCGACTCGACGATGACCTTGAGCACGGCGTGGGGCGCGGCACGGCGCACGGCGTCCAGCTCGGCCTCCACCGCGGCCCAGTCCCCGGCCGCGGCCGCGCCCAGGTCGATGACCACGTCGAGCTCGGCTGCGCCGTCGGCCACGGCCCGGCGGGCCTCGGCCACCTTGACCTCGGTGGGATGGGCGCCCGAGGGGAACCCCACCACGCTGGCCACCACGAGCCGACCCGCACCGCCCACCGCAGGACCCCGCCCCGGACCGGTGACCGTCGGGGCGGACCCGGCCCCGGAGTCGCCCGAGCCCCGCACCGCACCGGTGACCGTCGAGACGGTCCCGGCACCGCGGTCGCCAGAGCCGGGCGCCGGTGCGCCGACCGCCGCGGCGGCCACGGTCACCATCGTGGCGTTCACGCACACCGCGGCGACGCCCAGCTCGGCCGCCTCCCGGCACAGCGCCTCGACGCGGGCCACCGTGGCCTCGGGTGCGAGCAGCGTGTGGTCGACCATCGCGGCCAGTCGGGCACGGTCCACGGCTGCCATCATTGCCCGGCCATGGACGTCACCGTCGTCGACCACCCCCTCGCCGCCCGCCAGCTCACGGTCCTGCGCGACGAGCGGACCGACCGGGTCGCGTTCCGGCGGGCCATGGACGACCTGTCGGCCATGCTCGTCTACGAGGCGACCCGGACCGTCGCCACCGTGCCGGTCGAGGTCCGCACGCCCCTGGCGACCACGACGGGCACCCGGCTGGTCGAGCCGCCGCTGGTCGTCCCGGTCCTGCGGGCCGGCCTGGGGATGCTGGGCGGGGTGCTGCGCCTGCTGCCCGACACCGAGACGGCGTTCGTGGGCCTCTCGCGCGACGAGGCCACCTTCGAGCCCCGGGCCTACATGTCCTCGGTGCCCGACGACATCGGCGGCCGCCCGGTGCTGGTCCTCGACCCGATGCTGGCCACGGGCGGGAGCCTGGCCCACACCTGCGGGCTCCTGGCCGAGCGCCGGGCCGGGCCCATCCACGCCGTCTGCGTGCTGGCCGCGCCCGAGGGCATCGAGCGGATCCGGGCCACGGGCCACGTCGGCGTGCTGACCACCGCCGCGATCGACGAACGCCTCGACGAGCAGGCCTTCATCGTCCCGGGCCTGGGCGACGCCGGCGACCGCCTCTTCGGCACCGCCTGACCACGGCGGGCCCTACCGCCTGCGGTACACGTCGCTGCGGTGGTCGATCCGCACGACGACGATCTCGTGCCGGTCGACGTCGAGGCGGTAGACGACCCGGTATGAGCCCCGACGGGCGGACCAGTAGCCCGCGAGCTCACGCTGCAGCGGCTTGCCGACGAGGGTCGGCGCATCGGCGAGCGGCCCCAGCATGAACTCGACGACCGCTGCGGCGACCCCGGCGCGCAGCCGGGCCAACGACCGCTCCGCGGGGGCGGCCACGACCAGGCCCCAGGGCATCAGCGCAGGTACTTGCCGCGCAGATCCTCGGCCGTCACGACCTCACCGGCATCGACGGCAGCCTCGGCCCGGCGGATCTCCCTCAGGGCCTTGGGGTCGGAGAGGAGCTCCAGGGTCTCCTCGAGCGATTCCAGCTCGTCCGGGCTCATGATCACGGCAGCGGGCCGGCCGTGGCGGGTCAGCACGACGCGGTCGTGACGGTCCTCGACCCCGTCGACGATCTCGGAGAGGCGCTTCTTGATCTCGGCGAGCGGGAGGACCACGTCGGACATGACCATGATCCTAGTCATCGATGACGGCGTCGCCACCCGCATCAGCCGCGGGCGCGCTCGCCGGTGGCGGCCTTCTCGACGACGGCCTCGACGCGCTGGAGGCGGGTCTCGACCCGGCCCGCGCTGACGATCCACCACAGCATGGCCTTGCGGGCGCTCGGCGGGAAGCGGTCCCAGTGGGCCCGGGCCGGGGGTCGGGCGTCGAGGGCGGTGGCGAGCTCGGGCGGCTCGACGAGGTCCTCCACCGGGTCGTAGATGGTCCACCAACCGTTCGCCCGGGCGACCTCGATGGCTCGACGACCGGCGTCGGTCATGAGCCCGGCCGTCTCCATCGCCGCCGCCCGCCGCCGGTTGAGCCGGGTCCACGAGCTCTTCGCCTTGCGCGGCGTCATGAGCTGGAGGCCCCGCTCGTCGTCGAGGACCTTGACCGTCGAGTCGATCCAGCCGAAGCAGATCGCCTCCTCGACGGCCTCGGGGTAGGGGCACGTGGGCCGGCCGGTGGTCGCCCGCCACGAGCACAGCCACACCCCGCGGGCCGTCGGGTGGTGGAACTGGAGCCACGCCCGCCACGCGGCACGGGTCTCGGCGTGGAAGATCGGCAGGTCGAACCGGCCCGTCTCGGGGTGCTCCGACGCCGACCTGGGGACCCGACCCATCCCCGCGATGCTAGGGATGCACCCAGACCTCGGCCGGCCGCCGAGGTCGCCGACGCCCGGAAGCGCCGGTCCGCTCCGGCCTGGGGCACCGGCGATGCTCCTGGTTAGGGTGGCCGGATGTGCGGCGACGGCGTGGACGGGCGACGTGTGCCACGACGATGAGCTGAACCTGAAGCAGGTCGCCCGCGAGCTCGGCGTGCACTACATGACGGCCTACCGCTACGTGCGCTCGGGCCGCCTCGCCGCGACCCGCCAGGGCAACGTCTGGATGGTGCGCCGGGCGGAGCTGGCCGCCTTCGCCGGCGTGCCGCTGGCCGCCCACGGCGACGCCGGGCGGGGCGAGCCGGTGGACTGGGTGGCCCGGCTGCGGGACCGGTTCGTGGTCGGCGACGACGTCGGCGCCTGGGCCACGGTCGAGGCCGCGCTGGTGTCGGGCTGGACGCCCGAGGAGGTCATCGTCGACCTGGTCGGCCCGGCGGTGGCCACGACCTCGGTGGACGACGGCCCGGCCGCGGGCCACCTGGCCGTCACCGCGGCGCAGCGGACCATCACGCTGCTGGGGAGCCGCTTCCGGCGACGGGGCCGGTCACGAGGCACGGTGGTGCTCGGCAGCCCCTCGGGCGAGTCGCACGGCTTCGGCCTCGCCGTGATCGCCGAGCTGATCCGCCTGCGCAACTACTCGGTGCGCGACCTGGGCATCGCCGCGCCGGCCGAGGCCTTCGCCGACGCGGCGACCGCGGCCGACCGGCTGGTGGCCGTGGCCGTGGGCGTCACCTCGGTCGACAACCTGGAGTCGGCCCGGCGGATCGTGACCGGCCTGCGGGACGCGCTGCCCGGCGTACCGGTGTTCGTCGGTGGCCAGGCGGTGCGCAACGCCGAGATCGCCTCGGTCGCCGGTGCCACCGGCTGGGCGGCCGACGTCCACGAGCTGGTCACCCTCATCGAGGCCCTGCGACCCCGTCCCCGGCGCCGCCAGACCTCCGCCCCCACGCCGGCCTGACCCCGCACCGCCGGGCCGCCCGGTCGGCCTCGCCGCGCCCGCGTGTCGTGGACGTCACACCTTCACAGCAATAGCTGCCGGTTGTGGCCCGGCCGGCCCTCGCGCACGATCGTCGGACGGGTCGCC
>JBFWTJ010000008.1:0-25900 GCA_050247895.1 Acidimicrobiia bacterium
ATCCTGATCTTCACGGTCGTCTACCTGATCCCCTAGGAGGTGTCGCCGCGATGACCACCGCCACCGACGAGGCCGTCGAGCCGGCCGCCACCACCGACCACGAGGCCGTCGAGCACGCCCACCCGAGCGACCGCCAGTACGTGATCATCGCCCTGATCCTGGGCGTGATCACCGCGGCGGAGGTCGGCACCTACTTCATCGAGGACGCCAGCACCACGGCGCTGGTGGCCATGCTGTTCCCGATGATGGTGGCCAAGTTCGCCATCGTCACCGGCTACTTCATGCACCTGAAGTACGACAACCCGCTCTTCAAGCGGATCTTCGTCTTCGGGCTGGCCCTGGCCATCGTCGTCTACTGCGCCACCCTGGTGTCGATGGAGTTCTTCTCCGACGACTACTTCCGCTACATCAGCTAGACGTGTCGCTGCTCCTCGCCGCCGGATCGGGTGACGCCTGGCGGTGGGTGCCGCACCCCGAGGTGTGGGTGCTGGTCGTGGGCATGGTCGGCCTCTACGTGTACGCCGCCCGCGTCATCGGGCCCAAGGCGGTCCCCGGCGACGAGCGGCCCGTCAGCCGCCAGCAGCTGGCGTGGTTCGTCATCGGGATGGCGCTGCTGTGGGTGGCGGCCGACTGGCCGGTGCACGACATCGGGGAGAAGTACCTGTACCTGGTGCACATGAGCCAGCACCTGGTCCTGACCCTGGTCATGCCCCCGGCCCTGCTGCTGGCCACCCCGGAGTGGCTGGCCCGCCTGATCCTGGGCCGGGGCCGGGTCGACCGCTGGGTCCACCAGATGGCCCGGCCCATCCCGGCCACGGTGCTCTTCAACGGCCTGGTGCTGCTCTCCCACTGGCAGAGCGTGGTCAACCTGTCGTCGGAGAACGGCCTGTTCCACTACGGGATGCACACCGCGCTGGTGCTGTCGGCCTTCCTGCTGTGGATCCCGGTCTGCGGGCCCCTGCCCGAGCTGCGCATCCCGCTCCCGGCGCAGATGATCCACCTCTTCGTGACCTCGATCATCCCGACGGTGCCCGGCGCGTGGCTGGTCCTGGCCGACGGGGCGGTGTACTCCGCCTACGACATCCCGACCCGCCTGTTCGACATCTCGGTCACCCAGGACCAGCAGGCCGCGGGCCTGATCATGAAGCTGGTCGGCGGCTCGTGGCTGTGGCTGCTCATCACGATCATCTTCTTCCGCTGGGCCGCCCGCCACGCCGAGGCGGACCGGGCCGGCGTCGCGCCCTCCGAGCGTGACGTGCTGACCTGGGAGCAGGTGCGCCAGGAGCTCGAACGGCACCCCGCCCCGGTCGAGCGGCCGGTCCCCGACAGCTGACCGACCCCGGCCGCCGCCCACGTCGGCGTGGGCGCCGGGCCGGTCACTCCCAGCGGAACAGGCGGGCGGCCGCCACCGGCGCGGCGACGGCCCACGCGGCCAGGACCCACCAGGCCGAGGCGGGGACCTCGGCGCCGGTCTGCAACGACCCCCGGACCGCCTCGGCCAGCGCCCCCGAGGGCAGGGCCCGGGCCACGCCGCGCATCCCGGCCGGGAGCTCGTCGAGCGGGATCACCATGCCCGACAGGAGCAGCAGGACGAGGTAGAGCCCGTTGGCCGCGGCGAGCGTGACGAGCGCCCCGAGCCGCCCGGCGAGCACCAGGGCCAGCCCGGCGCAGGCCGCGGTGCCCAGCACCACGGCGGCCAGGAACGGCACGAGCGCCACGTCGGGCCGCCAGCCCAGGGCCCGGCCCAGGCCGCCGAGCACGACGATCTGGACCGCCTCGACGGCCAGGACCGACACGACCTTGCCGGCCAGGAGGCGGGGCCGCCCCAGCGGCGTCGAGCCCAGGCGCTTGAGCACGCCGTAGTGGCGCTCGAAGCCGGTCCCGATGGCCAGGTTCACCAGCGACGTCGACAGCACGGCCAGCGCCAGCACCCCCGGCGCGAGGAAGTCGATGGGCTCGCCGTCGATGGGCAGGACGTCGACGTTGGAGAAGAACAGCAGGAGCAGCACCGGGATGGCCAGCGTCAGCAGGAGCGACTCGCCGTTGCGGGCCAGCAGGGCCAGCTCCAGGCGCACCTGCGCCCCCAGGGCCCTCACCGGTCGTCCGCGGGGCCGGGTCGCGGTTCGGCCCCGGTCGGCGGCGCGTCGCGGGTCAGCTCCACCACGACGTCCTCGAGGCGCTGCCGGCCGACCTGCAGGTCGGACAGGGCGACGTCGTGCGCGGCCAGCCAGGCGGTGAGGGCGGCGACGACGGCGGGGGACGGCGGGGCCTCGACCAGGTACCGGCCGGGACCCTCCTCCACGACCCGGACCGGTGTGGGCGTCCCCGTGCCGGGCGGGGCCAGGTGCCGGCCCAGGCCGCCCACGTCGAGCCGGGGCGGGGCGGCGAAGCGGACCTGGTCGACGCCGGCCCGGCGGACCAGCTCGTCGGGGGTCCCGGCGGCCCGGACCCGGCCCCGGTGCACCACCACGACGTGGTCGGCGACCCGCTCGACCTCGTCCACCTCGTGGCTGGTCAGCACGACCGCCGTGCCCCGTTCCCGCAGCTCGGCCACGACCTCGCGGACCTCGCGGCGCCCGTGGGGGTCGACCCCCGCCGTCGGCTCGTCGAGGAAGGCCACCTCGGGCCGCCCGACCAGGGCCAGGGCCAGGGCGAGCCGCCGTTGCTCGCCGCCCGACAGCTGGCGCCAGGTCCGCCGCTCCCGCCCGGCCAGGCCGACGCGGGCCAGGAGCTCGACGGGGTCCAGCGGGTCCCGGTAGAGCGCGGCGGCGTGGCGGAGCGCCTCCAACGGCCGGATGCCGGTGTGGACCCCGCCGGACTGGAGCATGACGCCGATGCGCTCGGTCAGCGCGGCGTGGTCGCGCCGGGGGTCGAGGCCCACCACCGCCACGCGGCCCGCGGCGGGTGCCCGGTAGCCCTCCAGGACCTCGACGGTGCTGGTCTTGCCCGCGCCGTTGGGCCCCACCAGGGCCGTGACCCGGCCGGGCTCGGCGGTGAAGGACAACCCGTCGACCGCGATGACCTCGCCGTAGCGCACCACGAGGCCCTCGACCTCGACCGCGCTCACCGGGCGTGGCCGGCGCCCGGCCCCCTGGCCGTGGCAACGCGTGGAGTGCCGGTGCGAACGCGGGTCGTGCTGCCCATCTCAACATCGACGCTACTGGTCGTCTCGCGCCTGTCGGAGCGCCGCACGGCCATGGCATATTTGGCCGGGCATAGGTCGTTCGGCCTATGCCGCCACCGCCTCGCCGATCGGCGCCGACCCCGGGAAGGAGCCCCGATGGGCCGTGAGATCCTCCGTGTGAGCCGGAACTGCGCCGTGGCCGTGGCCACCGGCGTGGCGCTGGCCGCGGCGATCAGCGCCGGTGTCGTGGGCACGATCCTGGTCCTGGGCGGCATCGTCGCCTCGGTCGCCCTCCACGAGGCCGCCCACCTCGGCGCGGCCCGGGCCCTGGGCGTGAAGGCCACCGAGTACTTCGTCGGCTTCGGCCCCTCGGTCTGGCAGCGGCGCTCGGGGGAGCTGCGCTGGGGCCTGAAGCTCCTGCCGCTGGGCGGCTACGTGAAGCTCGTGGGGATGGACTCCGGCGAGGAGGTCGACCCCGTCGACGAGCCCCGGACCTTCCGCGCCCAGCGGCCCGGAACCCGCGCCGCGGTCTCGGCCGCCGGGCCCCTGGCCAACCTGGCCGTGGCGGCGGTGCTGTTCCTGGGCCTGGGGATCGCCGGCGACGGCGGGATCGTCGACGGGGTGCGCACGGGCACGCGCCAGACCGTCGACGTGCTGGGCGTGTCGGCCGAGGCCGTCGTGGAGCTCCCGGCCATCGGGGTGCGCTCGGTCAGGGCCGTGTTCGACGGGGGCGACATCCCCGCCGAGCAGCGGGTCCTGTCGCCGGTCGGCGCCACCCGGCTGGCCGACCAGGCCGTCGCAGCCGGCCCGGAGCTGGCCGTCGGCCTCCTGGCCCTGGTCAACGTCTTCCTCGGGGTGCTCAACCTCGTCCCCCTGCTCCCGCTGGACGGCGGCCACATCGCGGTCGCCGCGGCCGACCGGGTCGCGTCCAGCCTCGCCCGCCGGCCGGTGCGCGTCGACGCCCGGCGGCTGCGCCCGGTGGCCATCGTCGTGGTCGCGGCCCTGCTCGTGCTGGGCGCGGCGGCGATGGTGCTGGACATCGCGCACCCCGTCGGCGACCCCTTCGCGGCCTAGCAGGCGGGCCCGCCGCGGGGCGGGGCCCCGGCGGCGCGGCACTAGCCTCCGCCCGATGCTCGACCTTCGACGCCTGCGGACCGAGCCCGACGTCGTGCGCAGGGCGCTGGCCCGCCGGGGCCCCGACGCCACCGCGTCGCTCGACCGGATCCAGTCCCTGGACGCCCGGCGCCGGGAGCTGGGTGCCCGGCGCGACGACCTCCGGGCCCGGGTCAAGGCGCTGTCGCGCGAGGTCGGCCGGTTGCGGGCCGCGGGGGACGTGGCCGAGGCCGAGGCCCACGCCGAGCGGAGCCGGGCCGTGGGCGAGGAGGGGTCGGCCCTCGACGCCGAGGTCGCCGCGCTCGACGACGAGATCCGCGACCTGCTCCTGCGGACCCCGAACCCGCCGTCGGACGACGCGCCCGACGGCGCCGGCGAGGCCGACAACGTCGTGCTGCGGGTCGAGGGGTACGACGCCGACGCCTACGGCCCCCACCAGCGGGTCCCCCACTGGGAGATCGGCGCCGAGCTGGGGATCCTCGACCCCGAGCGGGCGGCCAAGATCAGCGGGGCGATGTTCACCATGTACCGGGGCTGGGGTGCCCGCCTGCTGCGGGCCATGGTGCAGCTCAGCCTCGACCGCAACGCCGACGCCTACGAGGAGATCCGGCCCCCCACGCTGGTCCGCACCGACACGATGGTGTCCACCGGGCACCTGCCCAAGTTCGCCGACGACGCCTACCACGTCGAGCGCGACGACCTGTGGGCCATCCCCACCGCCGAGGTGCCGCTGACCTCGCTGCACCGCGACGAGGTGCTGACCGAGGCCGAGCTGCCGCGGCGCTACGTCGCCTACACGTCGTGCTTCCGCCGCGAGGCGGGTTCGGCCGGGCGCGACACCCGGGGCCTGCTGCGGGCCCACGAGTTCGACAAGGTGGAGCTGCTGGCCCTCGCCACGGGGGCCGAGCAGGCCGTCGAGTGCCAGCGCGACGTGCTCGCCCGCAGCGAGGCGCTCCTGCGCAGCCTCGGCCTCGCCTACCGGGTCCTCGACCTGTGCACCGGCGACCTGGGCAACTCGGCCGCCCGGACCTGGGACGTGGAGGCCTACGCCCCCGGCTGCGACCAGTGGCTCGAGGTCTCGTCGGTGTCCTGGTTCAGCGACTACCAGGCCCGCCGGGCCGGCATCCGGTACCGGCCGGCCGAGGGCAAGGGCACCGAGACCTGCCACACGGTGAACGGCTCGGCCATGGGCTGGCCCCGGACGGTGGCCGCCTACCTCGAGACCCACCGCCGGCCCGACGGGTCGGTGGCGGTCGTGGAGGCCCTCCGGGGCTACCTGGGCGGCGTCGCCTCGTTCCCCCCGGCCCCCTGAGCCGCCACGCCCGACCGCGGCGGGCGCGTTGTGGCCGACGGTCCGTAGGCGCGGTCCGAGCGGACTGGCCGCGGCCCGTCGCGGCGGTACGCTCGGACCTGTGGAGCGACTGCGTTCCCACGCTCCGTCGACCTCGATCCTGTTGGCCGACGACGACGAGCGGTTCCGGACACTGGTGCGGCGGATCCTCGTCGACGACGGCTACGAGGTCGTGGCCGAGGCGGGGTGCGCCATCGACGCCGTCCGGTTGGCCCGCGCCCACCGGCCCCAGGTCGCGATCCTGGACCTGGTCATGCCCGAGATCACCGTGCACACCGACGAGGGCGAGGACGTGGTGCTCGACCTGGTCCGATCCCAGGACGCCGGCATGCGGGCGGCCCAGGAGCTGCTGTCCACCGGCCTGGTCGAGGGCATCGTCATCCTGTCCAGCGTCTTCGACCCCGTCGTCGAGCGGGAGGCCGCCGAGCTGGGCATCTGGTACCTCGAGAAGGCCGAGGGCATCGACGCCCTCGAGCACGCCATCGACGGTGCCGTCGCGGTCGTCAACCGCGCCCACTGAGCGCGGGCCTCGGCCCGGTCCGGGGCGATGGCCTCAGCGGCGGCGGGCCCGCACGCCGTAGGTGCCGACGATCGCGGCGGTCAGCAGCGTGGCCAGCAGCCAGCCGAGGCGCAGCGCGCCGACGTCGTCGACCACCCAGCGCGACACCGCGTCGGACCAGCCGGTGACCAGGTCGACCAGGCCGCTGCCCGAGTGGCCGCCCCGCTGGACCCGCAGCTCGTACCAGCCGTAGTAGGCGATGTAGGCCCCGGCGAGCACGAGGAGCACGCCGGCGGCGCGGTTCACGTAGGGGAGGGCCCGCCGCAGGGCGGTGACCAGCGAGCGCCGGGCCAGGCCCATGCTGACCGTGAGGGCGAGCAGCACCAGGGCCATGCCCGTCCCGAAGGCCACGAAGGTGAGCAGGCTCGAAGCCAGGTTCTCGCGGCGGAAGGTGGTGGCCACGACGCCCATGAAGACGGGCAGCGTGCACGAGAGCGAGGCGACGGCGTAGGACGTGCCGAACAGGAACATGGAGCGCCCCGACCGGCTGTCGCCCCCCCGCTGGAGCTTGGGCAGCGACAGGCTCAGCTCGAAGCCCCGGGCCATGGCCACGCCGACCACGACCAGGACCAGCCCGATGGGGATCGTGAGCCAGGGCGCCCACCGCTCGACCTGGGCCGACAGGTGGGCCGAGGCCAGGCCGGCCAGCGCGAACACGCCGAGGAAGCCGGCTGCCACCGACCCGCCGACGGCCAGCGACCGGCCCACGCCGGCCCGCGTCGACCCGTCGGGCACGTCCGAGCCCAGGAAGTAGGACAGGTAGGCCGGGAGGAGGGGGAAGCCGCACGGGTTGACGGTGGCGACCATCCCCGAGGCGAAGGCCAGCGCGAGGGGTGCGTCGATCACGCCGCGATCCCGAGCTCGTCGCGCAGGAGGGCCCGCAGCTCGTCCTCGTCGAGCTGGCCCAGGTGGCGGGCCACGACCCGGCCGTCGGCGTCGACCAGCACGGTGCCCGGGAGCCGCACGACGGCCCCGGTCTCGAGGCCGACCGCGGTGTCGACGTCGCGACCCACGTCGTAGGTCACGCCGACCTGGGCCACCATCCGACGGGTGTCCTCGGGGCGGTCGCGCACGGCCAGGCCGAGGAAGCGCACGTCGTCGCCCACCTCGTCGGCCACCCGCTGGAAGGCCGGCATCTCGTCGAGGCACGGGACGCACCACGAGGCGAAGAAGTTGACGACCATGGGCCGGCCCCCGGCGCTCCCGGTGACCGAGAGGGTGGCACCGGAGAGGTCCTGGTAGGTGAGGTCGGTCAGGTCGACGTCGGCGAGCTCGCCGCTGCCGCCCGCAGAGGCGCCCGACCCGTCCGCGCCGCCGAGCACCGCATAGGTGGCGCCGGCGGCGGCCAGAGCCAGGGCGGTGGAGGCCAGGACCATCCGCAGCGGGATCCGGCGGCGGGGCACCCGGCCGACGGTAGCGGCGGGCGTGGCAGGGCCGACAGTCGGTCGGCGCCCTTGCCGGGGCGGACCGGGGCTCGATCGTCGTCGAGCGCCAGGGGGAGTGCGCTCGACGGTCGTCACCCCGGTCCGCCGCTCCGGCGTCCTGGTGGTCAGGCGCTGCGGTAGACCACCCGCCCCTGGAGGGCGACGGGGACGGGGACCTCGGGGACGTGGTCCTCGGGCCGGCTCACCTTGGGGGGCCGGCCGCGCCGCCGCTTGGTGCGCAGGACCTTGCCGTTGAGGAACAGCTGGCCACCCCACACACCCCAGGGCTCCCGGCGGTCGATGGCGCCCTCCAGGCACCGGTCGATGACGGGGCACAGGGCGCACAGGGCCTTGGCCCGGGCGATGTCCTGCAGCTCCTCGCTGAAGAACAGCGCGGACATGGTGCCGGCGAGGTCGCTGCAGCGGGCGTCGGCCCACCAGCTGCGGTCGTCCTCGGCACCGGGTCTCGGGTCGGATCTCGGGATGTCGATCTCGGGCAGCATCGCCCTTCTCTTTCGCTCGGTTCGAGTGGTGTCGGGGGTCGGATCGGATCGGGCCGGGCCTGAAAAGCAGAGAGACCGCCGGGCGGTGCCGGCGGTCTCCGTGAGCTCCCTGAGGCGGGTGGTCCGTCAGGTTTCGGGCTCCGGAGACCGTGGGTGGGTGCCGTGGGCGAAGGCGGCGATGGTCGGGATGCCGGCCTCGGCGGTCGCGTCCACGGCGACGAAGGACGGCTTGGCCTGCCACTTCGCCACCGGGTTCGCCGTCGCGGCCGCACGCGGGCGCGCCACGAGGGCGATGCCAGGCATCCCCGTGGTGTGCGTCAGCGTGCTCATCGAGAGGGGCTCCTCGGGCGGGTCAGGGACACGGCAGAGGCCGGTCACCCGTGCGGACGCCCATCGCACCACGCCGTCCGGGACGCCGTCAACGTCTTTTCCGTGGGCGCGTTGCCGTTAGGTTCCGCTGCGATGGACACCGAGCTGGCCCCGCGCCCCGCCACCGGCCGGGTCGTGACCCGCGCCCGCCCGGTGCGCGTGTCGGACACCACCGTGGACGGGCGGCTGCGCCTCGACGCCGTGGCCCGCTACTTCCAGGACGTGTCGGCCGACGACACGTCCGAGGTCGACCTCGAGCGCAAGGAGCACTGGGTGGTCCGGCGCCTGGTCGTCGAGGTCCGGTCCTTCCCCGTCCTGCGCGAGCAGGTCGAGCTGTCGACCTGGTGCGGCGCCATCGGTTCCCACTACGCCGAGCGGCGGGTCTCGGTGTCCGGCGAGCGGGGTGGTTCGATCGAGGCCGCCGCCCTCTGGGTCCACATCGACGTGGCCACCGGGCGACCCCGGCGGCTCCCCGACGCCTTCGCCTCCATCTACGGCGAGGCGGCCGGCGGGCGCCGGGCCCGGGCCCGCCTCGAGCTGGGGGACCCGCCCGCCGGCGCGGGCCCGGCCCGGCCCTGGCCGTTGCGGGTCACCGACCTCGACGTCCTGGGCCACGTGAACAACGCCGCCTACTGGTCCCCGGTGGAGGAGGTGCTGGCCGACCGGCCCGACCTGGCACCGCCCCTGCGCGCCGTGATGGAGCACCGTGGCGCGCTCGACCGCTCGACCCGGGCCGAGGTGCTCACCGAGGCCGGGTCCGAGGGCGTGGCGCTGTGGATCGTGGGCGACGGCGAGGTCTGCGCCGCGGCCCACCTCGGCCCGCTGGGGGCCTGAGTCGGACCGGGTTCAGCCGGCGGCGCCCGGCGCCACCCCGTCCCGGAAGACGTGGGCCCGGTACCAGCGGAGCTCCTCGATCGACTCCCGGATGTCGTCGAGGGCGCGGTGGGCCGTGGCCTTCTTGGGGACCCCCTCGATCAGGCCGGGGTACCAGCGCTTGACCAGCTCCTTGAGCGTCGACACGTCGACGCTGCGGTAGTGGAGGTGCTCCTCGATCTCGGGCAGGTAGGCGGCGAGGAAGCGCCGGTCGGTGCCGATCGAGTTGCCGCAGAGGGGGACGGTGCGCGGCTCGGGCACGTGGGCCCGGATGAACTCCAGGGTGAGCCGTCCCGCCTCCTCCAGGGTGGTGGTCGACGAGCGGATCAGCGGGAGCAGCCCCGAGGCCGTGTGCATCTCGTGCACCACGTCGACCATCCCGTCGAGGGCCGCCGCCGGTTGGGCCACCACCAGGTCGGGCCCCTCGGCCACCACGGCGAGGTCGTCGTCGGTCACGATCGTGGCCATCTCGACGATCACGTCGCGCGACGGGTCGAGGCCGGTCATCTCCAGGTCCATCCAGACGAGCACGGACGACACCGTACGCTCGGCGCGATGGCCGACCCCGCCGCACCGTCCCCCCTCGTCGTGCCGGTGGTGCGCCTCGATCCCGACCTCCCCCTGCCCGGATACGCCCGTCCGGGCGACGCGGGGATGGACCTGCACGCCCGGGAGCCGGCCCTCCTGGAGCCCGCCGGCGGCCGGGCCCTGGTGCCCACCGGCGTCGCCTTCGCCATCCCGGTCGGCTACGCCGGCTTCGTGCAGCCCCGCAGCGGGCTGGCCCTGCGCCACGGGGTGACCTGCCTGAACACCCCCGGGCTGATCGACGCCGGCTACCGCGACGAGCTCAAGGTGCTGCTGGTCAACCTCGACCCGGGCGAGCCCTTCGAGGTGCACCGCGGCGACCGCATCGCCCAGCTGGTGGTGCAGGCCGTCGCCGCGGTGCGCTGGGACGAGGTCGCGACGCGGGACGCGCTCGGAGCCTCGGAGCGGGGCGCGGGCGGCTTCGGCCACACCGGTCGCTGAGGTCGACCGTCGCGCCGGCAGGCCTCGGCTGCAGCCTGCGGCCGGCCGGGGCCGGGCTCAGCCCCGCTTGACCATGCGGATCGAGCGGCCGTCGGGTCCCACGACGTGCTGGTCGACGACCCGGGCCAGGACCGTCGCCGCCGCGGCCGGGTTGCCGGGGGTCGCGGTCGGCGGGCCCGCCGGGCCGCCCAGGACGCTCAGGTCGATGCCGAGGCCGTCGGGCCTGACCTCGAGGTGCAGCTCGACCGAGCCGTCGTGGTCGGCCTCGCCCAGCAGCAGGGCCCACGCCTCGCCCACCGCCATGCGGACCTCCTCGACCTGCTCGAGGCCGAAGCCGGCCCGCTCGGCCAGGGCCGTCGCCGCGACGCGGGCCACGCGTGCGAAGCCGGCCCGGGCCGGGAGTCGCAACGTGATCTCGTCACCGGCCAGTCCACCCGTGTCCACCGTGCCTCCTGCCGGCACTCTGGCACACCGGTCAGGGGCCTTCACGCACGACGTCGGCCGGGTCCTTGTCGTTGCGCAGGCCCAGGAAGCTGGGGTGGCGGAGCTTGCCGCCGTCGCTCCACTCGCCGAACTCGACCTCGGCCACCAGCTCGGGGCGCACCCACCGGGGCGGGCGGCGCAGCTCGGTCCGGGTCGGCACCGGCTCGAAGGGCGGGCGGTCGGTGGCCAGCGGGGCGAGGAGCCGGGCCAGCCGGTCGAGGTCGCCGTCGCTGAAGCCGGTGCCGACCCCGCCGGCGAAGCGCAGCGGGCCGCCGCCTGGCTCGTGGTACCCGACCAGCAGGGCGCCCAGACCCTCGGCCCGGCGCCCCTCACCCGGCACCCAGCCGCCCACGACGAGCTCCTGGCGCCGGCGGACCTTGACCTTCAGCCAGGTCCGCGTCCGCCGTCCGGGCAGGTAGGGGGAGTCGTCGCGCTTGGCCACGACGCCCTCGAGGCCCTGGGCCCGGGCCGCGTCGAGTAGGGCCTCGCCGTCGGGGTAGGCGGGGGAGCAGGTCCACGCCGGCCCCGGTTCGACGAGCTCGCCGAGCAGCCGGCGCCGCTCGGCCAGCGGCAGGTCGACCAGGGGGTGGGGGCCGAGCTGGAGGAGGTCGAACACGACGTAGCGCACCGCGACCAGCGCGGCCCGCCGCCGGGCCTCGGCTGCCGCGGCCACGTGCATGCGCTGCTGGAGGCGCCCGAAGCTGGGGCGGCCGTCGTCGCCGGTGGCGACGATCTCGCCGTCGAGCAGGACCGGCCGGGGGCCGAGCGCCTCGGCCAGGCCGGCCAGCTCGGGCCACGACGAGGTGACGTCGAGGAGGTTGGTCGACTGGATCCGCACCTCGCCGTCCTCGACGAAGGCAAGGGCCCGCATGCCGTCCCACTTCACCTCGTAGGACCAGCCGTCGCCGTTCGGCAGCTCGCCGGTGGTGGCCTTCATGGGTGCCAGCCGGGCCGGCAGGATCGCCATCGACACACCTCACGAAGAAGGGTTCTTTTCAGCCTACCTACCAGTAGGTAGGCTCGGCGGGATGGAGTCCGCCGCCTTGCTCGCAGAGCTCGAGCCCGTCGCTGCCGACCTCGTGGACCGCCACGTCGGCAGCGCCAAGGAGTGGTTCCCCCACGAGCTGGTGCCCTGGAGCCGGGGCCGCGACTTCGACGCCGCCTACGAGTGGTCGCCCGAGGAGGTCGAGCTCCCCCCGGCCGTGCGCAGCAGCCTGTTCGTCAACCTGCTGACCGAGGACAACCTCCCCTACTACTTCCGCACCATCGAGGCGATGTTCGGCCGGGACTCCGCCTGGGGGGAGTGGTCCCGGCGTTGGACCGCCGAGGAGGGCCGCCACTCGATCGTGCTGCGGGACTACCTCACCGTCACCCGGGCGATCGACCCCGTCGCGCTCGAGCGGGCCCGCATGGCCCAGGTGTCCACCGGCCAGGTCCCCGAGCCCGACGATCCCCGCGAGGGTTTCGTCTACGTCGCGCTCCAGGAGCTGGCCACCCGCATCGCCCACCACAACACCGGCAAGCTGCTCGACGACCGGGCCGGCTACGAGGTCATGAAGAAGGTGGCCAGCGACGAGAACCGGCACCACCTCTTCTATCGGGACCTCGTCACCGCGGCGATCGAGCTCGACCCGTCGGGCGTGGTGCGGGCCATCGAGGGCCAGGTGCGGAACTTCGAGATGCCCGGCACCGGCATCGTCGACTTCGGCGCCCACGCCAAGGCCATCGCCCGGGCCGGCATCTACGACTTCGCCGTCCACCACGACCAGATCCTGGTCCCGGTGGTGCTGCGCCACTGGAAGCTCGAGTCGCTCGAGGGCCTCGACGCCGACGCCGAGCGGGCCCGCGACGCCACGCTCAAGCAGATCGAGCGGATCGGCCGGGCCGGGCGCCGCATGAGCGAGCGCCGCGCCGACGACCTCGTCGACGCCTGAGCCCCGCGCTGGCCGCGCATCAGGGCAGCAACCCGGGATCCGAGCCCGCCGTGCTGCGGGCTGGGCCCGTCGCGACCGTTCCCGTCGTTCCGTCGCATCCCGGCAGTGAGCCGCGCCCGCGCCGGGCCGGCTCCGTCGTGGGTCAGGCGTCCGGTTGGGGTCCGAGGTCGCGGTCCCGGGCCAGCTCGACCACCTCGGGCACGCCGACCAGGGCGACCACGGCGTCCCACACCGCCCCGGCCCGCTCGTCGACCACGGCACGGGTCTGCACCGGGCCGAACACGCCTCGCCGCCGCCCGTCGAGGGTGACGGCCAGGACCGGGGACCCGGCGCGGTCGCCGACCAGCGAGACGGCCTCGGCGGTCGAGGACCAGACGGCCTCGTCGAGGTCGAGGTCGTCGATGGCGGCGAGCAGGTCGTCGAGGCCCAGGGACAGGACCGCCTCCCGGGCCGCGTCGGTCCCCGGCGTGCGCCCCTGGTCGTGGACCAGACGGCCGTAGGCCTCGTAGACCCGCCCGGCGTCGTCCCGGCGGTCCTGGGCCCGGCACGCCTCGACCAGGCGCTGGACGGCGCGGGCGCCCTCCTCGCCCGGCTGCTCCTCGGGCGGGACGGCACGCCCCGGGTCGAGGCTGTCCAGGTCGAAGGTCCGCCAGACCGGTGTGAGGCCCCGCTGGGCGGCCGCGGCCACCAGCCAGCGCGACGTCCGCCAGGTCCACGGGCAGCGGGGGTCGAAGAACAGCTCCACGTCCATCGGCGTCGACCGTACCGACCGGCGGGGGCTCGGGCCGCGGTCGGGCCGCGGCCGTCCCGTCGATAGGGTGCGGGACGTGACCTCCGAGGACCTCTTCGTCGCCGACGGGACCGATGCCGTGCTGCTGTCGGTCCACGCCCAGCCCGGTGCCGGGCGCAGCGGGATCGTCGGGCGGCACGGCACGGCCCTGAAGGTCAAGGTCGCCGCGCCGCCGGCCGACGGTCGGGCCAACGACGCCATCGCCCGGCTGCTCGCCGACGAGGTCGGCCTCCCCGCCCGGGCCGTGACCCTGGTGACCGGCGCGTCCAGCCGCAGCAAGCGCTTCCGCCTGGAGGGCGTCGAGCCGGCCGCCTTCAAGGCCCAGATCGACCGGTTGCTGGCCGCCAGCCCCTCCCGCCCGGCCCGCTGAGCGGCCCGGATCAGCTCTCGGGCGTGTCCCGCAGGCCGTCGTTGGTCGAGCGGTAGAGCTCGTAGATCTCCTTGCACGCCTCGCACATCGGCAAGGTCTTGGGATCGCGCTGGGGCACGAACGTCGCCCCGCACAGCGCCTCGACCGGGTAGCCGTAGATGCGGGCCTCGGTCACCTTGGCCACCGCGGACTCGCCCGGCCGGGTCTTGACGATGTGGGCGGCGCGGGGCGGCTCGGTCGAGGTGACGTCGTCGGTGCGCTCGTCGAGGTCCGGTCGGGCCGTGGTGAGCGGTGCGGGGCCGGCCATCGCCCGTCGACGGTAGCGGCCCGACCCGGCCCGCGGGACCGCAGCGGTGGCCGGCCCGGGCGGTGGCCCCTATGTTGCCGGGTCGGGCCGCTAGCTCAATTGGCAGAGCACCCGCCTTTTAAGCGGTTGTGGTTCTGGGTTCGAGCCCCAGGCGGCCCACTTGCCCCGTCCGGGCCGGGGCGGTCACCTACGCTGCGCCGGGTGGACATCCGGGAGCCGGACGCCGAGCTGGACCTCTCCGCCCTGGAGCGGGTCGAGGCCGAGCTCCACGACGTCGAGCGGGCGCTGGCCCGGATCGACGAGGGCACCTACGGCACCTGCGAGGCGTGCGGCGCCGGGATCGGCGACGACCGGCTGGCCGAGGACCCGACCGTGCGGACCTGCGCCGCCCACGCCGTCGCGCCCGGCACCCCCGGCTGAGCGCCCACGCGGCGCTCCCGCCGGGCCCGGGCCGGTGACGCCCGAGCGGCTCGAGCCTTCGCCCGCGTTCCGTCGACGCGGTTCAGATCTCGCGGGGGACGGTGAGCTCGTCGTGGTCGACGAGGACCACCCGCTCGCCCAGCGCCACCGGGCCGTCCGGGCCGACCACGATCCAGCGGGCGCCGAGGTTCGGGACGGGTGCGAACGACGCGCCGAGCAGCGCCTCCAGGGCGTAGATCACCCCACCGTGGGTGACCGCCACGACCTCGCCGCCACCCACCGCGGCGTGCAGGCGGGCCAGCGCGGCCGAGGCCCGCGTCCGCAGTGCCTCGTCGGGCTCCCAGCCCGGGGGCCGGCGCGGCGTGGCGTCGGCCGGTGCGGGGCCGAAGCCGGTGTGCTCGTCGGCCGGGGCGTCGAGGTAGCCGGGCCAGCGCTCGTGGATCTCGGCCCGCGTCAGGCCCGACCACTCCCCGGCGTCGCGCTCGCGCAGCCCCGGCTCGAGGACCACCGGGCCCACGCCGAGCTCGCCCGAGATGATCGCGGCGGTCTCGGCGGCTCGCTGGAGGTCGGAGGCGGCGACGGCGTCGACGGCGCCCAGGGCACGGGCCGCGTGCCGGGCCTGGAGGCGGCCGAGCCCGGTCAGGGGCGGGTCGGCCTGGCCCTGCCACCGGCCCAGGGCGTTCCACTCCGACTGCCCGTGGCGGACCAGCAGGACCTTCGTCGACGCTCCCATCGGGCCGGCACGGTAGCGGCGCGGACGGGGGTCCCCGTACGCTTCCTCGTCCGCCGCACGTCCGGAGGAGAACGCCCCATGCCGCTCGTCCGCCTCTTCGCCGCCGCCCGGGAGGCGGCGGGCACGGATCGCGACGAGCTGCCCGGGGCGACGGTGGCCGAGGTGCTCGACGCGGCCCGGCTCCGCTACGGGCCCGGTTTCGCCGCGGTGCTGTCCACCTGCGGGGTGTGGCTCGACGGCGAGCCCGTCGACCACATGGACCGGCCGGTCGACGGCGCCGAGGTCGCCATCCTGCCGCCGGTGTCGGGCGGCGCCGGGTGAGCCCGAGGCGGGCGGTCGCCGCGGGCGCCGGGACGGTCGCCGCCCCTCGCCAGGCCCGGCGGCGCCGGCGGGCTCCGGCCGCGCCGGCCCGCCGGTACCGGGTCGTCTACGACGTGGACGGGCCCCGGGTCCGGCTGGGCGTGGGTTGGTTCGTCCTCGCCCTCGGCGCCGTGCTCGTCGCCCCGGTGACCACCGCCGCGGTCTACGGGGGTGCCGCCGGCCTGGGCGCGGGGCAGGCAGCCAAGGCCTGGCGCCGGGTGGGCGGTCGTGCCTCGGTGCCGCTCGCCGCGGCCGCCGCGGGCGCGGCGAGCCTGGGTGCCCTGCTCGGGGAGGGGGGCCTCGGGCTCGGGATCCTCGTCGGCGTGGCCCTGGCGCTGATCGGTGCGGCCGGCGAGCGCGGGCCGCGTGCGGCGTTGCTCGGCCACGCCGGGCTGACCGTCCAGTGCGGCCTGGTCCTGGGCCTCGTGGCCGGTTCGATGGTCCTCGTGCGCCGGGAGGACGTGGGCGCTGCCCTGGCCCTGCTGCTGCTGGCCTCGGCCTACGAGGTGGGCGACTACCTGGTCGGCTCGGGGTCGTCCAACGCCTTCGAGGGGCCGATCGCGGGGATCGCCGCGGGGGTCGTGGTGGGCTTCGTCGTCTCGGCCTTCCCGGTGACGTCGCTCGAGGTGGGCGAGGCCGCGGTCCTGTCCGCGGTCGCCGTGCTCGGTGCGCCGGTCGGCCAGCTGGTCGCCTCGGCGGTCCTGCCCGACGCCCGGGCCTCGGCGCCGGGCCTGCGTCGGCTCGACTCGCTCATCCTCGCCGCACCGGTCTGGGCGTGGGTGGTGGCCAACCTCGGCTGAGCCGGGCCCGGGCGCGACAGGGGCCGGCAGCGGTCGCCGCCGGCCCCGTCACGGTCTCCCGACGCTCAGACGGCGGCGAGGTTCTTGGCCACGAAGTCCCAGTTGACCAGGTGGTCGAGGAAGGTCTTGATGTAGTCGGGCCGGGCGTTGCGGTAGTCGATGTAGTAGGCGTGCTCCCACACGTCGATGGTGAGCAGGGCCTTGGCCCCGTGCTTGAGGGGCAGGTCGGCGTTGGCCGTCTTGAGGATCTGGAGCTTCGAGCCGTCGTGGGCCAGCCAGGCCCAGCCCGAACCGAACTGGGTCTTGGCCGCCTCGGTGAACTCGGCGAGGAAGTCGTCGACCGAGCCGAAGGCGCTGGACAGCGCGTCGGCCAGCTCGCCGGTGGGCTGGCCGCCGCCGTTGGGCGACAGGCTGTTCCAGTAGAAGGTGTGGTTCCAGACCTGCGCGGCGTTGTTGAAGACGCCGCCGTCGGACTCCAGGATCACGGCCTCGAGGTCGGCGTCGCTCTTCTCGCCACCGGTCAGGTTGTTGAGGTTGTCGACGTAGGTCTTGTGGTGCTTGCCGTAGTGGAACTCGAGGGTCTCCTGGCTGATGTGGGGGGCCAGGGCGTCCTTGGCGTACGGCAGCTCGGGGAGCGTGAAGGCCATGGGGGTCCTTCCTTCGGTGCGGGTTGGCTCGGGTTGATCGCGCACGACCCTACCCCGTGGATTTTCCGCCACCCGCTAGGCTGCCCCGCATGGGGAGCGACCATCCGGACCCGCCCCTCGGGCTCGATCCGGACCGCCTCCGTGGCGAGCCCATCGAGGCGATCCGTGCCGCTCGGGCCGCCCGCCAGGAGCGCGAGGCCGCGCTGTCGCTGGCCCGGCGCGTCGTCCAGGGCCGGCTCGACATCGTGGGGACCGAGCTGCGGCGCCGGGCCGAGGGGGGCGACCCGTCCGACCTCCACGCGCTGGTCGAGCGGTTGCCCGACGTGCTGGCCGCGTCGCCGGCGCCGGCCACGTCGGCCCGGCCGACCGGGCTCGACGAGGTCCCCCCGGTGGACGAGGCGACCCGCGGGGAGCTGGACCGGATCATCGGCGAGGCCGGCCTGGCCTCCCTGCCCACGGTCGACGACGGGCGACTCGCGGCCATGGCCGAGGAGCTGGCCGTCCTCGAGCGCCGGCTCTCGGAGGACCGCCGGGTCCTCCACGAGGAGATCGACCGGCTCCAGGCCGAGGTGATCCGGCGCTACCGCGAGGGCGAGGCCACCGTCGACGAGCTGCTCGGGGGCCGCTAGCTGCGGAATGCGTTCTGCTCGCGGCCGTGACATAGCCTCTGGCCCCGTGAAGGAGGAGCTGGAGAACCGCTGGCACGACCTCGGGAACTTCATCCGTGACCAGCGCCGCATCGGGCACCTGTCGCTGCGGAAGCTGTCCGAGATGGCCGGCATCTCCAACCCGTACCTGAGCCAGATCGAGCGGGGCCTGCGGCGCCCGTCGGCCGAGATCCTCCAGCAGATCGCCCGCGCCCTGGAGATCTCCTCGGAGACCCTCTACGTGCGGGCCGGGATCCTCGAGGAGCGCGACTCGTCCGACCTGGTCCAGGAGATCAGGCTGGATCCCAAGCTCAGCGAGGAGCAGAAGACCACGCTCATCCGGATCTACACCTCCTTCTGCCACGAGAACGACGTCGAGGTCGACGGCTCGGGCCGGTCGGTCGTGGAAGATCGGCTCGCCGCCGGCGGTTGACCCCAGAGGCCATGCGTCGCCTCGCCGTCCTGTCCCTCCACACGTCTCCCCTCGTCCAGCCGGGCACCGGCGACAGCGGGGGCATGAACGTGTACGTGCGCGAGCTCGTGTCGTCCCTGGCCCAGGCCGGGGTGCCCGCCGACGTCTACGTGCGGCGCTGGGCCGAGGACCTGCCCGAGGTGGTCGACGTCGAGCCGGGGTTCCGGGTGGTCCACGTCGCCGCGGGCGACCCGGGGCTCCCCAAGGAGCGGCTGCCCGAGGTGGTGGGCGAGTTCGCCCGTGGCGTGGCCGGCCACATCGAGGGGACCGACGTCGACCTGCTCCACGCCAACTACTGGCTCTCGGGCGTGGCCGGCCACCGGCTCAAGCACGAGCTGGGCCTGCCGCTGCTGTCGACCTTCCACACGTTGGCCCGGGTCAAGGCCGAGACCGGCGACCCCGAGCCGGCCCGGCGGGAGGCGGCCGAGGCGGAGGTCATCGGCTGCTCCGACGCCATCCTCGCCTCGTGCACGGCCGAGGCCGACCAGCTCGTCCGGCTCTACGGGGCGGATCCGGCCCGGGTCGAGATCGTGCCGCCCGGCGTCGACCACGCCTTCTTCTCGCCCGGTGACCGGGCCGGTGCCCGGGCCGCGCTGGCCCACCTGGACCTCGGTCCGGGTCCGGTGGTGCTGTTCGTGGGCCGCATCCAGCCGCTCAAGGGCCTCGACGTCGCGGTCCGGGCCTTCGCCGAGCTCGGCCGGTCCGATGCCACGCTGCTCGTGGTGGGCGGGGCGTCGGGCCCCGAGGGCGCGGCCGAGGTCGACCGGGTCGACAAGCGGGTGGCCGAGCTCGGGCTGGTCGACCACGTCCGCTTCGTGCCCCCGCAGCCGCACCACCTCCTGTCGACCTACTACCGGGCCGCCGACGTGTGCCTGGTGCCCAGCCGCTCGGAGTCGTTCGGCCTCGTGGCCCTGGAGGCCGCGGCGTGCGGCACCCCGGTGGTCGCCGCCGCGGTCGGCGGCCTCACCACGCTGGTCGAGCACGGGACGACGGGCTACCTGGTGGAGGGGCGGGACCCCGGTCCGTTCGCGGCCCTGGCCCGCCGGGTGCTGGCCGATCCCGAGCTGGCGGCGGGGATGTCGCGGGCGGCCGCGGCACGGGCCCGCGGCTACACGTGGTCGACCGCGGCCGGGAGGCTGCGTCGGCTGTACGGCGACCTGACCTCCCGCTCGCCCGTCGACTGCCGCTGACGGCCCCTGGCCAGCCGGCGTCGACCGGCCCCGGCCGTCGACCGCGCCGGAACTAGGTTCGACCACCGTGCCGGAGCCGTTGACCCCTGGCGAGCTCGACGAGGTGGAGGCCCGCATCGAGGGTTGGCTCGGGCGCCAGCGCGTGGAGAACCCGGTGGTCGCCCACGTGGAGCGGGACGCCACGCCGGGGGAGCGTCGCTGGTTCGTGCGGGTCCGGGGCGAGCAGAAGGACGTGTTCTCCATCTGGCTCCACCTGCGCCAGCGGAGCCTCCACTACGAGACCTACGTGATGCCCGCACCCGAGGAGCGCGCCGGCGAGCTCTACGAGCACCTCCTGCGCCGCAACCGCAAGCTCGTGGGCGCCGCCTTCGCCGTCGGGGAGGAGGACGCGGTGTTCCTGGTCGGCTCGGTGGACGCCCGCCGCGTCGACGACGACGAGCTGGATCGCATCCTGGGCTCGCTCTACCAGTGGACCGAGCAGTTCTTCCGCCCGGCCATGCGGATCGGCTTCGCCTCCCGGTTCCGGGGCTGAGCGCTCCACAGATCTCTCGTTGCATCTGATGCCATGTCATGTAGGGTGGCGACGCGCGCCGGGGGCCCGCTGCCGACCACCTCATCGGGGAAGTGCGGAGGGAGGCGACGGGCCGCCGGCGACGCCCAGGCGGGTGTACCCGGGCCCGGGGTGGCCGGGGCGGTAGGTTCGCCGGCGATGGTGGCGCTCCAGATCGTCGGCGGGGGACGGATGGGCGAGGCCCTCGTCCGCGGGTTGCTCACCGCCGGCGGTTGGCGGATGTCCGACGTCGTGGTCGTCGAGAAGGACGAGGCCCGGCGCGGCGCCCTGGCCGACGAGCTGCCCGGCGTCGAGGTGGTGGCCGAGGTCGTCGAGGCGCAGGGCTCGGTCGTCGCGGTCAAGCCGGGCGACGTCGTCGCCACCTGCGCGGCCATCGCGCAGGCCGGCAGCGGCCGGCTGCTGTCCATCGCGGCGGGGGTGACCATCGGCGCCATCGAGGCGGCCGTCGCCCCCGGGACCCCGGTGGTGCGGGCCATGCCCAACACGCCGGCGGTCATCGGGCGCGGCGCGTCGGCCCTGGCCCCGGGCACCGCGGCGACCGAGGACGACCTGGCCTGGGCCTCGTCGATCCTGGGTGCGGTCGGGGTGGTGGTCACCGTTCCCGAGCCGCTGCTCGACGCGGTCACCGGCCTGTCGGGCTCGGGGCCGGCCTACGTCTTCCTCGTCGCCGAGGCCCTCGTCGACGCCGGGGTCCTGGCCGGGCTGCCCCGCGCGGTCAGCGTCGAGCTGGCCCAGGCCACGCTGCTCGGCTCGGCCGCCCTGCTGGCCGAGTCGGACGAGGGAGCCGAGGCCCTGCGGGCCGCGGTGACCTCGCCGGGGGGCACCACCGCGGCCGGGCTGCGGGTGCTCGAGCAGCGGGCCGTGCGGGCCGCGTTTCTCGACGCGGTCGCCGCCGCGGCGGAGCGCTCGCGGGCCCTCGGAGGCTGACCCGGACCCCGTCCGCACCACTGGCCCCACCAGCCACCGGCGGATAGGGTGCGCCACGGACCTGCGGAGAAGGGGTTTTCCATGGCCACGTCGCGCCCACGCTTCCTGACGCCGGCCGAGGTCGCCGAGCTGCTGCGGGTCTCGCCGATGACCGTCTACCGGCTCATCAAGGCCGGCGAGATCCGGGCCGCCCGCATCGGGCGGTCCTTCCGGATCCGCGAACAGGACGTCGACGCCTACCTCCAGGCCCGGTTCGACGACGTCGGCTAGCCGCCCGGGCCGGCGGGTCGGTACCGTCGGCACCGCCATGTCCGGGCCCTTCCAGACCGTCACCTTCCTGTCGGACTACGGCACGGGCGACGAGTTCGTCGGCGTCGTGAAGTCCGTCGTCCGCTCCCTCGCGCCGCACGCCGTGGTCGTCGACCTCACCCACGAGGTCGCGCCGTTCGACGTGCAGGGCGCCTCGCTGGTGCTGGCCCGCTCGGTGCAGTACCTGGCCCCGGGCGTGGTCCTGGCCGTCGTCGATCCCGGGGTCGGGACCGCTCGGCGCGCCGTGGCCGTGGAGGTCGGCGGGGGCCAGAGCTACCTGGTCGGGCCGGACAACGGCCTGCTGGCCGCGGCGGTCGGGGTCTGCGGGGGTGCCACGGCCGCGGTCGAGCTCACCGATCCCCGCTACCGGCTCGAGGCTCCGGGTGCCACCTTCGCCGGGCGCGACGTCTTCGCGCCGGCCGCCGCCCACCTGTGCAACGGCGTTCCGTTGTCCGAGCTGGGCCCCGCCCTGGACGTGGCCACCCTGCTGCCCGGCGTGATCCCCCTGCCCCGCGACGAGGAGGGGACGATCGTGGCCCAGGTGCTGTGGGTCGACCGCTTCGGCAACTGCCAGCTCAACCTGGGCCCCGAGGACGTCACCGCCCTCGGCTCGCCGCTGTCGGTCCGCTGGGGCGACCAGGCCCGCACCGCACCGATCGTGGCCGCCTACGACGACCTGGCCCCCGGCCGGGTCGGCCTGGTCGTGGACAGCTACGGGATGCTGGCCGTGGCGCTGGCCCGGCGCTCGGCCGCGGTCGAGCTGGGCCTGGGCACGGGCACCGAGGTGGTCCTGGCGCCGGCCGAGGACGGGGCCGCGGCCGGGCCCGATCCCGTCGCGGTGACCCTGTCGGCCCGGAGGCCGGCGTGAGCGCGCCGGTCCTCGCCGAGCCGGCCGATGTCGCCGGCACCGTCGCCGCTCGCCTCCCCGTGGGCCGGCCGGGGTGGGGGAGCTCGACGGCCTTCCCTGCACCTCCTGCATCACCGCCCCAGGGGGACCCGTCGCGGGCCTCGGGGGTGCCCCGATGAGACCCGGGACGACGTTGGCCCTGGCCGTGCTCCTGGTGCTGATCCTGGGCGCGGCGGTCCTGCAGCTCTTCGTGCTCGCCCGCTGAGCCCGGTGCCGGCTCGGCCGGGTTCAGACCCAGGAGGCGAGCTGGTCCCGGGTGAACCGGCGGGCCCCACCCCGCAGGACCAGCAGCGCCACGGCCCAGACCACCGCGCCGAGGGCCAGCGCGGCGCCGAGGCCGACCAGCAGCAGGCCGGTCGACTGCCCGACGGCGAGGAAGATGAGCGGGAGGATGACCGCGCCGCCGAGCTGGTTGGCCTCCTGGGTGGTGCGGGCCCGGGCCGACACCCTCACCATGACGGCCAGGCCGAGCAGGGCCACGGCGGGAGCGACCCACAGGATCATGACCAGCCAGAGGTCGGTGGGGACGAAGGCACGGTGCATCACCGGCCAGGCCACCGCGTTCGACACCACGCAGAACGCGGCGAAGCCGATCCACGAGACGGCCAGGGCCGGCGCCAGGGCGGTCAGGAGCTTGGCCAGGAACAGGTCCCGGTCCGAGATCGGCAGGTGGAGGAGCGACTCCAGCGTCTTGCGCTCCCGCTCGCCGGCGAAGGCGTCGGCGGCGAGCACGGCCGACACCATGAGCGGGACGATGAGGAACAGCGGTGCCAACAGGTAGCCGTTGACCAGCACCACGAGCCGCTCGTGCTCGGGCAGCGCCATGATCGGGTCGCCCAGGTCGCCGGGCAGGCCGTCGATGACCGACGAGAGGTCGACCTGGCGCTGCGCCGCGGCGGCGAAGCCCACCGCGGCCGGCAGCGCGACCAGGAGCAGCGCGGGGACCAGCAGCATCGGCAGCACGACGGCCTTGGAGCGCCCGACCGCCCGCAGGTCCTTGGCCACCACGGCCCGGATGGCCCGCCAGTCCGGTGCCGTCCGCCGCGGTGCGGGGTCCGCCCGGTCGGCTGCGCCCGCGGTCCGGGCGGCGACGGGCGCGGTGCCGGGGGCGTCGGTCACGGGGTCCCGGCCCCGGTCGGCCGGTCGCTCGCCGGTCGGGCCGCCGCCGGGTCGCCGTCGCGGGCGGCCGCGGCGCGGGCCTGCACGGCGAAGTAGACGTCCTCCAGGGTCGGGGGCCGGGCGGTCGCCCCGAACACCGGGCCACCGCGTTCGACGAGCAGGCGGACCAGCGTCGGGACGGTGCCCCGGTCCTCGACCCGGACCCGCGCCCCGCCGGGCACCGGGACCACGGCCAGCACGCCGGGGGCGGCGGCGACCTCGGCGGCCAGCGCCTCGTCGATCGGCCCGCCGAGGTCGACGTCCACGTCGAGCCCGTGCCAGAGCCGGGCGGCCAGCTCGTCGGGACGGCCGAACGCCTGGAGCCGCCCGTGGTCGAGCACCGCCATGCGGTGGGCGAGCCGGCCCGCCTCGCCCAGGAAGTGGGTGCACAGCACGATGGTCGCCCCCTCCTCGGAGGCCAGCCCGGCGATGAGCTCGACGACGTCCCGGGTGCTGGTGGGGTCCAGGCCCGACGTGGGCTCGTCGAGGAACAGGACCTCCGGGCGGTGCAGGAGCGCCCGGGCCAGGGCGACCCGCTTGCGCTCTCCGGTCGAGAAGCCCTGCACCTGCCGGTCGGCCCGGTCCGACATCCCGAAGCGCTCGAGCAGCTCGCCGGCCCGCCGGCCGACCTCGGTGGCGTCCAGGCCGCGGATCCGGCCGGTGACCTCCAGGTTCTCGCGGGCGGTCAGCCGCTCGTCGAGCCCGGCGTGCTCGGTGAGCACCCCGGTGAGGCGCCGGACGTCGTCGCCACGGGCCATCGGGTCCAGGCCCAGCACCGAGGCGGAGCCCGCGTGGGGTCGCAGCACGCCGTTGAGCATGCGCACCGTGGTGGTCTTCCCCGCGCCGTTCGGCCCGAGCAGGGCCAGGACCTCGCCCTGGGCCACCTCCAGCGACAGGCCGTCGACCGCCGTCCCACCGGCGAAGCGCCGCGTCAGGCCCTCGGCGCGGATCGCGGCGGTCACGGTTCGAGCGAGCGCAGGGCGTCGAGGACGGCGCCGACGCGCTCGGGCGACCGGCGGGCCGGCGGGTCGGGCACGGCGGCCGGTGCCGGCGTGGTGTCGGCCGGCGGTGCGCTGGTGGGCGGCGAGGTCGTGGGCGGCTCGGCCCGGGGCGGTTCGGTCGGCGGGGGCGCCGGCGCGGTGGTGGGCGGGGCGGTGGGGAGCTGCATGAAGTTGTGGGTGGTGAAGAGCCGGCCCTCGCCGCTGAACTGCACCGCGACCGCCACGTAATTCCAGTCCGGGTCGACGAGGTTGCGGTAGTGGCTGGGGCTGGCGATGAAGGCGTCCATCAGGCCGTCCACGTCGTAGCCGACGCCGACGTTCTCGCCCAGCTTGGTCCAGTCGCCGGGGACCTCCGAGGCCAGGCCGGGGTTGTGGCTGATCCGGTCGGCGGCGACCATCCGGGCCGTCCACGCCTGGGCCACCGCGGCGAGCTCGTCGGACACCTGGAGCTGGGACAGGCCCTGCTCGGCCCGCAGCGCGTTGATCCGGGTCACGAAGTCGGCCACCTGGACCCGGGCCCGGGCCACCTCCGAGCGGGTCGACGGGGTCGGGAGCTCCAGGGACGTGGGTCGGGCTTCAGCCGGTCCCACCGGCAGGGCGAGGGAGGCCAGGACCACCACGGCGACGAGCGCCCGCCGCGTCCGACCCTCGGCGCGGGGAGCACGCCGGCTCGGGCTGGTCACGTCCCTCGTGATCGGCGCCCGGCCGGCCCTGCTTGAGCCGGCCCCACGCACCACCTCGACCACCTCGCCCGGCACCTCCACCGCCCACGGCGGGGGCCGCACGGGTCGCGGTCCCCGGAGGAGATCTTCCCCCACGCGGCCCGTCGACCGCCGACCTCGCCGCGTCCCACGGGCCGCGAGGTGGCGTGGTCGCCGTCGCCGCCTGCTTGTGAGCACGTGAACGTGGCCCGGTACGCTGGCTCGGTCATGGACGATGCGGTCGACCCACCTGTCCCCGCCCGGGCGATCAGGGCCCGGCGGAAGATCCCGGAGGCGACCGTGGCCCGGCTCCCGCTGTACCTGCGGAGCCTGGCCGAGGTCCAGCACGACGGCACGACGACGATCTCCTCGGAGACCCTGGCCGAGCTGGCCGGCGTCAACGCGGCCAAGGTCCGCAAGGACCTGTCCTACCTCGGCTCCTACGGCACGCGGGGCGTCGGCTACGACGTCGACTACCTCCTGTTCCACATGAGCCGGCAGCTCGGGCTGACCCAGGACTGGCCCGTGGTCATCGTCGGTGCCGGCAACCTGGGCCAGGCCCTGGCCAACTACGGGGGCTTCGGCGAGCGCGGCTTCCCCGTCGCGGCGCTGGTCGACACCGACGCCACCGTGGTCGGCACCCGGATCCACGGCAACGTGGTCGAGCACCTCGACGACCTGCCCGCCATCTGCGCCCGGCGCGACATCGCCATCGGCATCATCGCCACGCCGGCCGGCGCGGCCCAGGACGTGGCCGACCGGATCGTCGCCGCCGGGGTGACCTCGGTGCTCAACTGCGCGCCGACGGTCATCACCGTCCCCGACGTCGTG
>JBFWTJ010000009.1:0-24715 GCA_050247895.1 Acidimicrobiia bacterium
CGACTCGATGCGGACCCGAGAGAGCCATCGGCGGGCGCTGGCCGAGGAGCTGCGCGGCGCCCTGTCGGGCACGGGGCTGCTCATCGTCCACCAGCCGATCGTGGACCTGGGCACCGGGCGCGTCACCGCCAGCGAGGCGCTGGTCCGCTGGCTGCACCCCGAGCGGGGCCTGCTCGGTCCGCACGAGTTCGTCGGCATCGCCGACGAGACCGGCCTGGCCGTCGAGCTGGGCACGGTCGTCCTGCAGCTCGCCTGCGAGCAGCTCGCCACCTGGAAGAACGGCCTGGGCGGCGAGTCCCCGCACCTCCACGTGAACCTGTCGCCCCGCCAGCTGAACTCCCCCGCCCTGGTGGCCACGGTCCAGGCCGCGCTCGACCGGGCCGGGGCCGACCCCCGCCAGCTCTGCCTGGAGGTCAGCGAGCAGGACCTGCTGGCCGACCTCGAGCCGGCCGTGGCCGCGCTGCGCAACCTGCGGAGCCTCGGCGTGCAGATCGCGGTCGACGACTTCGGCACCGGCCACTCGTCGCTGGCCGAGATCCGCCGGTTCCCCGTCGACATCCTCAAGCTCGACGGCCGGCTCGTGCTCGGGCTGGGCCCGAACCGGGGCGACCTGGCCATCGCCAGCGCCGCGGTCCGCCTGGCCCACTCGCTGGACCTGGCCGTGGTGGCCGAGGGGGTCGAGACCCCCGAGCAGCTCTCCATCCTCGAGGAGCTGGGCTGCGACCGGGCCCAGGGCTTCCTCTTCGCCCGGCCCGGGTCGGCTGCCCAGGTCGACGAGCTGGTCCGCACCGGGCCGCTCGTGCCCCGCTGAGCCATCCGGCCCCTTCGCCGCCCCGGCCCTACAGCTCCCCCTCCCCGTTGCCGATGTCGGACGGGAGGAGGCGTGCGTGCGGTTCGACGAGCTTGTGCTGAAGGTGCCGGGTGACGAGTTCCGGCTCCGGTTCCACCCCCGCCTGACCGTCCTGTCGGGCCTCCAGGCCGACGAGCGCCGCGCCCTGGCCGAGAGCATCCGTGGCGCGCTCCAGGGCGCCCTCGACGACACCGCGCTGCGGTTCGTCACCCGGGCCGGCCAGGCCGCCATCGTGGTGACCAGCCGGGGCACGACCTCCACCCGTGACGAGGCCGGGTCGGGGCCCGTGGTCCTGCCCGACCCGGAACGGGTGGCCGAGCTGCTCGTCCTCGGACCGGTGGCCACGAGCGCACCCGGCGTCGAGGTCCGTCCCGACGACGGTCCCGAGCTGCGGGCGCTGCGCCAGCAGCTCGCCGCCGCACTGGCCGAGGAGGAGGCCGCGGCGGGCCGCCGCCGGCAGATCGAACGCCTCCACGAGGAGATCGCCGGGCTCGACGCCCGCCTGGCCGACCTCGACCAGGGCCGCCCCCGACGCGAGTACGCCCGGGCGCTGGCCGCGCTCGGACGGGCCCGGGCCCGAGCCACCGCGCTGGCCGAGGCCACGGCCCGGGTCGAGGCCGACGCCCACCTGCTGGCCGGCGCCGCGTCGGTCCAGGACGCCATCGTCGCCTGGCGAGAGGCCGCCCAGCAGCGGATGTCGCCCTCCGGGTCGGCGAGCGGAGGACCCGGTGCGGGCCAGGCCCCCGGTGGGATCGGACCGCAGGGACCGAGCGCCGATCCCTCGGCCGACCGCGGCGCGTCGTCGGTCCCCACCGACCCCGAGGGACGGGCCGGGCTCGCCGGCGTCCCCGAGGACCCTCCCGCCGACCTGGTCGCCCGAGTCGACGCCCTGCGGGCCGCCTGCCGGGAGCGGGACCGGGTCGAGTCGCGGCTCCAGGCGCTGGTCGTCTCGCAGCTCCCCGACCCCTCCGACGCCACCGTGGCCCAGCTCGCCGTGCTCGACCAGGAACGGCTCTGGGCGGCCCGGGACCAGCTGGTCACCGCCGAGCAGGAGCTGGTCCAGGCCCGGGTCGACATCGGGGGCATCGAGCTCGACGACGCCGCCCCGCTCGCCGTGGTCGACCGGATCGAGACCGCCCACGCCCGGCTCGACGACCTGGAGGCGGCAGCCGAGGCCAGCCGACCCCGCGGCCTCGCCGTGGTCGCCGGCGGCCTGTTCCTCACCGCCGTGGGCATGGTCGGGCCGATCGTCGCCGTGGCGGCCGGCGGTGCCCTGGCCCTGGGTGGTGCCTCAGCCCTGCTCGGGCTGCCCGCCGCCCGGGTCGCCCTGGCCGAGCGGGCCGAGCGCCGGGCCCTGGCCGCCACCGGTGCGCCCACCTACCTGGCCTTCCACCTCCGCCGCGTCGAGGCCACCGTCGACCCGGCCCGCCGGGAGCGGGCCTCGGCCGCGGCACGGGAGCACCGGTCGGCCCTCGAGGCCTGGCGGGACATGGTCCCCGCCGGGCTCGACCCGACCACCGCCACGCGCCTCGAGGCCGCCGTGCGGACCCACCACGCCCGGCTGGGCGAGGCCGGTGAGGTCGCGGGCGAGCTCCACCGCCTGCGCGGCGAGCTGGCCGGCCGGGTCGAGCCGCAGCTCCGGATCGCCCGCGAGGCGCTGGCCGCGACCTGCCACCCGTACGGGCTGGACGACGCCGACCTCGCCACCGACGACCCCGACGCCATCGAACGGCTCGTGCGCGACCGCGTCGAGGCCGGCCGCGAGGCCCGGGCCGAGGCCGCCCGGGAAGCGGCCCGCGCCGCCGAGCTGGCCGCGGCCGAGTCGCTCGAGGGCCACCTCGCGGCGCGTGGCTTCGACGACGGCACCCTGCCCGAGCGGGTGGCCCGCTGCGAGGCGGAGCTCGCCGCCGCGGCCCAGCGCCACGCCGACCGCGACGCCGCGGGGTCGGTCGACGACGCCACGGCCGAGCTGGCCCGCTGCGAGCGGGCGGTGGCCGAGCTGGCCCGCCCCGAGCTCGACGGGACCGAGCCCTCCGACGAACCCGAACCCGACCCGGTCGCCCTGGAGGCCACCCGGCTGGCGGCCCTGGACCAGCTCCACCAGGAGATCCGCGACCTCCCCGACACCGACCGGGTCGCCGACCGGCGTGCGGCACTGGAGCGGCGCGTCGCCGCCCTCGAGGCGACCACCGCCCCCACCGGCGGCCCGACCGGCCCGGCCGACCAGGTCCGCGACCACGTCCTGGCCCACCTCGACCGGGCCAGCCGGGGCGGCCCCGACGGCGACCCCCTGCCGGTGCTGCTCGACGACGTGTTCGCCTCGGTCCCCGCCGAAGACAAGTGGGACCTGCTCGACCTGCTCCACGCGGCCAGCGGCGACCACCAGCTCGTCTACCTGTGCGACGACGCCTTCGTCACGGCTTGGGCCCGCGGCCGGGCCGGCGACGACCTGCGCCTCCTCGAGCCCACCCCCGAATCGGCCTGAGCGGCCGGGCCGCCCTCAGTCGAGGCGGCGGAGCAGCCGGGCGTAGTGCGCGCCCCGCTCGACGTAGGCCACCACACCGGGCCGGACCCGGGCGTCGGGGTCGACCGCATCGAGCCGGAGCTTGGCCGGCACGCCCAGGGCCATGGCCCGCGCCGGGACGACCATCCCCGGCGGCACGAGCGCCCCGGCGCCCACCAGCGCGCCCTCCTCGACGACCGCGCCGTGCAGGACCACCGATCCCGAGCCGACGAGCGTGCCGTCGTGGATGGTGCAGCCCTCCAGGTGGACGTTGTGGCCGATGACGCAGCCCGCCCCCACCCGCGTCGGCAGCGCGACGGTGGTGTGGACCACCGTGCCGTCCTGGATCGACGTGCGGGCCCCGACCACGATCCCGCCGTCGTCGCCCCGCAGCACCGCGCACGGCCACACCGACGCCTCGGCGCCCAGGTGCACGTCGCCGATCACCACCGCGTCGGGGTGCACGTAGGCGGTGGGGTCGATCGTGGGCTCGACGTCACCCAGGGCGTAGATGGCCATCAGGCCAGCCGGGAGTAGCCGCCGCGGAAGAACACCAGCGGGCCCGACTCCCGAGCCACCTCGAGGGACCGGACCCGGCCCAGGACCAGGTCGTGGTCGCCGGCGTCGACGACCTGGTCGAGGTCGCAGTCGATCCAGGCCAGCACGCCGTCGAGCACGGGCGAGCCCGAGCCGGCCCGGCTCCAGCCCAGGCCCGCGAACTTGTCCTCCGCCTTGCTGGAGAACACCCGCGAGACGTCCTCCTGGTCCTCGGCCAGCACGTTCACGCAGAACGAGCCGGCGGCGCGGATCCGGGGCCACGACGTCGAGGTCTTGCCGGCGAAGAAGCCGACCAGGGCCGGGTCGAGGCTCACCGAGGCGAAGGACCCGACGGCCATGCCCACGGGCGGGCCGGGGTCGGCGGTGATCACGGTGACGCCGGTCGGGAAGTGGCCGAGGACCTGGCGGTACTTGGCGGAGTCGATCGCTTGGGTGCCCGTCACGAGCGCCGACCCTACCTGCCGGGCGGACGAGGGCCCGGTGGGGCGGTCAACCGTCGAAGGAGATGTGGAGGCCCTCGTGGGCGGCGAGGACCTCGTCGATCGTGCTCGCACCGGGCAGGGCGCGCGCCCCGTCGAGGAGCCGGTCCATGGCGTCGTCGTCGTGGCCGGGGTCGTGGTGGAACGGCACCAGGCGCCGCACCCCGGCCTGCGCCGCCACGAACACCGCGAAGTCGATCGTCGAGTGGCCCCAGTGGGCCTTGGCCGCGAACTCCTCGGGCGTGTACTGCGCGTCGTGGATGAGCAGGTCGACGCCGTCGCAGAGCTCGAGCACCTCGTCGACCACGGCGTGGCTGCCGTCGACGGGCATCTGGTGGTCGGAGATGTAGGCCACCGCCCGGCCGCCCATCTCCACCCGGAAGCCGCAGGTCGGCCCGACGTGGGGCACCGACCGGGCCCGGACCTTGGCCCCCTCCAGGGCGAAGTCGTCGTCGAGGACGTCGTGGAACCGGATCTCGCCGGGCAGCTCGTCCACGCTCACCGGGAAGTACGGGGGACGCAGGAACACGTCGAAGGACTCGGCCAGCGAACCCCGCTCGGTCGGCGGGCCGTACACGTCGAGCCGGGATCCGGGTTGGAGCACCGGGACGAAGAACGGGAGCCCCTGCACGTGGTCCCAGTGCAGGTGGGTGACCAGCGCCGAGCCGCGGAAGGCCTCGCCGCGGGCGGCCAGGACCTCGCCGTAGAAGCGCAGGCCCGTGCCCAGGTCGAGGATCACCGGCTCCTGCCCGGGCGACTCCAGGGTCACGCACGACGTGTTCGCGCCGTAGCGACGGTTGGCGTCGCACGCGCACGGCGTCGAGCCCCGAACCCCGTAGAAGCCGACGTCGAGCAGAGTGCCCCTCCTCTCCGGGCGTGGCGAGAACCCGCGAGATCCCGCGACGTTATCCGTGGCCCCGGAGGACCGACCAAGCGGTGTGACGGCCGTCTCAGTCCCGGGCGGCGGCCCTCAAGGCAGGCGCAGCGCGTCGCCGTCCCGGGCGAGCAGGCCCTCGGCCACCAGGGCCGCGGCGGCTCGCTCGGCCCGCTCGGGCTCGTCGGGCCAGCCCATGACCCGGGCCAGGTCCCCGGTGCCGACCGGGCCCCGCACCGCGGCGGCCACCAGCCGGCCCCGGCCCTGCCGGTCGCTGCCCTCGAAGCGGGGCTGGGCCCGGCCCACGCCGGCCGAGCCGTCGGCGGGGTCGGGCGGCGGGCAGCCGGCCCGGTGCCAGCCGCACGCCGCGGCGACCGGGCACTCGGTGCACGAGGGTGCCCGTCGCCGGCAGACCGACGCGCCGAGGTCGAGCACGGCCTGGTTCCAGGCCCAGGCCCGGCCCGGCACCACCGCGGCGTCGGCTGCGGCCTGGGCCCGGGCCGGGGTCAGGCGACCGCCGGCCCAGCGGGCCAGCACCCGGGCGGCGTTGGTGTCGACCACACCGTGGTCGCGCTCGAAGGCGAAGGCGAGGACGGCCCGGGCGGTGTAGGCGCCGATGCCGGGCAGGGCGAGCAGGGCGTCGAGCTCGTCGGGCAGCCGTCCGCCGTGGCGCTCGACCACCGCGGTGGCGCACCGGTGCAGCAGGAGGGCCCGGCGGTTGTAGCCCAGGCCCGACCAGGCGGCCAGGACGTCGGCCACCGGCGCGGCGGCGCACGCGGCCGGGTCCGGGAAGCGGTCCAGGAACGGCTGCCACCGGGCCGCGACCCGGGCCACGGTGGTCTGCTGGGCCATCACCTCGCAGACCAGGACCTCCCACGGGTCACGGGTCCGGCGCCAGGGGAGGTCGCGGGCCCGCCCGGCCCACCAGCCCAGCAGCGCGGCCCCCCGGTCGGCGCCCACGGTCAGCGGCGCAGGGCGGTCGTCCAGAGGACGCGGCAGCGGTACGGGAAGGGGAAGGGCTCGGGCAGCCGGGCCGCCAGCTGGCCGACCTCGTGGACGAGGCGCTCCCGCTGGGCCGGGGGCATGGCGGCCACGTAGGAGATCGACCGGACGCGCTCGGCCAGCAGCTCGTGGGTCGTGGGGTGCTCGAAGTGCACGACCTCCTCATGGAGGGGCGCGAAGCAGGCCGAGGCCGCGACCACCGAGGCCCAGTCGACGTGCTGGTAGCGCGACACGGTCCGCTCGTGCCAGCCGATGAGGCGGCTCATCTCGGCCACCCACGGCGTGGTCTCGTCGCGCTCGTTCCACAGCAGGGCCAGGCCACCACCGGGGCGCAGGACCCGGGCGATCTCGAGGAGGGCGGCGTCGGCGTCGAACCAGTGGAAGGCCTGGCCGACGGTGACCACGTCGACCGATGCACCGGGCAGGGCCAGCGACTCGGCGGTCCCCTCCACCAGGCTCACGTCGGGGACGGCCTCGAGCAGGCGGGCCCGCATGGCGGCGACCGGCTCGCAGGCCATGACCGATGCGCCACGGCCGAGGAGCTGGCGGGTCAGCTTGCCGGTGCCGGCACCCAGGTCGAGCACCGTGCGGCCCCGGTGCAGGCCGAGCTCGTCGGAGATGCGGGCGACGGCCCGGTCGGGGTAGCCGGGCCGGGCCGCCTCGTAGGCGTCGGCGGCGGCGGCGAAGCCCCGGCGGGCGAGCTCGTCGATCGGTCGGTCCGGGCGGGTCGGGGCGGTCGCACCTTCGGACGCACCCTCTCGGGACGACCGGCGCCGCCAGGCCTTCACGACTCTTCGCCGAAGACGCCGTCGTCGTAGGGGAAGGACCGGCCCGGGGCGTGGTCGCGCTTCCACACCATCAGCTTGCGCCGGAAGGAGCAGACCTCCTCGCCCCGCTGGTTGATGCCCTTGGACTCGACCGTGACGATGCCGCGGTCGCCCTTGGACGTCTCCTTCACGTCGAGGACCTTGGTCACGGCGTAGATCGTGTCCCCGTGGAAGGTCGGCTTGGAGTGCTTGAGCGACTCGACCTCGAGGTTGGCGATGGCCGCGCCGCTCACGTCGGGCACGCTCATGCCCAGGACCAGCGAGTAGACGAGGTTGCCGACCACCACGGTGCGGCCCTGCACGGTCTCGTTCTGCGCGTACCACTCGTTGGTGTGCAACGGGTGGTGGTTCATGGTGATCATGCAGAAGAGGTGGTCGTCGTACTCGGTGATCGTCTTGCCCGGCCAGTGCCGGTAGACGTCGCCCACGACGAAGTCCTCCAGGTGTCGGCCGAACGGCCTGTCGAGCGTGCTCACCGGGCGCTGCGCCTCCTGCGGGGGGGTCCTGTGGTGTCGGTGGTTCCGTCCGGAGCACCAAAGGTACGAGAGCGGCCCACGAGGCGACCAACCGGGCCGGCCGGATGCCGTCGGGGCGGCCGTCCGATGCCGCCCTTGCCCCCCGCTACGCCTGCCGGCGGGTCGACTGCCGAACCTCGTCGGCGTCGGGGTCCGCGCTCACCATCCCCCTCGACAGCGCTCGGACCGTTCGAGTCGCCTGGACGTCCTCCCCCACGAAGTTCGCCTCGAGCGACCAGCCCAGGAGCAGGAGGCGCAACGCCACGGTCGCGTCGTCCAGGGATTCGAAGCGGTCGAGCTCGCCACGGGCCCAGGCCGGCTCGACGATCTGTCGAACCATGCGCTGCTGGATCGCCGCCTGCCGTTCCACGACGGGCGCGAGCTCGGCGTGTCGCTTCGCTTCGATGGGGACGTTGAGCAGGAACTCCCGCATCTCCGGTCGGGCGGAGCTGAGGATCGTGTCGAGCAGGTGGTCGACGGCGGCCACGAAGCTGTCGTGTTCCTCCATCGCCTCGATGAGGCTGGCCCAGTGGCGGTCGCTCGCATCGTCGAAGACCGCAGAGTAGAGGTCGGCCTTGGAGCCGAAGTAGTAGTACAGCGTCGCCAGGGTGATGCCCACGTCGGCGGCCACCGCCGAGATCGTGGTCATGGCGTAGCCGTCGGTGGCGAAGCGGGCCCGGGCCGCGTCGACGATCTGCTGTCGTCGTTCACGGCTGTCGGCACCAGGTGGCCGGCCGACCCGCCGCCGAACCGTGGGCTGGCTCACTGCACCGGTCGCAGCACTCGTCCCACGGATCCCCTCGGGGCCGTGGCACCGAAGCCGTCCCGGGCGCGCTGGTCCGATCGCGCCGCCCCCTTCACAGCGAGACGCTCGGGCCACGGGAGCTCTGCGACTGCCAGCGCATCAGGCGGCGCTCGACGAGGCCCACCGCCCCGTTGAGCACCAGGGCCAAGGTCGCCAGCACGATGATCAGCGCGAACGCGGTCGGCATGTCGAAGAGGTTCGTCGACGTGATGAGTCGCTGTCCCAAGCCCTCGCGGGAAGCGAGGAACTCGCCGAGGACCGCGGCGAGCAGCGCGTACACCGCGGCGAGCCGGAAGGCGCCGAACACGGCGGCGAGGATACCGGGGAGGATCACCTTGCGGAATCGCTGCAGTTCCGATGCCCCCATCGTCGTGGCGACGGTGGTGAGGTCGGGGTCGAGCAGCGACACGGCTGCCTGGGTCGACACCTGGACGATGAAGAAGCTGATGATCACGGCGAGGGCGACCTTGGAGCTCTCGCCGATGCCGAACCAGAGGATGAGCAGGGGCGCGAAGGCGATCTTGGGCGTGGCGTTGGCGAAGGTGAGGTAGGGCCCGAAGACCTTCGCCAACCGCGGCCAGCGACCCAGGACCATGCCGACGCACAACCCCAGGACGGAGCCGATCAGCCAGCCCGAGAAGGCCTCCCGCAACGTGACGAGCAGGTCGCGCCAGAAGGCACCCTCGGACACCAGCTCGACCAGCCGGTCGAAGGTCTCCTTGGGCGTCGCCGAGTAGAGGGGCCGCACCCACTCCTGCTCGACACCGAAGCTCCAGAGTCCGACGAAGGCTACGAAGACCGCCGCCCGACCGACCTGCACCGGTACGTCGATGCGGTCGCGCACCCGGCGCCAGCCCGTGGGCAGCGGGGCCAGCACGGGGCTCGGCGCCGGGGCCTCCTCCTCCACACGGGGAGGAGGAGCGACGTCCAGCTCACCGGATCTCATGGCGGAGCTCCTCCCAGATGCGCTGTTCGTAGACCTTCACGCGATCGTCGAAGCGAAGCTCGGGCAGGTGCCGGGGCCGTGGCAGATCGATCGGAGCATCGACCTTGATCCGTCCCGGCCGTGCCGACATGACCACCACGCGGTCCGCGAGCAGGACGGCCTCGGTCAGGTCGTGGGTCACGAACAGGACCGTCTTCCCCGTGTCCTGCCACAGCGATACGAACTCGTCCTGCACCGTGAGGCGCGTCTGCGCGTCGAGGGCGCCGAAGGGCTCGTCCATGAGCCACAGGTCCGGGTCGATGGCCAGCGTCCGGGCGATGGCGACCCGCTGCTGCATGCCGTGGGAGAGCTGGGCGGGGTAGGCATGGGCGAACCTCCCGATGTCGAGCCTCTCCAGCAGCTCGAGTGCCCGCATCCGCCGTTCCCGCCGGCCGACGCCCCTGATCTCGAGGCCGAGCTCCACGTTGCGCAGAGCCGTCCTCCACGGCGTGAGCGCGGAGCGCGCCAGCATGTAGCCGATCTCACGGGACGGCCCCTCGACGGGCCGGCCGTCCTTCTCCACCGCACCCCGAGAGGGCCGGATCAAGCCGGCCAGCAGGTTGAGGATCGTGGTCTTGCCGCACCCGCTGGGCCCCAGGAGAGCGACGAACTCGCCGGGACGGACGTCGAGGCTGACGTCATCGAGGGCGACCACCGCCTCGTCGGCACTCGTCCGAAAGGCGACGGTCACCCCGGCCAGGTTGACCGCAGCCGCGTCGCCCCGCCCAGGAGGCCGGGGCGCATCGACCTCCTCGGACCAGCGGGTCGCAACCGCGCCACCGGCCGATCGCTCGCTCGCTGTCATCGCCTGCCTCCGTCGTTCGGGGATCGATCCAGGACCGGCACGTCCGAAGCACAGCGGAAGCCCACGTTCGAGGCTCCCGAGTCCTCGGCCTGGGGGATGCGGGCCGCCGGCCGGTACCGGGCGCAGTAGTTGTCCGCACACAGGAAGGACCCGCCCTTCAACACCCGGAGTGCACCCCCTCGGGCCAGCGGATCGGCAACGGCCTGCTGCGCACGGCGCGGGTTCCGGCGTGCGCAGCAGCCGCCAGAGGGATGCCGGTCGTGGAAGTGATCGTCGGTCCACTCCCAGACGTTGCCGATCATGTCGACGAGCCCGAAGCGACTGGCGCCGTATCGGCCCACGGCTGTGGTCCCAGGCTCACGGCCGCCCGGCTCGACGAAGGGGAACTCCCGGCCCGGCCAGACGTTGGCCGGGCGTCGCTCGGGCGGGACCTCGTCGTCGCCCCAGGCGAATGCGGCGCCACTGAAGCCATCGCGCGCCGCGTGCTCCCACTCTGCCTCGGTGGGCAACCTCTTGCCCCGCCACCGAGCGAAGGCCGTCGCGTCGCCGTGCGAGACGTGGACCACCGGATGCTCCCACCGGCCGTCGAGCCGGCTGCCCGATCCCTCCGGGGCGCGCCAGGATGCCCCTGGGACGTAGTGCCACCACGACGGAAGTTCGAGATCGACCGGCCCTGCCGGACGCCGGAAGACCGCCGACCCAGGGACCAGCAGCTCGGCGCGCAGGCCCGGGTAGTCCTCGGGTCGTGGGCCTCGTTCGGCATCCGTCACGTATCCGGTCGCGTCGACGAAGGCGAGGAACTCCCGGTTGGTCACAGGCGCCACGTCGATGAGGTAGTCGTCTAGCTCCACCTCGTGGACCGGCGACTCCTCCGGGTAGTGGACGTCGGAACCCATCAGGAAGAGGCCGCCGGGGATCCGGGCCATCTCTGCGCCAACCACTCCGGCCGTCATTCGAGTGCGAGGGCGGCCTGGCGGGCTCGTTCGAGTTGCAGCGGTCCGGCGTCGGGGGCGAGGGCGCCGGGGGTGTAGGTGACGGCGTGCAGGGCGCCGGTGTAGGGGAAGCAGCCGTGCCGCCGGTAGAGGTCCCAGCTGACCGGTGACCGGCGGTCGATGCCGACGTCGATCCCCCCGAAGGGCAGGAACCGCTCGAGGACGGGGAACTCGCCGACTCCACCCACCACCTCACCGTCGACCTCCAAGCGGACCTGCCAAAGGGACCCACCCGGAGCGTCGACGTCCACCGCCACCTGACGGCTGAGCGAGCGGAGGGTCACCGGTTCCAGCCGGCGCAAGGTGCCGAAGCCGTTGTGCGCGAAGTGGAGGGTGTCGTCTTCGACGTAGAGGACGTAGCCGCCTTCCTGGCCGCCGTGGGCGACGAGGACGCCTTGGTCGCCGGGTCGGTGGTCCCAGTCGACGGTGATCCGGAACGACCGGCCGGAGATGAGCTGGCTGGCCCGGTAGCGCTCCAGGGTCGGCGTCCCCGCCGGGATCCGCACCGGCGACGACATGCGGTCGTCGCGAGGAGGGCGGGTCCAGTCCTTGATCCCGGAGCCTTCGTGGAGGGGGAAGACCTGGTTGGCCCAGGCGGCGTGCTCCCAGGCCTGGGCGAGCTCGGCGACCTTGTCCGGGTGCTGGTCGGCCAGGTCGTGCAGCTCGTTGGGGTCCTCGGCCACGTGGTAGAGCTGCCAGCGCTCCGCGCTGAACGGGACACCGGGCTGGCGGAAGGTGATCGCGGTCCACCCGTCCCGGTGGAAGGCCCGGTTCCCCACGCACTCGAAGTACTGCTCGCCGTGAGCCACCGGGGCCCGGGGGTCCTGCACCGATGCGGCGAAGCTCGAACCGGCCAGAGGTCGAGCCGTCAGGCCGTTGCGCTCGGTGGGCAGGTCCAAGCCCAGCAGATCCACCAGCGTCGGCAGCACGTCGGTCACGTGCGTGTACTGCCGGCGTACGACCTGGCCTCGGCCGTCGATCCGCGCCGGCCACGACAAGATCATCGGCACCTGATGACCTCCGGCGAAGGTCGTCACCTTGTAGAGCCGGAACGGCGTGTTGCAGGCCATGGCCCAACCCCGGGGATAGTGCGGCCAGGTGGTGGGACCGCCCAACTCGTCCAACCGGGCCAAGCCCTCGTCGACCAGGTGGTCGGGTTGATCGCCCGGAGAGGTGTCCTGGCCGGCTCTCGCCACGTACCAGGCGGGCCGCCCCTTGTCGCGGCCTTCGCGGGAGGCGCCGTTGTCGCTGGTGAACAGGAACAACGTGTTGTCGAGCTCGCCCAGCTGGTCCAGGGCATCCCGGACCCGGCCCACGCTGTGATCGATGGTCTCGACCATCGCCGCGTAGAGCTCCATGTACCGGGCGAACAACGTCCGCTCGCGGTCGCTCAGCGAATCCCACGCCGCGACGTCCTCGCCCGGCTCGCTGTTGCGCGGCGGCAGCCCGGTCCCGGGTGGGACGACCCCCAGCTCGATCTGACGGGCCAACCGCTGCTCCCGCAACCGGTCCCAGCCGATGCCGTAACGGCCCCGGTACTTCGACTTGTCCGAGTCCTTCACGTGCAACGGCGCGTGGACCGCGGCGTGCGCGAAGTACAAGAAGAAGGGACGCGAAGGGTTCGCCGCCTTCGTCTCACGGATCATCCGCACAGCCCTGTCCGTGAGGTCGTCGGTCAGGTAGTAGCCGTCCGGGTAGCGATCGACCTGCACCACGCTGTTGCCCTCGTACAACCGATGCGGATGGTGGAGGTTCGTCAACGCCTCCAAGAACCCGTAGTACTGGTCGAACCCCCGCTGCAACGGCCACGACGAACGATCGGCCGCCTCGGACAGGTCGCTGTCCTTGGCCAGGTGCCACTTCCCCACCATGAACGTCGAATAGCCGTTGGCCCGGAACACCTCGGCCAGCGACGGCTGCTCCGCGGGCAGCTCCGACGCGTAGCCAGGGAACCCCGGATCCACGTTGGCCACATAGCCCATCCCCGCCGCATGCGAGTTCCGGCCCGTCATCAACGCGGCACGCGTCGGCGAGCACAGCGGCGTCACGTGGAAGTTCCCGTACCGCAACCCCCGCCCTGCCATGGCATCGAGGTTCGGCGTCGAGATCTCCGAGCCGTAGCAACCCAGATCCGAGAAGCCCAGATCGTCGGCAAGCACGACGACCACGTTCGGTGCACCCTCCGGTGCCACCACACGCTCCGGCCACCACGGCTCCGACGACGCGAACGTCCGCCCGACGCGACCACCGAAACCTTCGTACGCACCCTCAACCACCGACGACCTCCTCGAATCTCGACGACCTGCGGAACGAGCGGGGGCTGATCGGCCCGTCGGCGGGCCGCCGGCCTAGGGGGGACGGTCCGGCGGCCCGCCCGGTCACCCGCACACCTCGACGGCGATCTCGTCAGCGGTGTGCACGGCCTTCGCCTTGCCGATCTCGTGGAAGAAGGCGAAGGCCGGATCGATCCGGCTGCCGGCGACGTCGAACGTCCGCGGGTAGTAGGCGACGTTGCGCTCGAGCACGTCCGCAGCGACGTCCGGCTCGATGTTCATGAACTCCGCGATGATCCCGGTGACCTCGTCGGCGTTGGCCGGATCTCGCGTGAACTCGATGGCATCCTCGTACACGGACCGGAGCCGGCAGAGGTGCTCGGGCCGCTCTGCGGCGGTCGCCGCCGACGTGTAGAGCATCATCGACGCCCAATCCATCCGGGGCGGCCCGGTCCGCTCCATCAGGGAGAAGGGCTGGACCGCGACCCCCTGGTCGAGGGCGAGGGTGATGTGCGGCTCGGACATCATGGCCGCCTGGATCTGTCCATTCGTGAGCGCAGGTAGCGATGTCGGGCCGGTGCCGGTGGCGACGAAGGTGGCGTGGTCGGCGGGCAACCCGGCCTCGGTGAACATGCCGACCGCCAGGTCCTGGATGGCGCCGCCCAGAGCCGGCACGCCGATCGTCGCGCCGCGGAGGTCCTCGAGGACGCCTTCCCATCCTTCGTCTTCATGGGGCAACGGGTAGTCGGCCGCGATCACGAGGTCGTAGGACTCGACGTCCTGGAACAGCATGAACGCCGCCATGGACTCGCCCGCGTCGAGGAGCGGATAGAGGTTCGCCGGCAACCCCTGCGCCGCGTCGATGTCACCCGAGAGAAGCGCAGCGGTCTGCTCCGGGCCGCTGCTGACCTGGGTGCAGTCGATCTCGAGGGCGTGCTCAGCGTCGATGCCAGTCGCCTGCGCGACGGCCCGCGGCAGCCCACTCCAGGCCTGGGTGCAACCGAAGGTCACCTTGAGCGGCTCGGCCGACGGCGTCGTGCCCTGGTCACCCTCCTGCTCCCCGACAGCCGGATCCGAAGCTGCTTCGTCTCCGCCGTCGTCGCCACAGGCCACCGCGGCCGCCAGCGCGACGACCGCCCCGAGCCAACGCACGCCTGTACGCATCTCCCCACCCCCCATGGACATGCCGGCCCTCCCGGCCCTTATATATCTATGTCACTATTGATTACTGGCCGTCAAGGATCTCTTCCACGACGATGACGTCAGAGAGGACCGGCGGCGTCAGAGGGAGCGGTGCAGGCTGCCGAGCCCGACGCCACACGATCCGCCCTGCTCCAAGAGCCGTGCGGCAACCGCGGCGGAGAAGGAAGCACTCTCGGTCGTCCCGGCGACGACGACCGGCGCACAGGGCCGAGCGGGACTACGCCTCGACGTCGTCGACCAGGCCCCAACGCCGGGCGGTGGGCAGGTCGAGGCGCTCACCGGTCAGGGCCAGGCGGGCGGTGCGGTGGCGACCGATCCGCCGGGTGATGCTGACCGTGCCACCGGCGCCGGGTACCAGGCCGAGCGCGACCTCCGGGAGCTGGAACCAGGCGTCCGGCGCGGCGACGACGCGGCCGGCGAAGGCCGGGATCTCGATGCCCGAGCCGACGCAGGCGCCGTGGACGTGGGCCACGACCCGGTCCCGCACGGCCCAGACGGCCCGTCCGACGCTCTGCTCCAGGCGGACCAGGTGGGCCGTGGCCGGGTCGGGGAAGGAGCCGAACTCGTCCAGGTCGCCCCCCGCGCTGTACGACGGTCCCTCCCCCCGCAGGTCGACCCGGGTGATCGACGGGTCGAGGGCGACCAGCGCGAAGGCCTCGACCAGCGCGTCGCGCATGGCCGCGTCGAGGGCGTTGCGGACCTCGGGCCGGTCGAGGACCACCTCGAGGACCTCTCCGGTGCGGGCCAGCCGGACGGGCTCGCCGTCCCTCTCCCGGTCCTTGCCCGGCCGGCCGGCGCGCCACGCGGCGAACTCGGGGCCGGCCTGGAGGGCCGAGTAGGTGGCCGACTCGACCAGCAGGCCGTCGTCCACCGTCCGGCCGTCCGCGCCCCGCAGGAGCCGCACCAGGGCACCGGACGCGATCGGGTGGGCCGCCACCCCCTCCCGCAGCGCGGCCAGCGCCGCGTGGTCGGCGGGGTCGAGCACGACGTCGCAGGCCGACGCGGCCGGGGCCCGGGCCGGTTCCGGCGCCCGCGAGAGCCCGACGACCACCGCGGCGACCCCGCTGTGCAGCACCGGTGGCGGGCCCGTCGTGGGCCCACGGTCGAGGTCGACGACCACCACGGGTGCGAGGTCCCCGGAGGGAAGGGCCAGCAGCGCGGCCAGGTCGTCGGTCGAGAGGAGGTCGTGCAGCATGCGACGAGGCCCGGCGGGCGGCGATCATTGTCGCGCCGTGCCTGCCCACCGTCCCGCCGAACCCGCCGAGGCCCTGCCGGCCGACCTCGAGCCCGACCGGGTCGGCGAGCTGGTGGCGTGGGCGGCCAGCGGGGTGATGGCGCTGACCGGGCGGGCCGACGCCGCCCCGCTGGGCCCGCCGGCCGGGTTCGTCACCGAGCTGCGGGCCATCGCCCACCGGCTGGCCACCGACGCGCGCGCCCTCGGCGGCCGGGTGCGGCTCGACCCCCTGGCTCTGCTGGCGGAACGGGCCGCCGTGCGGGGGCTCACCCGGCAGGGCAGCACGAGCTGCGGAGGGACGACCCGGCTCCTGCCGGTGGCCGACGGGTGGATCGCCGCGTCGCTGTCCCGCCCCGAGGACGTCGAGCTGATCCCGGCCTGGCTGCGGATCGACCCGCCCGGCGACGACGCCTGGGAGGCGGTGGCCGGCGCGGTCGCGGCCCGGCCCGGGGCCGAGGTCGTCGAGTGGGGACGGCGCCTGGGCCTGCCGCTGTCGGTGCTGGCCGAGCCGTCCACCGACCCTCGCCTCCGCCGCCCGGAGGCCCGACCGCTGCCGGTGCGCGAGGTGCGCCTGCGGGGCCACGCCCCGGCACGGACCTCGCTGGCCGACGTCGTGGTCGTCGACCTGACCGGCCTGTGGGCCGGCCCTCTCTGCGGGCGCATCCTGGCCGAGGCCGGCGCGCAGGTGGTGAAGGTCGAGTCGACCGGCCGACCCGACGGGGCCCGCCGGGGACCGGCCCGGTTCTACGACCTGCTCAACGGGGGGAAGCGCAGCGTCGCCCTCGACTTCGACCGGCCCGCCGGGCGCCGGGCGCTGGTCGGGCTGCTGGAGCGGGCCGACGTCGTGCTCGAGGCGTCGCGGCCCCGGGCGCTGGAGCAGCTCGGGATCGACGCCGCCGCCCTCGTGGCCGGGGGCGGCCCCCAGGTCTGGGTGTCGATCACCGGGCACGGGCGGACCGGGCCCGCCCGGGACTGGGTCGCCTTCGGGGACGACGCCGCGGTGGCCGGCGGCCTGGTGTGCTGGGACGGGCCCCAGCCCTGCTTCTGCGCCGACGCGGTGGCCGACCCCCTCACCGGCCTGGTCGCGGCTTCGGCGACGCTGGGCGTGCTGCGGGTCGGTGCCCGCTGGATGCTCGACGTGGCCATGTCCCGCGTCGCCCGGCGCCTGGCCGGCCCCACCCTGCCGGTCGGCACGCCCGCTCCCGAGGTCGCGCCGCCCCGGGCCCACCGGCCGCGGGCCCGGGCTGCGGCGCTGGGACGGGACACCGAGGCGGTCCTGCGCGAGCTGGGCGTCCGGTGACCGGCGGGCGGGGCCGGTGAGCGGCCTGCTGCTGCGCCGGGTCGAGGTCGAGGGCCGGGTCGTGGACGTGCGGGTCGCAGAGGGCCGCGTGGTCGAGGTCGGCCCCTCCCTGTCGCCCGGACCCGACGACGTGGTGCTCGACGGCGAGGGGGGCGCCCTGGTCCCCGGGCTCCACGACCACCACATCCACCTCCTGGCCACGGCCGCGGCCGAGCGCTCGGTGCCGGTCGGCCCGCCCGAGGTCACCGACGTGCACGGACTGGCCCGGGCCCTGGCCGAGGCCGCCCGGCGAACGCCCGCGGGGCGCTGGCTGCGAGCGGTCGGCTACCACGAGTCGGTCGCCGGGGACCTCGACCGCCACCGCCTGGACGCGCTGGTCCCCGATCACCCGGTCCGGCTCCAGCACCGGACCGGCGCCCGCTGGACGCTCAACGGCGCGGCGCTGGCCCGGGTCGGCGCCCGGGCGGCCGACCGGCCGGGGATCGAGCGCGACGCGACCGGCGAGCCCACCGGCCGGCTCCACCGGGAGGACCGGTGGTTGCGGGACCGGCTCGACGACGACCCCCCCGAGCTGGCCGACCTGTTCGGGCGCCTGACCGCCTTCGGGGTCGTCGGGGTCACCGACACCACGCCCTACGCCACCGCGGCCGAGCTCGACGGCCTGGCCGCCGCCGTCCGCGCCGCCGGCACCGGGCCGCGGGTCGTGGCCACCGGTGGTCCCGAGCTGGCCGGCGCGGCAGCCCCCGAGGGGCTCGAGCTCGGCCCGGTGAAGCTCGTCGTCGACGACGGCGATCCACCGACCCTCGACGACCTCGCCGCCGGCATGGCCACGGCCCACGCCCACGGGCGGGCGGCGGCGGTCCACTGCGTGACCCGGGCCGGGCTGGTCCTGGCCCTGGCCGCCTGGGACGTGGCCGGGTCCGGGTCCGGGGACCGCATCGAGCACGGGTCGGTCGTGCCCCCCGAGCTGGAACCCTGGATCCGCCGGCTGGGGCTGACCGTGGTGACCCAGCCCGGCTTCGTGGCCGACCGGGGCGACGACTACCTCCGCGACGTCGATCCCGACGACGTCGGGCACCTGTACCGCTGCGCCGGACTGCTGGCGGCCGGGATCCCGGTGGCGGCCGGCTCGGACGCGCCCTACGCGCGACCCGATCCGTGGGCGGCGGTCGCCGCCGCAACGACCCGGCGGACCCGGACCGGTGCGGTGCTCGGGCCGGACGAGGTCGTGGACCCGGCGACCGCGCTCGGCCTGTTCCTGGGCCACCACCTGGACCCGGGCCGGCGGCGACGGCGGGTCGAGCCGGGCGCGCCGGCCGACCTGTGCCTGCTGGACCGGCCCCTGGCCGCGGCGCTGGCCGCGGTGCCCCGCAACCCGGTGCGGCGCACCTTCCGGGTCGGCGTGCCGGCCGGCCACGACCCGGGTGCCTGAGGCGCCGAGGGGTCCCTGAGGCCCCGGGGCGGGCCCCGATCAGGTCAGGGGCTGGAGGTGGGAGTCGGCCATCTTCCAGTTGAAGATGCGCTCGGCGTTGCCGTGGGTGATCAGCTCGACCTCGTCGTCGGGCACCCCGGCGTACTCGAACGTCTCCCGGGCGTTCTGCTGGCTCTCGGGCCACACGGTGTCGGTGTGGGGGTAGTCGCACTCCCACACGATCTTCTCGACGCCGATGTCGTGCCGGTACCGCAGGCAGATCGGCTCCTCGATCATGCACACGTACATGTTCCGGGCGAACACCTCGGAGGGCAGCACGTCGTCGAGGCCGGTGTAGAGCTTGTGGCGCTCCCACATGCGGTCGGCCCGCTCGAGGGCGTTGGGGACCCAGCCGATGCCGCCCTCGGAGAAGACGAACTTGAGGTCCGGGTACAGGCGGCACACCGGGCTGGTCATGAGGTTGACCGACGACATGATCGAGCCGACCTGCAGGATCGAGTACCGCAGCATGTCGGGGGCGTCGGGCGACGGCTTGAGCAGCTCGCCGCTGGTCCCGATGTGCAGGCAGAGCACGATGTCGCGGTCCTGGCAGGCTTGCCAGACCGGGTTCCAGTGCGCGTCCCAGTAGGAGGGCAGGCCGAGGGGCACGCCGTTCTCGGGGAACGACAGGGCGCGGGCGCCGCGGTCGGCGCAGCGGTGGACCTCGGCCGCGGCGAGGGCCGGGTCCCACAGCGGCACGATGACGGTGGGCACGAACAGGCCCTCGGGGCCGGCCGGGCACCACTCGTCGATGACGAAGTCGTTGTAGGCCTTCACGCAGGCGTGGGCCAGGTCCTTGTCCTTGAAGGACAGGAAGAGCGTGCCGGCGAAGCGAGGCAGCGTGGGGAACAGGACGCTCCCGTAGATGCCGTCGGAGAGCATGTCCTTGGCCCGCTCGACCGGGTCGTAGCAACCGGGGATCATGTCGGCGAAGCGCACCGGATCGGGGTGCATCTGGTCCTTGCGCTTGCCGGCGACCGCGTTGAGGCCCATGGTCTGGCCGCGGACGCCCTCGTAGACCCAGAACTCCTTGCCGTCCTCGACCACGACGCGGGGCGCGTCGTCACGCCAGCGGCTCGGCACCCGGTCCACCCACACGTTGGCCGGTTCGATGATGTGGTCGTCGACGCTGAAGAGGCGCAGCGCCTTCTGCCCGGGGCGGGCCGGGGCAGCGGCAGGCTCGGTCGTGGTCACGGGTCAGCCGGCGGAGGCCGACGGGCTGTCGGGCGTGAAGATCGCCTCGACGGGCTGGCCGCAGCACAGCAGCGTCGGTTCGGCGGCCTTCACGACGATGGCCTCGGCGCCGCAGGAGGCGCACTTGACCCTGGATCCGGCGGTGAGCGTCACCCCGTCCTCCCCCACGTTCGACAGCTTCAGTCCGACGACGGGAGCGGCTTCGCTGTGAGCAGCCCCATCGGCACGTCATGGCACGTGAACTCGCCGGACCCGGGCTTCACGCAGATGACCTGCGTCCCGCACTCGGCGCACTCGTACCGCTTCCCAACCTGGTTCGCCATATCGTTAGCGATTTTAGGCGAGGCGCCCCCGGCTCGTCAACCGTCCAGGCCCCACTCCCGGCGGACCTCGGCGGTGTGCTCGCCCAGCTCGGGCGGGCCGGCCAGGTCGGGCAGCGTGGTGTCCCCCGCCGCGGTGCGCATCCGGACCGGGATCCGGGGGATCCGCAGGGGACCCGAGCCGTCCGGCCCCGGCACCTCGCGCAGCACGCCCTGGGCCGCGGCGTGCTCGCCGCCGAGCGCCTCGGCCAGGGTGAGGACCGGCGCGATGGGGATGCCGGCCTCGCCCAGGCGCTCCACCCAGGTGTCGAGCGTCTCGGTGCCGATGCCGGCCTGGATCCGGTCGACCTCGTCGGCGTAGGCCGGGCCGTCCCCGAAGTCCATGATCTGCGAGGTCCAGTCGCCCCGCTCGGCCAGGTCCTCGGGCAGGCCCACGATCTCGCAGAACCGCACCCAGAACTTCTGCTCGATGGGTGCGACGTGCAGGGCCCGGTCGTCACGGGTCCGGTACATGCGGTAGCGGCTGCCCAGGTCCTTGGTCCCGCTCCACATCTCGCCCGCGTTGGCCAGGCAGCCGATGTCGCGCCAGTGGCCCCACACCGAGCTGGTCCACATGGCCACCTCGCAGCACTGCGCTCCGGCCCCCGCGTCGCGGGCCACCAGGGCCGAGGTGATGGCCAGGGCCCCGAACAGCCCCGACAGGGTCGTGCCGTAGCCCCGCCACGACCGGTCGGTCGTGAACCGGCCCTGCTCGTCGGTGACGACCTGGACCGAGCCGGCCAGCGCGTCGGGCCCCTGCCCGTGGGCCGGCCAGGAGGCCAGCGGCCCGGCGCTCCCGTAGCCCGAGATCATGCAGTAGACGACCCGGTCGTTGAGGGCAGCGAAGGTCGCGAAGTCGAGGCCCCGGGCCTTCAGCAGCGGCTCGGGACCGGCCACGAGCACGACGTCGGCCCAGCGCGCCGCGGCGGCCAGCACCTCGTCCCAGGCCGGGTCCCGCCGGTCGACCGCGATGCTGCGGGCCCCCGAGCTGAGCACGGCGTGGAAGACGCTCGTGCCGGCGGCCTTGGGCGACATCTCGCGGTTGCCGTCGCCCCCCTTGACGCTCTCGATCTTCACCACGTCCGCGCCGAGCTCGGCCAGGAGGTGCCCGGCGAGCGGGCCCGGGAAGTGGGTGGAGAAGTCCGCGACCTTGACCGACTGCAGCATGCCGGCATGCTGTCAGCCGCCCGTCAGATCCGTCAACGAAATGCACGGATTGAGCCGGGCTCATGGCCGGCACCCCGGAACCGAGCAAGTTGAAGCAGTTGCATTATCCAGTGATCCAGTCGTATGGTCGTCCCGACAGGACACGCCGAGGCGAGAGGGGCGACCGACATGGCATGGGACTTCGAAACCGAGCCTGAGTTCCAGGCGAAGCTCGACTGGGTCGACGAGTTCGTGCGCGAGGAGGTCGAACCGGTCGACCTCGTGCTGGGCAACCCGTTCGACAAGAGCGACCCGCAGATCGTCAAGGTCCTCCGCGGCCTCCAGGACAAGGTCAAGGAGAACGGGCTGTGGGCCTGCCACCTCGGCCCCGAGCTCGGCGGCCTCGGCTACGGGCAGCTCAAGCTGGCCCTGCTCAACGAGGTCCTGGGGCGGTCCCGCTGGGCCCCCAACGTCTTCGGCGCCCAGGCGCCGGACTCGGGCAACGCCGAGATCCTGGCCCACTACGGCACCCCCGAGCAGAAGGAGCGCTACCTCGCACCGCTCCTCGACGGCGCCATCGCCTCCTGCTACTCGATGACCGAGCCCCACGCCGGTGCCGACCCCACCCTGTTCACCACGCGAGCCGTGCGCGACGGCGACGACTGGGTCATCAACGGCGAGAAGTGGTTCTCCTCCAACGCCCGCTACTCGGCGTTCTTCATCGTGATGGCCGTCACCAACCCCGACATCAGCCCGTACAAGGGCATGTCGATGTTCCTCGTCCCGGCCGAGACGCCCGGCGTGGAGATCATCCGCAACGTCGGCACCGGGTCCGAGCAGGACGCGAACGAGGCCACCCACGCCTACATGCGATACAAGGACGTCCGGGTCAGCGCCGACCACCTCCTCGGCGAGGAGGGCCAGGCCTTCGTCATCGCCCAGACCCGCCTCGGCGGCGGCCGGATCCACCACGCCATGCGCACCATCGCGCTGGTCCGCCAGGCGCTCGACATGATGCTCGAGCGGGCCGTGTCGCGCACCACGGCCAAGGGCCCGCTCGGTTCGCTCCAGATGACCCAGGAGAAGATCGCCGACAGCTGGATCGACATGGAGCAGTTCCGGCTCCTCGTGCTCCGCACGGCCTGGCTCATCGACAAGCACCAGGACTACCGCAAGGTCCGCAAGGACATCGCCGCGGTGAAGGTGACCATGCCCCGCGTCCTGCACGACGTGGCGCTGCGGGCCATGCAGCTCCACGGCGCCCTCGGCATCTCCAACGAGATGCCCTTCTCCCACATGATGACGATGGCGCAGATCATGGCCATCGCCGACGGGCCCACCGAGGTGCACAAGATCACCGTGGCCCGCCAGCTCCTGCGCGACGCCCAGCCGGTCGAGAGCCTTTGGCCGTCGGCCCACATCCCCACCCGCACCGAGCAGGCCCGGGCCCGGCTGGCCCACCTCCTCGAGCACGAGGTCGCGCAGCTCTGAGCTCGGCCGAGCGCAGCGAGGGCACCCGGGACCAGCTCCTGCGGACGGCCGAGCACCTCTTCGCCGAGCACGGCGTGGACTCGGTCAGCCTGCGCCGGGTGACCAGCGAGGCCGGCGCCCGGAACGTCGTGGCGGTCCAGTACCACTTCGGCGACCGGGCCGGCCTGCTGCGCGCCATCCTCGACCGCCACCAGCCCGACGTCGAGCAGCGGCGCCACGCCCTGCTCGACGCCTACGAGGCGGCCGGCCGGGACGACATGCGGGCTCTGGCCGGGGCCCTGGTCCGACCCCTGGCGGCCAAGCTCGACGACCCCGACGGGGGCCCCGAGTTCCTGCGCATCTCCGCCGAGCTGCTCAACCGGGCCGACCCCGTCATCGACCCGGCCTCGCTGGAGGACCCGACCAACAGCATGTACCGCTGGCGCGAGCACGTGGCCGCGCTCATGGACCACGAAGCCGTCCGGCTGCACCGCCGCTTCGCCGCGGTGGTCTTCACCACCAGCGAGCTGGCCCGCCGGGCCGCCGCGGTCGGCACCGCCCGGGACCACCGGCTCTTCGCCAGCCTCGTCGTCGACACCGTGACCGGGATGCTCAAGGCGCCGATCTCGGCCGAGACCCGGCGCCTGTCCGAGGACCGCCGCCGGACCCGCGCCGGCGGCGACGCGACCGACGACCCCTGACCCGCGCCAGCGGACGGGACCGACCGGCGGTGGGGCCTAGCCCTCGGCGGCGGGGGCGACCGGGACGGCGAGCTCGTCGCGCAGGACCCGCCGCAGGAGCTTGCCCGTCTCGTTGTAGGGCAGCTCGTCGTAGCGGACGAAGCGCTGCGGGGTGCGCGACGAGCGCAGCCGGGACCGGACCCAGTCGGCCAGCTCGTCGTCGGACGGATCGGTGCCCTGGGCCACGACCACCGCGGCCACGACCGCCTCGCCCCACTCCACGTCGGGCACGCCGATCACCGCGACCTCTTCGACCGCGGGGTGCGCGACCAGGACCTCCTCGATCTCGCCCGGCGACATGTTCTCGCCGCCCCGGACGATCACGTCGTCCATCCGGCCCTCGACGAACAGGTAGCCGTCCTCGTCCAGGAACCCGGCGTCACGGGTCGGGAACCAGCCGTCGACCAGCTTGGAGCCCAGGCCCAGGTACTCGCCGGCGATCTGCTCGCCCCGGACCCAGATCTCGCCCGATCCGCCGGGGCCGACCTCGACCCCGGCCTCGTCGCGGATCACGACCTCCAGGGTCGGCAGCGGCTTGCCCACCGAGGTCAGCCGGCGCCGGACGTTCGGATCGTCGCTGGAGAACGCGGCCCGGTGGTCCTCGGGGCCCAGCACCGCGATCGTCGAGCTCGTCTCGGTCAGCCCGTAGGCGTTGACCAGGTCGACGTCGGGCAGCACCCGCAGGGCCTGCTCCACCACCTGCAGCGGCATGCGCCCGCCCCCGTAGGACAGGTGCCGCAAGTAGGGCAGGCCGGTCCCCTCCTGCTCCAGCACGTCGAGGATCCGGCGCAGCATCGTGGGCACGACCATGGCGTGGGTCACGGCCTCGGTCCGGGCCAGGGCGATCCACGCCTCGGGGGTGAACTGCTGGAGGTAGGCGATCCGGCGGCCCACGTAGACCGAGCTGAGGATCGCGGCGACGCCCGCCACGTGGTACGGCGGGACGCTGACCAGCGTCGCCTCCTCCTCGCCGGCCGAGAAGGGCTCCAGCGACGACAGGATGTACGACGTCAGGTGCTGGTGGCGCAGCACGGCGGCCTTGGGCTGGCCCGTCGTGCCGCTGGTGAAGAGCAGCACCGCCGGGTCGTCCGGGCCGCCCGGCACCGGCGCCGGGCCGTCTCCGGCCGCGG
>JBFWTJ010000010.1:0-24628 GCA_050247895.1 Acidimicrobiia bacterium
AGCGGGCGATCTCCTCGATGGCCACGCAGAGGGTGGTCAGTTCGCCGTCGCCCCCGCCGTGCTCGGCCGGGACCGGGATGCCGAACAGGCCGAGCTCGCCCATGGCCTGCACGACCTCCACCGGGAAGGCGTGGTCGCGGTCCCACGCCTCGGCGTGGGGTGCGATCTCCCCTTCGGCGAATTCCCGCACGACCTTGCGCAACTGGTCCTGCTCGGCCGTGAGCTCGATGGGCACCGCCCGAATCTACGCTTCGAAGGTGCCCACCCGATGGTCGCCCCTGGCCGACGCCACCGCCGACGCGGCCCCCCTGGCCGTGGTGGGCGGGTGGCTGGCCACCGACCTGCGCGACGTCACCTCCGACCTCGCCGCGCTGGACTCGTCGGGCTTCTGGGCCGTGGTGCTGCCCTTCGAGGGCGACCCCGTCTGCGCCCGGTTCGGCCACGTGCGCCCGGCGCGACCCTGGCCCGGACGGCCCTGGCAGGGCCCGGCTCCCGAGGCGTGGCGCTCCTCGATGGACGAGGCCGGCTTCGGCGCGGGCGTGCTCGCCATCCACGAGGCCATCGGCGCCGGGGACGTCTACCAGGTCAACCTGACCCGGCGGGTCTCGGCCCCGGTCCCCCCGGGAGCCGACGTGGCCGCGCTGGGCGCGGCCCTGGCCGAGGGCAACCCGGCGCCCTACGCCGCGGTCGTGCGGGTCCCCTCGATCGGCTGCCACGTCGCCTCGGCCTCGCCCGAGCGCTTCCTGTCCCGCGACGGCGCGGTCGTCTCGTCGTCGCCGATCAAGGGCACCAAGCCCCCCGGGGTCGACTTCACGGCCAAGGACCGGGCCGAGAACGTGATGATCGTCGACCTGGTCCGCAACGACCTCGGGCGCGTGTGCGAGTACGGCTCGGTCGAGGTGCCGGCCCTGCTCAGCCCCGAGGACCACCCCGGGCTCGTCCACCTGGTCTCGACGGTCACCGGACGCCTCCGACCCGGTCGGGGCTGGGGGGACCTGGTCGAGGCGACCTTCCCGCCCGGGTCGGTCACCGGGGCGCCCAAGCTGGCCGCGCTCGACCACATCGCCAAGCTCGAACCGGTCGCCCGCGGCGTCTACTGCGGGGCGGTGGGCTGGGTCGACGCCGACCGGCGACAGGGTGACCTCAACGTGGCCATCCGCACGTTCTGGATCGCCGAGGGCGCCCTCCACCTGGGCACGGGCGGGGGCATCACCTGGGACTCGGAGCCCACCGACGAGTGGGAGGAGACCGAGCTCAAGGCCCAGCGGCTCCTGGCCGTGGCCTCGGGTCGGTGGCGTGGCTGAGCGCGTCGCCTGGATGGACGGCACGGTCCTCGACGGGGCCGATGCCCGGGTGTCGGTGTTCGACCGGGGCTTCACCGTCGGCGACGGGGTGTTCGAGACCCTGGTCGTGCACGACGGCCGGCCCTTCGCCCTGGGCCGCCACCTGGCCCGGTTCCACGCCTCGGCCCGGGGCCTGGACCTGGAGGTCCCGGTGGGCGACGACGAGCTGCGCCGGGCGGTGGCCGCGGTGGTCGCCGCCGGGCGGGGCGCGGTCGGTCGGGTCCGCCTCACCCTGACCGGCGGGCCGGCTCCCTCGGGCGGCGCCCGCCGGGGACCCCCGACGCTGGTCGTGACCGGTGAGCCCGCCTCGCCGTGGCCCGCGACCGCACGGGTCGCCACCGTGCCCTGGCCCCGCAACGAGCGGTCGCCCACCGCGGGCCTCAAGACGACCTCGTACGCCGACAACGGGTGCGCGCTGCGCGCCGCGCACGCCCGGGGCGCCGACGAGGCCCTGGTCCCCAACACGGTGGGGATGCTCTGCGAGGGCACCTCCAGCAACGTGTTCGTCGTGCTCGGTGGGCGCCTGGTCACCCCGCCCCTGTCGGCGGGGTGCCTGCCCGGGGTGACCCGGGCCCTGGTGCTGGAGGTGACCGGGGCCGAGGAGGCCGACGTGCCGATGGCCGCGCTGGCCGAGGTCGCCGAGGCCTTCCTCACCTCGACCACCCGGGGCGTGCAGCCCGTGGCCCGGCTCGACGACCGGGCCCTGCCCGCGCCGGGACCGCTGACCGCGGCGGCCCGGGCCGCCTTCGAGGAGCTGGTCCGCACCACGATCGACCCCTGAGGTCGGCTCGCCTCGTCGAGCCCGCGGGCGGCCTCGATGCCGCTCGTCGGTCCCGGGCTCAGGGCACGACGACGCCGGCCCCGTCGCGCCCGTCGCCGTCGAGGTCGCCGACCAGCGGCCGGTAGGCGTCGGTGCCGTAGACGAAGCGCAGGTCGGGCGGGCCCCCGCCGGCGGCGACCCGGAGGTACCACCGGCCCCCGTCGCCGTAGACGCCGATCCCGGTCCGCGGGTCGCCCGGGGCCCAGCGCCCCACGACCGGGACGTACCAGGGCGCCCCGTAGGCGAACGACAGGTGCGGGGGGCCGGGCGAGGGCGACCGGCGGAGGTCCCACAGGCCGCCGTGGTACACGCCGATCCCGTCGGCGCCGCCGCCGTCCCAGTCCCCCACCACCGGGACCCATCCCGGCGCCCCGTAGGCGAAGGCCCGCTCGGGCCGACCCGGGCTCGCCGTCTCCCGCAGGTACCAGGACGCGCCGGCGTAGACGCCGATGCCGTCGGCGCCGTCGCCGTCCCAGTCCCCGCACACCGGGACGTCGGTCGGCCCGCCGTAGGCGAACGAGCCCTCCGGCGGGCCGGGCGAGGCCGTCGACCGCCAGTGCCAGTTGCCCCGGTCGAACGCGACGACGCCGTCGACGCCGTCGCCGTCGAAGTCGCACAGCAGGTGGCGGTACCGGCCCAGGCCGTAGCTGAAGGCCACCTCGGGCGGACCGGGATCGGGCGAGGCCCGCAGCAGGACCTGGGCCCACGGCCCGCCCAGGGGGGTCGACCGGGGCCAGTCCGGGCGCCAGTCGGGCCAGCCCGAGGTGAAGTCGACCGGCTCGACGAACAGGGCCCGCCGGCCGCCCGCCGGGTACCCGACGCCACCGACCCAGCCGTGGAAGGCGAGGACCGGCGTGAGCCCGGGGCGCGCCAACAACGCCGGGCTGCCCGGTCCCGGCACGCCGGTCGAGGCCCGGCTCATCCAGGGACCCTCGGTGGGCTTCGCGCACGGCGCGCCCACCGCCGGGCACCGGGCCACGCCGATGCCGTAGCCGGCGGTCTCCCACCGCCCTCCGGCGTAGAACAGCCACAGCTCGCCTCCGGCCACGACCAGGGCCGGGTTCTCGACGATGCCCTCCTCCCAGGTCCGGTCGGCCGACAGCACCGCGACCGCGGTGCCCGTGGGCGTGCCGTCGCCGGACAGGGGTTGGACCCAGATCCGCGACGGCTGGCCGAGGACGTTGTCGTCGCTCTTCCAGGCCAGCCAGGCCCGACCGTCCGGGTCCACGAACGGGTCGGGGTCGATCGACCCGCCCCGGTCGAGCTGGCAGACGACGGGGCCGGGCCGGCCGTCCACGAACGGCCCGGTCGCCGAGGTCGAGGTGGCCAGGCCGATGCACTGGCGTCCCGAGGCGGTGTGGAGGGCCGTGTAGTAGAGGTGCCAGGTCCCGCCCCGCCGGACCACGCCGGGCGACCAGGTGAGCCCGGGCGAGGCCCACGAGCCCAACCGGGGCAGCGCGTCGCCCGCCGGGCTCCAGGCCGCCATGTCGGTCGACACCATCACCGGGACGTTGGTGATCGCGCTCCCCGCGAACGCGTTCGTGCTGTAGGCGACCCAGCGGCTCCCGTCGTGCTCGAGCTCGGGGTCGGGACGATCGGCCGCGACGACCGGCGGGCGCACGCCCCCACCGGCGAGCGCCGGGTCCCGTCCCAGCGCCGGGACCACCGCGGCCAGGACGACCAGGGCGACCAGCGCCCGGCGCCACGGACGACCCGCCCGCGCGCCCGGCGCCCGCGGCGCGCCGGTCGGGCCCGGCGGTGCCCCGGTGCCGGCGCGCCCCGGCCACGGCACGCGCACCGTCGATCCCTCGGTTCCCGCGGCACCGTCGCGCCCGGGCAGCCCGCTCCGGGGCGGCCGCCGCCCGACCCCCCGCCGTCCCGCCATCGGCCGCGAGGCTAGGCCCGGGCCGAGGACGGCCGAACCGGGCCCGCTCCTCAGGACCCCGGCGCCCCCGGGCGGAGGTGGACCACGTCGCCGGCGTCGAGGGTGCGGCGGCCGTCCGCCGTCTCGACCACCAGGCGCCCCTCCACGGTCAGGTCGACGGCGGTGCCGAACACGTCCTCCCGCCCGACGTCGACCCGGACGCGCCGGCCCAGCGTGGCCGACAGCTCCACGGCCCGCCGGTGCAGCACCGCCGCTCCACCCGGGGATCCCAGCTCGGCGTAGCGGACCGCGAGGCGGCCCAGGAGCGCCACCAGCAGGTCCTCGCGCTCGACCGGCGCCGGGGCCAGCTCGTCGAGGGCCACGGCCCGGTCGGCCAGCTCCTCGGGCACGCCGACGGGCCACCGCAGGTTCAGCCCGATCCCCACCACGACCACGACGCGCTCACCGCGGGCCGGCGGGCGGTACCCGGACGAGGCGCTCGAACCGGTGGGCCAGTCGGCCTCGGCCAGGATCCCGGCCAGCTTGCGGTCGGCCGCGGGGTGGTCGGGCCCCACCACCAGGTCGTTGGGCCACTTGAGCCGGACCTCGACCCCGGCCACCTCGGCCACGGCCTCGACGGCGGCCACGCCCAGGGCGGTCGTGGCCAGCGGGGCGACCTCGGCCGCCGGGCGCAGGAGCACCGAGGCCAGCAGCGCCGAACCGGGCTCGTCCTGCCAGCTGCGACCGAACCGGCCCCGCCCCGCGGTCTGGTGGTCGGCGACCACGACCACGCCCTCCCGCTCGCCGTCGCGGGCCAGGGCCAGGGCGTCGGCGTTGGTCGACCCGGTCTCGGCCACCCACCGCACGTCGGCGAAGCGGGTCCCCGCGAGGCGGGATCTGGCACTGTCGCCGGGCACCCGGGTAACCATATGGGGTGCTCACCAAGGTCCTCATCGCCAACCGTGGCGAGATCGCCGTCCGCGTCATCCGTGCGTGCAAGGAGATGGGCATCGCCACGGTCGCGGTGTACTCCGAGCTCGACCGGGACGCGCTCCACGTCCGGTTGGCCGACGAGGCCTACGCCCTGGGGGGCCAGACCGCGGCCGAGAGCTACCTCAACACCGAGCGCATCCTCGAGGTCATCGAGCAGTCGGGCGCCGACGGGGTCCACCCCGGCTACGGCTTCTTCTCCGAGAACACCGACTTCGCCCGGGCCATCACCGAGCGGGGCGTCACCTTCATCGGCCCCCCGCCCGAGGCCATCGAGGTCATGGGCGACAAGGTCTCGAGCCGGATCGCGGCCCAGGCCGTCGGCGTGTCCGGCGTGCCCGGCACCACCGAGTTCCTCACCTCGGCCGACGAGGTCGTGGCCTTCGGCGAGGCGCACGGCTGGCCGGTCGCCATCAAGGCCGCCTACGGCGGCGGCGGGCGGGGCATGCGCGTCGTGGCCGGTGCCGACGAGGCCGCCGCGGCGCTCGAGTCGGCCCAGTCCGAGGCGCTCAAGGGCTTCGGCCGGGACGAGTGCTACGTCGAGCGCTACCTGACCTGGCCCCGCCACGTCGAGATGCAGGTCATCGCCGACGCCCACGGGAACTGCGTGTGGGTCGGCGAGCGCGACTGCTCGACCCAGCGGCGCCACCAGAAGCTCATCGAGGAGAGCCCGGCGCCCGACTTCCCCGCCGAGACCCGGGCGGCCATGGGCGAGGCCGCGGTCAAGGTGGCCCGGGCCTGCGGCTACGTGAACGCCGGCACCGTCGAGTTCCTCTACCAGGACGGCGAGTTCTTCTTCCTGGAGATGAACACCCGGCTCCAGGTCGAGCACCCCGTCACCGAGCTCGTGTCGCAGATCGACCTGGTCCGCGAGCAGATCCGCGTCGCCTCCGGGCTGCCCCTGTCCTTCGGCCAGGACGACGTCGTCCTGCGGGGCCACGCCATCGAGGTGCGCATCAACGCCGAGGATCCGGCGGAGGGCCGCTTCCTGCCCAGCCCGGGCCGCATCACGACCCTCGTCCCGCCCCAGGGCTTCGGCATCCGCTGGGACGGCGGCTACGAGTCCGGCGACGAGGTCAGCCAGTACTACGACAACCTCGTCGGCAAGCTCGTCGTGTGGGGCGACGACCGCCCGACGGCGATCGCCCGGGCCGTGCGAGCCCTGGAGGAGATGCGGCTCGAGGGCATCGCCACCACGATCCCGGCCGACCTGGCCGTGCTGCGCCACGACGACTTCGTGGCCGCCCGGCACTCCACCAAGTGGGTGGAGGACCGCCTCGACCTCACCGGGGTGACGGCCGCGCCCGCCGCACCGGCGGCCGAGGACGCCGACGAGCCGGCCCGGGTCGAGCGCAAGGTCGACGTCGAGGTCGACGGCAAGCGCTTCGCCGTGCGCATGTGGGTGCCCGAGGCCGCCGCCGCGGCGGCGGCCGGCGCGGCCAAGGCCCGCCCCCGGCGGGCGTCCGGGGGCTCGTCGGGCGGTCCTGCCGCGGGCAGCGGCCAGGTCGCGGTGCCGATGCAGGGCACCATCGTCAAGGTCCTGGTGGAGGTCGGCCAGGAGGTCGAGGCCGGCCAGCCGGTCTGCGTGCTGGAAGCCATGAAGATGGAGAACAACATCGCGGCCGACAAGTCGGGCACGGTGGCCGAGGTCCGCGTCGAACCGGGCCAGTCGGTCGGCTCGGGCGACGTCGTCGTCGTCATCTCCTAGCGGCCCGGGTCGACGCCCCGACGCAGCGGCGCTCAGGTGGCGTCGCGGCGGGCGCGGGCCGCGAAGAGCGTGCGGGGGAGGTCGACGTAGGCCGCGTGGGCCAGCGCCAGGCCGACCAGGACCAGCCCGACCAGCACCGCACCCCGGCCGGGATCGTCGGACAGCTCCCCCAGCGGTGACGACGGGCCGGCCACGGCGACACCGAGGGCGGCCGCGGCCAGGGCCAGGTCGAGCGCCACGTGAGTGGGGTGCGGCGGCGTCTCCTCGCGTCCGAAGCAGCCGCAGGAGCCCACCATCGTCCCGGCCCGCAGCGCGGCGACCACGAACGCGGCGAAGGCCAGGTAGCTGAGCCCGACCAGCGCCCACAGCAGCGGGCCACCGACGGTGGCCGCCGCCGCGCCCAGGGCCAGCTCGGCCGCGGCGCCCGCCCGCACCAGGCCGGGCGAACCCGGCAGGCGCAGGGCGCGCAGCGCGCCCACGGTCATGGCCGGGTCGACCACCTTGAGGGCGCCGGTGACCACCAGCAGGGCGGCGGCCAGCAGCGCGGGGCCGGTCAGGGCAGCCACTACTCGGCCGCCTCGGCGAGGGCCTCGGACAGCGAGGGGTGCACCAGCAGGCTGTCGACGATGTCGTCGACCCGCAGGCCGTTGGTGACCGCCACGGCGATCACCGAGATCAGCTCGGCGGCGTGGCGGCCCACGATCGAGCCGCCCAGCACCACGCCCGTCGCCGGGTCGCTCACGATCTTCACGAAGCCCTTGCTGTGGCTCTCGATCAGCGCCTTGGGCGAGGCCGAGAAGGGCACCTTGGTCACCCGCACCTTGCGACCCTCGGAGAAGGCGTCGGCCTCGGCCAGGCCCACGTCGGCGATCTCGGGGACGGTGAAGATGGCCGAGGCCGCCTTGTCGTAGTCGAGCTGGCGGCTGCCCCGGGCGTGCTGGCCCATCACGTGCTCGGCGATGCGGCGGCCCTGCATCGAGGCCACCGAGGACAGCGGCAGCTTCCCCGACAGGTCGCCCGCGGCGTAGATGTGGGCCACGTTGGTGCGGCAGTCGCCGTCGACGGGCACGTAGCCGGCCCGGTCGACCTCGACCCCGGCGGCGTCGAGGCCCAGGCCCTCGCTGTTGGGGATCGAGCCGATGGCGAGCAGGGCGTGGCTGCCCTCGGCCACCCGGCCGTCGTCGCAGCGGACCCGCACGGCGTCGCCCTCCCGGTCGATGCCCACCGCCCGGGCGCCCTTGTAGAGCCGGACGCCCCGCCGGAGCAGCTCGTCCTCGAGCGCCGCGGCGACCTCGGGGTCCTTCTGGGGCAGGACCTGCTGGCGGGACACGATGAGGGTGACCTGGCTGCCCAGCGACGAGAACATGTGGACGAACTCCACGCCGGTCACGCCCGAGCCGATCACCACCAGGTGCTCGGGCCACTGCGGGGGCGGGTAGGCGTCCCGGGTGGCCAGGACCCGCTCGCCGTCGACCTCGGCCCAGTCGGGCAGGCGGGGCCGGCTGCCGGTGGCGAGCAGGACGGCGTCGGCCTCGACCTCGACCATCCCCTGGGCGGTCTCGGCCACCACCTCGTGGGTGCCCTTCAACCGCCCGACGCCCCGCAGGATCCGCACGCCCTGGCTCTCGAGCAGGCGGCTGGTGGACGACTCCAGCTTCGACTCGATGGCGTCGAGGCGTCGGCGCAGGGCGACGGCGTCGACGTCGGCCCGGGCCTCGGTCAGGCCCATCTCGGCCGACCGGCCGATGGCGGCCAGGGCCCCGCCGGTGGCGATCATGGCCTTGGAGGGGATGCAGTCCCACAGGTGGGCCGCGCCGCCGATCACCTGGTCCTCGACCAGGGTCACCTCGGCGCCGAGCCGGGCGGCGTGGGTGGCTGCGGTGTTCCCGGCCGGGCCCCCGCCGATGATGACGAACCGCAGTGCCATGCGGCCAGGCTACGCGTCGGCCCGGCCGCGGTCGCCCGGGCGGGCCCATGGCGGACGGTACCTTGCCCGACCATGAGCTCTGCGTTCGAGGTCGCCGTCTCCCGCTGGATGGGTCGCCATCGCGCCCCGGGCCGCACGGCGGGCCGGGTCCTCGACGCGCTCGGCGCGACGGCCGCCGCCCACCGCGTCCGCACCGTCGGCGACGTCGTGTCCGTCGAGGTGCCGCTGCCCGGCGGCCGGTCCCCCCGGATCGAGATGCGGGGCCTCGGCGGGCGCGACCAGGTCGCCCGGGCGCTGCGCACCGGCGGCTGGGCCAGCTTCGAGCACCCGCTCCCGACCGTGGTGTGCCAGGTGCTCCGCCGGTCCCCCACGACCTTCTTCGACGTCGGCGCCAACACGGGCTTCTACTCGCTGATCGCCGCCGTGGTCGCACCCGAGGTGCGGATCACCGCCTTCGAGCCCCTGCCCGAGGCCCGGGCCCTGCTCGAGGCGAACCTCGCCCTGAACGGCCTGGCCGAGCGGGTGGTGGTCGACCCCCGGGCCGTCGGTGCCACGCCGGGCACGGCGACCCTCCACATCCCCGTGCCCCTGGCCGACGGGACCGTCGAGACCAGCGCGTCGCTCTCGGCGGAGTTCAAGGGCGACCAGGTCGAGCGGGGCATCGACGTGGCGGTCACCACGCTGGACGAGGCCTGGCTGGCGCTCGGTCGCCCGCCGACCAGCTTCGTGAAGGTCGACGTGGAGGGAGCCGAGCCCGCCGCCCTGGCCGGCTCCACCGCGCTGGTCGACGGTGCCCGGCCGATCCTGTCGGTCGAGGTCCTGCCCGGTGCCGACCTGGACGCGCTCGACGCGTTCCGCCGGGAGCTGTCCCTGGTCGACGTCACGCTGGGCCCGTACGGGGCCGTCGTCGGCCACCCGGCGGTCGTCCCGCACATGAGCTCGTTCAACCACCTCTTCGTCCCGGCCGAGCGCGTGGGCAGCCTCGTCGCCGACCTTCGCACGCCCCACTACGACGTCACGGTCCTGTGAAGGGCCCGCCAGGCCAGGTTTCCCGCCGTCGGAGGCCCGCTCGTAGGCTGGCGCGGTGAGCGACAGCAGACCGGACGTCGACGCGTGGCGTGCGCTGGCCTCGAAGGACCTCAAGGGCGGCGATCCCGACGAACTGGCCTGGGTGACCCCCGAGGGCATCCGGGTCAAGCCCCTCTACACCGAGCGCGACCTGGAGGGCCTGGACCACCTCGGCGGCGTGCCGGGCCTCCCGCCCTTCGTGCGGGGCCCGCGGGCGACGATGTACGCCGGCCGGCCCTGGACCATCCGCCAGTACGCCGGCTTCTCGACGGCCGAGGAGTCGAACGCCTTCTACCGGCGCAACCTGGCCGCCGGCCAGCAGGGCGTGTCGGTGGCCTTCGACCTGGCCACCCACCGGGGCTACGACTCGGACCACCCCCGGGTGGTGGGCGACGTGGGCAAGGCCGGCGTGGCCATCGACTCGGTCGAGGACATGAAGATCCTCTTCGACGGGATCCCCCTGGAGAAGATGTCGGTCTCGATGACCATGAACGGCGCGGTGCTGCCGGTCCTGGCCTGCTTCGTCGTCGCCGGCGAGGAGCAGGGCGTCAGCCAGGAGCACCTGAGCGGGACCATCCAGAACGACATCCTCAAGGAGTTCATGGTCCGCAACACCTACATCTACCCGCCCGAGCCCAGCATGCGGATCGTGGCCGACATCATCGAGCACACGGCCCGGCACATGCCGCGGTTCAACTCGATCTCGATCTCCGGCTACCACATGCAGGAGGCGGGGGCCACGGCGGACCTCGAGCTGGCCTTCACCATCGCCGACGGCCTCGAGTACGTCCGGTACGCGGTCGGGCGGGGGCTGGACATCGACGAGTTCGCCGGGCGGCTCTCGTTCTTCTTCGCCATCGGCATGAACTTCTTCATGGAGGTGGCCAAGCTGCGGGCGGCCCGGCTGCTGTGGCACCGGGTCATCGAGCCGTTCGGGCCCCGCAAGCCCCAGTCGTCGATGCTGCGGACCCACTGCCAGACCAGCGGCGTCTCGCTGACCGAGCAGGACCCGTACAACAACGTCGTGCGCACGGCCGTGGAGGCCATGGCCGCGGTGCTCGGCGGCACGCAGAGCCTGCACACCAACAGCTTCGACGAGGCTCTCGGCCTGCCCACCGACTTCTCGGCCCGGATCGCCCGCAACACCCAGCTCATCATCCAGGAGGAGACCGGGATCCCCGCCGTGGCCGACCCGCTGGGCGGGTCGTACTACGTCGAGGCGCTCACCGCGGCCCTGGCCGAGCGGGCGTGGGCGGTGATCGAGGAGGTCGAGGCCCTGGGCGGCATGACCAAGGCCGTCGAGTCGGGCATGCCCAAGCTGCGCATCGAGGAGGCCGCGGCACGCCGACAGGCCCGGGTCGACCGGGGCGAGGACGTGATCGTGGGCGTCAACCGCTACCGCCCGTCGGACCCGGCCCCGGTCGAGGTGCTCGACATCGACAACACCCGCGTGCGCGAGCAGCAGGTGACCCGGCTGGCCCGGATCCGGGCGACCCGCGACGCCGCGGCCTGCGAGGCGGCCCTCCAGCGCCTGCGCGAGGGCGCAGCCGCCGACGGCAACCTGCTGGCGCTGTGCATCGAGGCCGCCCGGGCCCGCGCCACGGTGGGCGAGATGAGCGACGCCATGGAGGCGGTGTTCGGCCGCCACAAGGCGGAGATCCGTAGCATCTCGGGCGTGTACGGCTCGGCGTTCGAGGACGACGAGGGCTTCGCCGAGGTCCGGCGCGCCGTCGACGCCTTCGCCGAGTCCGAGGGCCGCCGGCCCCGGATCCTGGTGGCCAAGATGGGCCAGGACGGCCACGACCGGGGGGCCAAGGTCGTCGGCACCGCCTTCGCCGACCTGGGCTTCGACGTCGACTTCGGCCCGCTGTTCGAGACGCCGGCCGAGGTGGCCCGGGCCGCGGTGGAGAACGACGTCCACGTGGTCGGCGTGTCGAGCCAGGCCGCCGGGCACAAGACCCTGGTCCCCCAGCTCATCGAGGAGCTGCGCGCCGCCGGCGCCGGCGACGTCCTCGTGGTGTGCGGCGGCGTGATCCCCCCGCAGGACCACGAGTTCCTGCTCGACGCCGGCGTGGTGGCCGTGTTCGGCCCCGGCACCAACATCCCCGACGCCGCGGCGCGGGTCATCGAGCTGATCCGAGAGAAGCGCCACGCCGCGTGAGCGCCGGGCTCGCCGAGGGCGTGCTGGCCGGCGACCGGCGTTCGCTGGCCCGGGCCATCACGCTCGTCGAGTCCACCCGTGACGACCACCGCCGGGAGGCCGGCGAGCTGCTCGACGCCCTCGTCGGCGCGACCGGTGGGGCCCGCCGCATCGGCGTGTCGGGGGCACCCGGCGCGGGCAAGTCGACCCTGATCGAGGCGCTGGGCGTCCACGCCCTGGGCCGGGGCCACAAGGTGGCCGTCCTGGCCGTCGACCCGTCCAGCGCCCGCAGCGGCGGCTCGATCCTGGGCGACAAGACCCGCATGTCGGAGCTGGGCCGCCACGCCGACGCCTACGTGCGCCCCACGCCCTCGGGCGGCGCCCTGGGCGGCGTGGCCCGGCGCACCCGTGAGGCCCTGCTGGTGTGCGAGGCGGCCGGGTTCGACGTGGTCTTCGTGGAGACCGTGGGCGTCGGCCAGTCCGAGGTGGCGGTGGCCGACATGGTCGACCTGTTCCTGCTCGTCGCCGCGCCGGCGGGCGGCGACGAGCTCCAGGGCATCAAGCGCGGGATCATGGAGCTGGCCGACCTGATCGTGGTCAACAAGGCCGACGGCGACCTCGCCCCGGCGGCCCGGCGGTCGAGCGCCGACCTGCTACGGGCCGTGCACCTCCTGCGACCCAAGCGCCCGGGCTGGACGGTCGAGGTCCGGCTCGCCTCGGCGCTGACCGGCGAGGGCGTGGCCGCGCTGTGGGACGACCTGGTCGCGGCGGGCGACCGGCTCCGGGCCGAGGGCCTCCTGGACGGGATCCGGGCCGGCCAGGCGGTGTCGTGGATGTGGAGCGAGATCACCGACTCGCTGCTCGACCGGTTCCGGTCCGACGCCGGGGTCCGGGCCGCGGTGGCCGGCCTCGAGCAGGAGGTGGCCTCGGGCCGCACGTCGGCGACCGGCGCGGCCCGGGCGCTGCTGGCCGAGTTCCTCGGGACGTGACCGGAGCGCACGATCCGGCCGGGTCGCGGGACCCGGCCCGGCCGCACCACCTGGCCACCGGCGGTGTGCCCCGCGGGGCCGGGGGTGTGCCGCAGTGGGCCGGAGGTGTGCCTCGGTGGGCCGGTGCCGCCCTGGCCGGGCTGGTCGCGCTGGTCGGCCTGGCCTGGTTCCTGGCCTCGCCCGTCCCCCCGGCGACCGGCGAGGCGGTGGAGACCTACCAGGACGTCGAACCGGTCCCCCTGTCGGCCGCCGACACGGTCGTCCAGCGCCTCGTCGCCCGTCGGGACGGGCTGTCGCGCGTCGACGTCCGCTTCGGCACCTACGGCGGCAGCACGGCCTGCACCGTGGAGGCCCGCCTGCTCGACGCCGGGGCGCGCCGCGTCCTCGACGAGCGCCGGATCCCCTGCGGGGACCTGGCCAACAACCGCCTGCACCCCGTGGCCGGCCTGGACGCGGGCGTGGTCGCCGCGGGCCAGGACCTGGTCCTCGAGCTGGGCGTCGCCGCGGGATCCACCGAGCCGGTCGCGGCGTGGGCCGGCCGGCCCGGCGACGACCAGGAGCCGGCGGTGCGGGCGGGCGGCGACCTGGACGTCGGCGTCGAGGCCTACACCCGCTACGGCGACGGCGGGCGCCGGTGGGACCGCCTCGGCCTGGTCCTCGAGCGCATGCGCCAGTACCGCCCGGCCTGGGGCCACCCCGTCGTGGTGGTCGTCCTGGCCCTCGGGGTGGTCGCCGGCATGGTGGCTCTGGTCGCCCTGCGGGGCCGGCCCCGGGTGGCGGTCCTGCTCTCGGTGGTCGCGGCCAAGGGCGTGGTGTGGTCGCTGCTCCTGCCGCCCCTGGAGGCGGCCGACGAACCGGCCCACGTCGCCTACGCCCAGTTCGTCGCCGAGCAGCACGGCATCCCCCGCCGCGACGAGCAGGTCGAGGGCCTGCCGGCCTTCAGCGAGCGCCTGCGCGCCGCCATGGAGCTGACCAACCAGACGGCGTCGCCACCCGGTGACCGGCCCCGGTTCGGTTCCGGGTCGGCCGGTCCCGACGAGGCCGGACCCGACGGGCTGTCGCCGCGGAGCGGGGGCGGTGGCAACCCGGCCGCCGGCTACGCGCCCCCCTACTACCTCGGTGCCGCGGCCGCCTACGCCGCGGCGCCCGGAGGGTTCTTCGACGTGCTCGGGGCCATGCGCCTGTGGAGCGTCGCCCTGGGCGTGCTCACCGCGGCGCTGGTCGTGGGCATCGGCCGGCGGCTCTTCGACGCCGACGGACCGGCGATCGCCCTGGCGCTGGCCGTGACCTCGGTCCCGACCTGGGCCCAGGGCGCGGCCGCGGTCAACAACGACGCCGCCGCCCTCGCCACCGGCGCCCTGTGCACGTTGGTCGCCCTGGACCTGGCGCTGCGCCCGGGTGGGCGGTGGCAGCCGTGGCTGGCCGGCGTGGCGCTGGGCGCGGGCCTGCTGGCCAAGCCGTTCCTGGCCGCCTTCGGCCCCGTGCTGCTGGTGGCCTGGCTGGTCGGGCGGCTGCGGGCCGGGGGCACCGGGCGCCGCTGGGCGGGTGACGTGGTGCGGGCCGGGGCCGGCGTGGTGGCGACCTTCGGGGCCTGGGTGGCGCTGGCCGCCCTGCGGGGCATCCCGATGGTCACCGTCGAGGACGAGGGCGTCCTGCCCGGCCACCGCACGGTGGGCACCTACCTGCACGTGCTGACCCAGCGGGGCTACGAGCTGATCCAGCTGACCTGGGTGCAACGGCTCTGGGCCACGGTCTCGTGGACCGACACGCCGATCTCGCCCCGGGCCATGAGCGCGCTGTCCTGGCTCACCTGGGCCGCCCTGGCCCTGGTGGGCTGCTGGCTGGTGGCCACCGCCGTCGACCTCGTGGGCCGGCGGGTCCCCGTTGTCGGCTGGGAGGGCGCCGAGGCCGAGCGGCTGGCCAAGGTCGTGGTCTGCGGGACGGCGGTGGCGGCCACCTTGGCGCTCCTCCACTACATCGAGCTCTCCTACTACCTGCGCACGGGCGGGCTGATCCTGTCGGGCCGCTACGCGCTGATGGTGGTCCCCGCCGGCCTGGCCGTGCTGGCGCTGGCCGCGGGCCGGTTCGGTGGGCCGCGGGCCGAGCGGGGCGTGCTCGTCGCCCTCGTCGCGGTGGCGGCGTGGGTCCACCTCCTGGCCGTCGGCGCGCTCCTGGACCGCTTCTACCTGTGAGAAGGTGACCGGGATGGACCGCTACGCACGGATCCTCGACGGGCTCGACGTCGACCACGGCCGGGGCCTGGAGATCGGTGCCCTGCACAACCCGGTCGTGCCGGTCGACCGCGACGTCCTGCACGTGGACCACGCCTCGACCGAGGACCTGCGGGCCAAGTACGCCGACGACCCGGCCGTGGTCGACATGGTCGACGTCGACGTCGTCTGGACCGACCGGGGCCTGCGCCGCGAGCTCGACGAGGTCGCCGGCGAGGGCGCCACGGTCGACTACGTGGTGGCCTCGCACGTGGTCGAGCACGTGCCCGACCTGGTCGGCTGGCTGGCCGAGCTGGCCGCCGTCCTGCGCCCGGGCGGCTCGCTCTCGCTCGCCGTGCCGGACAAGCGCTTCTGCTTCGACGCCCGCCGGCGGGTGACCGACGTGAGCGAGGTGGTCGACGCCCACCTGAGCGGCCGCCGGCGGCCGTCGCTGGCGGCGACGTTCGACTTCTGGACCCACTACGACCAGGTCGACGCGGCCGCCCTGTGGGCCGGCGCCGCGCCGCCGCCCGCCGAGCCGCTGCGGGACGTGGAGGCCCTGGAGCGGACCCGGGCCGCGGCCGACTCGTCCGACTACCACGACGTGCACGCCTGGGTCTTCACCCCGGCGTCGTTCCTGGGCATCCTCGACCGGCTGGCCGGCGTCGACCTGCTCCCGCCGTTCGAGCTCGGCTCGTTCGCGGCCACCCGACCCGGGGAGATCGAGTTCTTCGCCCGGCTGGTCCGCCTCGACGACGCGCGGCCCGCCGACGAGCGCCGGGCCCGCCAGGCCGCCTCGATCGCCCGGGCCCGGGCCGCCCTGGCCCCGGAGGACCCGCCGTCCACCGACGGCGAGGTGGCCGTCCCGGCCATCGCCGTCGCGGCAGCGCTGAGCGAGCGCGAGCTGCGCCTCATCCGGGCCAAGCGGGCGGTCATGGAGCGCCTGCGCCGGGTGGCCGACCGCCGCCCCGCCCACCCCCGATAGGGTCTCCGTCTGGCGGCAGCAGTCGCCCGGCACCTACTTCATCCTCCAGAGCGGCTCGGGCCGGATGCGGGTCGAGGCGTGGGGCGAGCCGGGCGACTACCCGCTGGCCAACACCTACGTCCGCCCCCGGCCGTTCGGCATCTGAGCCGCGCCACGGCGCCCTCCCGGACCGCGCAGCGTGGACGTCAGCCCGGGGCGGTCACCGCGATGCCGTCGCCGCCGGTGCCGTCCCAGTTCCCGACGACCGGGCGCATGCCCTTGGCCCCGTAGGCGAAGGTGACCTGGGCCGCGCCCGGCGACGACGTCTGGCGCAGGTACCAGGCCCCGTCGACGTACACGCCGATCCCGTCGCCACCGACGCCGTCCCAGTCACCGACCACGGGCACGTAGCCGGGCATCCCGTACGACACGGTCACCTGGGGTGCCCCCGGCGTGGCGGTCTGGCGCAGGTACCAGGCCCCGCCGTCGTAGACGCCGATCCCGTCGACGCCGTCGCCGTCCCAGTCGCCGACCACCGGGATCGCCCCGGCGTAGCCGTAGTACACCGCGACGTCGGGCGGTCCCGGCGTGGCGGTCTGGCGCAGGTACCAGATCCCCGCCACGTACACGCCGATCCCGTCGACGCCGTCGCCGTCCCAGTCGCCGCACACCGGGACGTAGCCGGGCGCCCCGTAGCGGGCCACCACCTCGGGGGCGCCGCCCGAGGGCGTGGCCCGGGCGTAGAACGTGTCGCCGTCGTAGATCGTGACCCCGTCGCGCGCCGTCCCGTCCCCGGCCAGGTCGCAGCCCAGCGGGAGCGCCGAGGGGCCCCCGAAGGGCACGGTCAGCTCGGGCTGGCCCGCGCCCGGCGCCTGGCGGCCGTACCAGACCAGCTGGCTCGGCCCGACCGGGCTGTACCAGTCGGAGAACAGGTTCAGCTTGCGCCGGAAGTTGTCGCCGGTGTCGACCACCGACCGGGTCGTGCCCCACACCCGCACCTGGAGGACCCGGCCGCCGTCCTGGCCCAACCCGTTGCGCTGGGTCACCTCGAAGCCGGTGTACGAGCCGATGGTCGGGTAGGCGGCCTCGATGGCGGCCCCGGACACCGTGGTCGTCCAGTCGTGGCGGGGCGAGCGGACGTCGCCCAGGTCCTGGACGGCGGGGAACGTGCCCCCGGCGGTCCAACCACCCGTCGAGGAGGAGAACTCGGTGCGCATGACCGTGCCGTTGCGGACCCGGACCTCGCCCGCGGTCAGGGCGACGGCCTGGTCGGTCCGGTGGTCCTCCAGCCGCGTCCCGTTGAGCCCGGCGCCCGAGTACACCTGGCACGACGCCGTGTCGCAGGTCCGCCACGGGCCGGGCCGGTCCTCGGCCCAGGCGTAGGAGCGGGCCGCCACGGCCTGGGCCATCAGCGACTGCATGCCCCGGGGCAGGCCCGTGCCCGGGTCCACGCCGCCGGCGTCGCCCCAGGAGGCGGGCGACTCCCGGGGCACCACGCCCCGCAGGTACTGGTCGATGGGCAGCTCGTTGACGACGTGGGTGGCCCCGCCGTACTCGGCCATGCCCAGCGTGCCCCGGTAGGCCCGCCGACCGGCCGACTCGCACACCGACAGCATCCGGGCCAGGTCGTCGCCGGACGCCTCGGAAAGGACCACCTGCGGGGTGCCGACCTCATAGGGCCCGTACGAGTCAACGCTCTTGCCGCACGGGTCGGTGCGGTACCAGGTCTGCACCTTCCAGACGCCGTCGGTGTCCTTGAACACCTCGGCCAGGGTCCCCGCACCCATGGGCACGGTGCCCACGGCGAAGGCCTGGTCCGAGGTGACCAGCAGGCGCCGGCCGATCCAGGCGTTGAGGTCGACCTGGATGGCGACGTCGCCCAGGGAGCCCATCTGGGTGTTGCCGTAGAAGTGGTCCAGGATCTGCGTGTGGCGCCAGCCGTGGTCCACGGCGTAGCCGTAGGAGCCGTACTGGCCCATCCCCCTCCCGTGGCCCCAGCCGTGGCCGGTCAGCGTGAGCGACGGGCTCGCCGCGGCCGCCGGCGGCGCGGCGGCCACCCCGGGGGCGACGACACCGGCGACGAGCAGCAGGGCGGCGACCAGCCGTGGTCCTCGGCGACGCCGGGGCGGATCGGCCGCCCGGCCGGTCGGCGGCTGCCACGTCGTCACGTCGAACACTGTCGATCCGTCCTCTCCGTCGCCGCGCCCGTCGTCCGCCGCGGCCCTCGGCCCCGTGCGTCCGGCGGATGCGTTCCCGTTGACCCGGCACCGCTACCCCGCGGCGCCCGGCTTCGACCATCGGGCCGCAGCCGTCCGGCCCTCACCGGCGCGCGCGGCCCGAGAAGCGATCGGCCAGCCGGCGGACCCGCTTGAGCGCGCGGGCCGCGATGCCCCGCACGCCCTCCTGGCCCAGGATGTGCCAGAAGGCGTACCAGTCGTGGCGCAGGCGCGACCGGGTGCTGGTGACCACGACCAGGTCGGTGCGGGCCAGCTCGCAGAGCAGGTCGTCGAGCAGGTCGGGTGCACGCGCCGGGGCACGGCAGAAGGCCAGCAGCGGCTCGAGGACCCTCTGCCAGCGCAGCGCCTCACCCAGGGCACGGCTGCCCTGCGCCTGGGACCGCGCCAGCTCGTCGTCGGTCAGGAGCCGTTCCAGGGCCGCCTCCAGGGCGTCCACGTCCTCGGCCGGCACCACCTGGCCCGCGCCGGCCTCGGTGAGCAGCGAGGCGAAGGAGTCGCCGTCGGTGGCCACGATCGGCAGCCCGGCCCACAGGTAGTCCAGGATCCGGGTCCGGAAGGAGAACTCCGTCTCGACGTGGTCGAAGTGGGTGCTCACCCCGACGTCGGCCTCGAGCAGGAAGTCCTGCCGCCGGTCGAAGGGCACCCAGCCCTCGTTGAAGTGGACGAAGGTGCCCGACAGGCCCAGCTCGTCGGCCAGGGCGCGCGTCTCGCCGGCGATCCGCATCTCGGGGATCGTCGGGTTCGGGTGGCGCAGGCCCATGAACACCAGGCGCACCTCGGGGTGGCGGTGGCGCAGCCGATCCACCGCCCGCACCAGCGAGAGCGGGTCGAACCAGTTGTAGACGCCGCCGCCCCACAGGATGACCCGGCTCGACGCGTCGACCCCTGGCAGCACGCCCCGCATCGCCGGGGCGCCCTTGACCGGGGGCTCGTCGCCCACCCCGAAGGGCACGACGTCGATCAGGCGGCGGAGGGTCCCGTCGGCCTCGTAGGTGGCCGGGTTGATGCGGCCCAGCCCGCCGAGGTGCCCCAGCCACAGGTCGCGCTGCTTCTCGCTGGCGCAGACGAAGAAGTCGCCCCGGCGGAGCTGCTCGTTGAGCGCGGCCATGGCACCGTGGACGGCCCGGCGCCAGCCCTCCGGCCCGGCCTCACGGGACTGCTCGAGCTGCTCGAGGTGCATCGGGTCGTAGACGTCGCAGACCAGGACCTTGTCCGAGGCCACGATCCAGGGCCGCCCGGCCATGATCCACCCCTGGAGGATGAACACGTCGCAGCGGTCGAGCGCGGCCCGCAGCCCGCCCTCGTCGACGTGGAGGACCTCCAGGCCCGGCTCGGTCAGCTCGCACGGACCGGTGGTGACCAGCTCGACCCGGTGCTCGGCGGCGAGCGCCCGGGCGATGTGCAGGGCGCGGATCGCCGGACCCGCCATGCGGGGGCCGAGGGTGTCGGCCGTGGCGACGACGATGCGGCGTCCGCCGCCGGCGCTCAACCCCCCTCACCCCGCTCGAGCACGTCGAGGTGCCACTCGCCGCCCAGGGAGGTGACCCCGCCGAAGCTCTCGTGCGGCGTGCCGGGCAGGACGTCGAAGCGCAGCGCCCGGGTCCGGAAGTCGTAGACGTGCAGGACGGCCCGGTCGGTGACGGCGCTGGAGAGGTCGTAGGTCCCCGGGAGCAGCAGGAAGCGGGGCACGACCAGGTCGACGTGGCCGGCGCCGTCGACCACCTCGGGGACCAGGCCGGCGTCGCCGGTGTTGGGGCCGGTGATCACCGTGCCGTCGAGGGCGTGGATCGACAGGCCGAACACCGGCCGGGAGATCGGCTCGTCGGTCCGGTAGTGGAGGCGGAACGTCACCGCGTCGCCGGTGCGGATCGTCGTCGTCGCCACGCCGTCGGCGCCGAGGACCTCGACCCGCTCGATCCGGGCCTCGCCCGAGCCCCACCGGGCCCCCTCCGCCGCCGGGGCACCCTGGTCGACCTGGACCGAGCCGAGGTAGGCGTCCACGATGTCGTGGGCGTCGCCGACCTCCTTGAGCACGCCGTGGTCCAGCCAGGCGACCCGGTCGCACATCGACTGGACGCTGCCCAGCGAGTGCGAGACGACCACGATGGTCCGGCCGTCGGCCCGCAGCTCGGCGAACTTCTCGGCGCACCTCCGCTGGAACTGCTCGTCGCCCACGGCCAGGACCTCGTCGACGAGCAGCACGTCGGGCTCCACGTTGATGGCCACCGAGAAGCCGAGCCGGACGTACATCCCCGACGAGTAGTTCTTGACCGGCGTGTCGATGAAGCGGTCGAGGCCGGCGAAGCCCACGATGTCGTCGAACCGCCGCTCGATCTCCCGCCGGGACAGGCCGAGGATGGAGCCGTTGAGGAACACGTTGTCGCGCCCCGACAGCTCGGGGTGGAAGCCGGCGCCGAGCTCGAGCAGGGCGCTGACCTTCCCCCGGGTGCGGATGTGGCCCGAGTCGGGCCGCAGGATCCGGGCCATGCACTTGAGCAGGGTGCTCTTGCCGCTCCCGTTCTCGCCGATCAACCCGAACGTCGAACCGGCGGGGATCTCCAGCGACACGTCGCGCACGGCCCAGAACTCCTCGTAGCGGGCTCGGCGACCCCGCATGGCCGCGGCCTTCAAGCTCTGGTTGCGGTCGTGGTAGAGCCGGAACCGCTTGGAGACCTGGCAGACCTCGACGGCGACGTCACCCATCACAGCTCCTCGGCCAGGCGGGGTTCGAGGCGGCGGAACACCGCCAGGCCCACGGCCAGGCTCACCACCGTGGCCGCCAGCACGGCGAGCACGTCGCCCAGCTCGGGGCCACGCAGGTCGTAGAGGACGTCGCGGTAGATGGCCACGAAGCGCAGCATCGGGTTGGCCTCGTAGAGCCACCGCAGCAGCGGCTGGTCGGCCAGCGCGTCGACGGCCAGCGCCCGCGGGTAGACGATCGGCGTGGCGTAGAACCAGAGCTGGAGGGCGATGCCCACGAGGTGCTGGATGTCGCGGAAGTACACGGCCGCGACCGACAGCAGCAGGGCCAGCCCGTACACGAACAGGGCCTGGACCACCACGACCAGAGCGACCAGCGGGAGCCAGGGCAGCACCATGCTGCCCGCCACGAGCAGGGCCGCGACGAGCACGCCCAGCTCGATGAGCAGCGAGATCGAGACCGACGTGGTGTTGGCCGCGACGAGCAGCTCCCGGGGGAAGAAGACCTTGTTGATGAGGTTGGCGTTGCCGAGCAGCGAGCCCATCCCGCCGGTGATGCCCGCCGACGCCGCGTTCCACGGCAGCAGCCCGCAGAGCAGGAAGAAGGCGAAGACGTGCAGGCCGCTGGGGTCGCCCGCGGGGATCTCCACCTTGAGGAAGAAGCGGAACACGACCGAGAAGATGGCCATGGTGGCCAACGGGTTCAGCAGCGACCAGGCCCAGCCCAGCGCCGACCGCTTGTACTTGCCCCGCAGCTCCCGCAACGTGAGGTTCACGTAGAGGTCGCGCTGGCCGAAGAGGGGGTCGAGGACTCGCATCACCACCTGCCGGAGCGTAACGACGAGCCGACCGACCACCCGGGCACCGGGCACGACCGCCCCGCCCCGCCTTCCAGGGCGGTCACGACGCCCGCCCCCCGGTCCACCGGCGCCGCAGCGCCGCGGCGACGCGCCGGGCGTCGTCGCCCAGCACCTGGCCGGCGTGGCGGACCGCGGCGCGCGTGCCCTGGGCGTCCCATACCTCGGCGGTGGCCCCGACGCGACGAGCCGCCGCCCGCCGGGCGCGCACCCGCCGGGGCTCGGGGCCCGGGTCCTCGTCCGGCGGCGACGGCACGGGGGCGAGCTCGTAGGGCTCGAGGGGGCGGTCCTCCCAGGGCTCGTCAGGTGCCACGGGCACCCAGTCCGAGGCCCGTTCGACCCGGCCGGCGGCCACCGCGGCCCGGGCCTCGCGCAGGATCCGCAGGTAGCGCTCGCCCTGGCGGTGGGGCGAGAGCCCGAGCAGGGCGTCGCGGCGGGCCCGGTTCCCGAGCCGGGTCCGCAGCGCGGCGTCGCCCAGCAGCTCCTCGAGGGCCCGGCCCCACTCGGCCGGCTCGCCGGCCAGCACCCCGTTGACGCCCGGCTCGACCACCTCGCGGAACGGCTCGGTGGCCGCGGCGATCGTCGGGGTGGCGCACAGGGCGGCCTCCAGCCACTTGATCGCGCTCTTGGCCTCGTTGAACCGTCCCAGGGGTTCGAGGGGAGCCAGGTTCACGTCGAGGTCTCGGATGATCGCCGGCAGGTCGCGCCAGTCGGTCATGGGGATCCGCCGCAGGCGGGGCCCGAGCCGCTCCACCGCGTCCGACGGCGTGAGGTGCCCACCCAGCCACAGCTCGACGTCGGGGTGGCGGTCCAGCACCCCGAGGACCTCGGCCTCGACGTGGCCCCAGTCGCGGTCGTGCGTCGTGGTGCCGCTCAGGTACCCGACCCGCCGGGGACCGGGCCGGCGGGGCCGGCGGAGCTCGACGTCGCTGCGCCGGGCCAGGAGCAGGCCCACCCCGTTGGCCCACCGGTGCGCGGGCAGGCCGACCGCCGCCTCGGCGTGGGCGCACAGCGCGGCCGTGCTCCCCACGAACGCGTCGGCCTCCTCCATCGTGGTGCGGTAGCGGCGGACCCCGTCCAGCCACAGCGCGGCCTCGTCCGGTGGCAGCACGCGCAGGGCGGGGATCTCCGCGGCCAGGTCGGGATCGAAGATCAGGTCGTCGACGTCGAAGAGGACCGGGACGGCCGGCTTGCGGGCCTTGACCTCGGCCAGCAGGTCGAGGACCTGCACGGTGGCCGGCACCCGGTAGACGACCACCGCGTCGGCCCACCCGGCCAGCGACCGCACCTGGGCGTCGCGGTAGTGGCGGACCTCCACCTCGACCCCGTGGAGGCCCAGCGCCTCCGCGGCCAGCCGGGCCCGGTAGCGCAGCGGCGCGCCCTCGATGCCCACCACGAAGAGCACCCGGCGCACGGTGCCCTCGCCGCCCCCGGCGTGCCGGGCCACGGGCCGGGCGGCCAGCAGGTCCCGGAGCCGGCCGTCGAGGCCGTCGATCTGCTCCTCCTCGGTGCGCACCTCGACGCCGACCGCGGCGGCCGACCAGCCCGGCAGGACGGCAGGCTCGTCCACGATCGAGGCCAGGGCGACGGCCAGCGCGCCGGCATCGCCGGTCGGGACGACCAGGCCGTTGCGGCCCGGGTGCACCACCGACTCGGGACCGAGGGAGTCCGAGCAGACCACCGGCACCCCGCGCAGCAGGGCCTCCCGCGTGAGCAGGGAGTGCGACTCGCGCATGAGCGAGGGGACGACCAGGACGTCGGTCGCGGCCAGGACCCCGTCGAGCTCGCCGTGGGCGAAGGGCTCGGCCAGCCGGACCGGACCGGGCAGGGGTCCGGTCCGGTCGGGCAGGACCCGGCTCGCGTCGGCGTGGACGACCAGCTCCCACCCCCCGGGGCGGTCGGCGGCCAGGCGCTCGGCCGCGTCGAGCAGCACGTGGACGCCCTTCATCGGGTTCCAGCCGCCGGCGTAGCGGAACCGCACCCGCTCGGGCGGCTCGGACCGGGGGGCGACGGCGGGCACCGAGGGCAGGCCGTTCTCGTCGACCACCAGGCGGTCGGAGGGCACGCCGGTGGCCGCGAAGACCTCGGCCGCGGCGGCCGAGGGCGCCAGGACCAGGTCGGCCCGGGCCAGGGCCGGGTGGAGCACGGCCAGCCGCTCGGCCAGCCAGTCCCGACCGCCCTCGCAGTCGCACACGCCGGCGTCGACCACCGGCGAGCACGGGGACCAGCCCTTGTCGACCAGGAACAGCCGGCCGCACCACCACCAGAAGTCGTGCATGGTCACCACGGTGGCCGCGCCCGAGCGCGCCGCCGCCTCGACCATCCCCCCGCCCAGGGTCTGCAGGGAGTGGAGGTGCACGACGTCGGGCCGCCGGGCCTCGAGGTGGCGCGAGAAGTCGGCGACGACGTCGGGGTTGTCGTAGTTGCGGGGGTCGGACCAGCCGATGAAGGCACCGATGGAGATCCAGCGGACCGGCAGGCCGTCGACCTGCTCGTCCCACGCCTCCAGGGGCGGGCGGTCGCCTCCCAGGGCGCCGGCGTACACCGACACGTCCCAGCCCCGGTCGCGCAGGCCCCGGGCCTGCCGATCGGGCACCAGGGTCCCGCCGCTGACGAAGTCGGGGGGGAAGTGCGCCGACACCACCACCAGGCGCGGGGGCCGGGGAACCGGGGCGGGCGACCCCGCCGTACCGTCCGTCAACGAACGGGCTCTCCCCCGCGACCCCTGAGACGTCGGATCGGCCGGAGCACCCGCTCGATGAAGGCCTCGATCCGCTCGGTCGAGCGCCGCAGCTCGGCGAGCTCCGCCTC